>CAXUJE010000194.1:0-10114 GCA_964251035.1 uncultured Acetobacteraceae bacterium
CATATTGCCGGCATGGTCGACATCTCCGTGAACGGCGAGCCGCGCGCCATCCCGCCGGGCCACACCGTGGCGGCGCTCCTGGGTGCGCTCGGCCTCGACCCGCGCAAGGTGGCGGTCGAGCGCAACAAGGCCATCGTGTCCCGCTCGCAATACGACGTGACCCCGCTCGGCGCCGGCGACCAGATCGAGATCGTTCATTTCATTGGAGGCGGCTGACATGGACACCCTGTTGCGGGATGACGACGTCCGGCTTGGCGAGGACGCCTGGACCGTGGCCGGGCGGCAGTTCCGCTCGCGCCTGGTCGTGGGCACCGGCAAGTACAAGAGCCTGGAGGAGACCGCCCAGGCCATCGAGGCGTCGGGCGCCGAGATGGTGACGGTCGCGGTGCGCCGGGTGAACCTGTCGGACCGCGGCGCACCCATGCTGCAAGACCACGTGGACCCCAAGCGCTACACCTACCTGCCCAACACCGCCGGGTGCCACACCGCGAACGACGCCGTGCGCACCCTGCGGCTGGCACGGGAGGCCGGCGGCTGGAGCCTGGTGAAACTGGAGGTGCTGGGGCCGCCGCCGCACCTTTACCCCGATATGCCCGCGACGTTCGAGGCGGCCGAGGCGCTGATCCGCGACGGGTTCGACGTCATGGTCTATTGCTCCGACGACCCGCTCGCCGCCAAGCGGCTGGAGGAGATGGGCTGCGTCGCCATCATGCCGCTTGGCGCCCCCATCGGCTCCGGCCTCGGCGTGCAGAACCCGGCGATGCTGTCGATGATCATCGAAGGGGCGGGCGTGCCCGTGCTGGTCGATGCGGGCGTGGGCACCGCGTCCGACGCCGCCATCGCCATGGAGATCGGCTGCGACGCCGTGCTGCTGAACTCCGCCATCGCCCATGCGCAGGACCCCGTCCGCATGGCGCGGGCGATGAAGGCGGCGGTCGAGGCCGGGCGGCACGCGCGGCTCGCTGGGCGCATGCCGCGCCGCATGGGCGCGGAGCCGAGCAGCCCGCTGGCCGGCCTGATCCGCTGAGCGGCAGAAGCCGGAGGCCTGGGCCTTTGCCTGGAACTCCGGCGCACCTGCCGAGGTCAAGCTTAATACTTCATTCTATTTGCCCAGCGTTGTAGAAGCTTAGTAGTACCAATCACATTTATAAGCAAACCAGCGACAGTCTAGATAAAACGTTGTAGTCTTTTTAATTGGCCAAGACTTCGAGCTTCGATGGGTTTTCCGCACGGCAACCAAGAACAATCCTCAAACGTAAAAACGATTTTTACGGATCGTGGGACTTTACTGGGTTGATCTTTGCCGGCGGATGGGTTGAATGCCCTTTGCACAACTCAACGAGGCCTTGCATGAACCTGTCAGCCGCCCTCCTGCCCCCCATGGTCGCGTCCGTCATGCTGCTGGCCGGCACGGCCGAGGGCGCACAGGACCGTTGGGCGGGCACGGCGCGGGACGGCAAGGGATGGAAGGAAAGCGGGGAGGCCTCCTGGTACGGCGCCTGGCACCAGGGCCGGCTCACCAGCAGCGGCGAGCGGTTCGACCAGAACGCCTTGACCGCCGCGCATCCCAACCTGCCGCTCGGCAGCCGCGTCCGCGTCACCCTGCGGGACACCGGGCGGAGCGTGGTCGTCACCGTCAACGACCGCCTGCCGCCCAGGCCCCACCGCATCATCGACCTGTCCCGCGGCGCCGCCGCCCGGCTCGGCATGGTGGACCAGGGCGTGGGCGACGTGACGCTGGCGGCCGTCAGCATGAGGGTGCCAGAGGAGGTGGCGGAGGCGCCGGAGGACCGCCTAGAGAACCACCCCGGCCGGGACGGGCCGCTCAATCCTCGGCGACGTGATCGGCCACATACGCGCCACGGGCGCCCATAGGCCGCGGCGGCCCGTCCGTGCTGTCGCGCGAGGTCTGCAGCTCCAGCTCCGCGTTCAGCTCCGCGCCCAGCAGGACGGCGTACACGGTGACGAAGAACCACATCATCACGCCCACCACGGTGCCGAGCGGGCCATAGGTTGCGTCATACGTCGCGAACTGCGCCACGTAGAACGAGAACAGCGCCGACACCAGCACCCACAGCACCGTCGCCACCACCGAACCCGGCGTCACCCACCGCCAGCGCGGACGCTCCCGCGACGGGCCGTAACGGTAAAGCAACGACAAGCCGGCCAGGATCGCCAGCACCAGCAGCACGAAGCTCGCGATGCGGATCAGCACCGTCTGGTGCTCGGCGATCCCCAGCCCGGCCAGCACGGCAGGAAGCCCGACCAGCAGCGACAGCCCGATGGCGGCGCTCAGGATTCCCATGATGGTGATGGCGAACGACAGCGCCTGGAACCGCAGGAAGCCGCGCCGCTCCCGCTCCTCATAGGCGACGTTGAGCGCCGCGATGATCGACTTCGTGCCGGTCGCTGAACTCCACAGCGTCACCGCCGTGTTGAACAGCAGGTGCAGGCCGAGCGACCCCGGCGGCTTGCTGACCAGCATGTGCACCCGTTCCGAGATGAGCTGCCAGGCCGACGGCGGCAGCAGGTCGCGCAGCACTTCAAGCTGCGGCTCCACGGTGGCCGGGTCGAACAGCAGGCCGTAGACCGAGATCAGCATGGAGATCGCCGGGAACAGCGCCAGCGTCGCGTAGAACGCGCAGCCGGCGGCGACGAGGGACACGCGGTCGGTCAGCATCTCGATGAACACGCGCCTCAGCACCGCCTTCCAGCCCGGCCACGGGATGTCCGCCGGCCCTTCCGCAAGGCGCCCAAGGGCCGCGGCGCACGGCTCCAGCACGAGGCGCGCCGATTCGATGCCCGGCCCCGCCGCGTCGGCGCGGGGATCGGTGGAGGCCGGCGCGCGGTGGGGGACGGCGGACGCGGGCGGTGCTGTGGCGGGCGGTGGATCGGTGGGCTTCATTGCTGAAACTCCTCAACCAAAGCAGTCTGTTGCGGCGACACGTTAATGCCTTGTTTATCCGTCAGAAAGCCAACGGTTCCTAACCCATGAACTTGCTTGAGAATAATCGCGGCTCAAGCGGATTTTTCTCTTGCGCAGGGGGGGGTGGGGTCCTATTTCCGCGTCCACGCAGCAACGCACGTGCCTCTGGCCCCTGGGGTTACGCAACGACGTCAAGCGTTCTGGCACACCTCGCTTCCGCTGGTTCGTTCGACCGTTCCGTCAACCCGCCTGCCGGCACTGCCCGGTGGGCACGCCCCCGCATCGCCGGGGCGTCTGACCCTGGAGACTAGGCGCGATGACCCCTAAGATCGCAGCGTACCTGGCCGACCACGTGCCGGCCACCCCCTGCCTCGTGCTCGACGTGGACCGCGTCGAGCAGAACTACCGCGCGCTGCTGAGCGCCTTGCCGCTCGCGCGCGTCTACTACGCCGTGAAGGCCAACCCGGCGGCGCCAATCCTGCAGCGCCTGGTCGGCCTCGGCAGCAGCTTCGACGCGGCGTCGTTCGAGGAGATCGAGTTCTGCCTGGCCGCCGGCGCCCAGCCCGCCGCCATCAGCTACGGCAACACCATCAAGAAGGTGTCTGCGATCCGGCGTGCCCACGAGGCCGGGGTGGACATGTTCGCCTTCGACAGCATGGAGGAGTTGGAGAAGCTGGCCGAGCACGCGCCCGGCGCACGGGTGTACTGCCGCCTCCTGGTGCAGAACGACGGCGCGGAATGGCCGCTGTCCCGCAAGTTCGGCACCACGGTCGAGACGGCGCGCGAGCTGATGGTCCGCGCGGGCGAGCTGGGCCTTGACCCCTACGGCCTGTCGTTCCACGTCGGCAGCCAGCAGACCACGACCGGCAGCTACGAGACGGCGATCGGCCGGGTCGCCATGCTGTTCACCGACCTGGCCGCGGCCGGCGTCAACCTCCGCATGGTGAACCTCGGCGGCGGCTACCCCGTGCGCTACCGCGACGAGATCCCCGGCATCGACCGCTTCGCCGACGCGATCATGCGCGCGATGACCCAGCATTTCGGCAACGACCTGCCGGAGATCCTGGTGGAGCCGGGCCGCTTCCTGGTCGGCGACGCCGGGGTGGTGAGCGCGGAGGTGGTGCTGGTCTGCCACAAGGCGAAGGGGGACCCGGTGCGCTGGGTGTATCTCGACATCGGGCGGTTCGGCGGCCTGGCGGAGACGGAGGGCGAGTCGATCAAGTACCGGTTCAAGACCGACCATGACGGCACGGAGGCCGGGCCGGTCGCGATCGCCGGACCGACCTGCGACGGCGCCGACATCCTGTACGAGCGGGCCAACTACCGCCTGCCGCTGGCGCTGCGCTGCGGCGACCGGGTGCAGATCGAGTCCACGGGCGCTTACGTCACGACCTATGCTAGCCAGCGCTTCAACGGCTTCGCCCCGCTGGCGGAGCATTACATCTGAGACGCGCTGCCGGGGAGCGGCCGATCTGCTCCCTGTTGTCGCAATAATTGTTCTTGCGTCGCAATATGACATTTGTTATGTTCATGGATAGAATTTTCATGGGCGATCAATTTCGTGACGCACCGCGGAGACATCGCGCAGGCTGACCCATGGCTCGCCATCGCCGCCTTGCAGCAGGAGGTGGCGCAGCTCCGGGAGGCCGTGCAGGCACGGAACGAGTTCATCTCCATCGCCGCGCATGAGCTGCGCAACCCGCTGACGCCGCTGCTGATGACGGTGCAGTCGATGCGCCGCATGATCGAGCGGCAGGCGGGGGAGCGGCAGGCGGGCACGCCGGACCCCATCGCCGCCGGCCTGGCCCGGCTGGACCGTGTGGTGCAGCACTACGTCAAGCGCTGCGACTCGATGCTCGACATCTCCCGCCTGTCGTCTGGCACGTTCCGCGTCGAGTGGGCCGAGGTGGACATCGCGGCGCTGCTGCGCGGCATGGTGGAGGACCTGGCACCCTATGCGGAGCGGGCCGGGTCCCGCATCGACCTTCTGGCGCCCGACGCGCTGGAGGGCATGTGGGATGAGCTGGCGGTGCAGCAGATCGTCGAGAACCTGGTGTCGAATGCGGTCAAGTACGGGGGCAAGAAGCCGATCAGCGTGTCCCTCCGGGAGGAGCAGGGCTGGGTGGCGCTCGATGTGCGCGATCAGGGCATCGGCATCAGCGTCACCGACCAGGCGCGCATCTTCTCCCGGTTCGAGCGTGCGGTGTCGCGGCAGCAGCAGCCGGGCTACGGGCTTGGCCTGTGGGTGGCGGGCCGCCTGGCCGCCGCGATGGGCGGCGCTGTTCAAGTTTCAAGTGATCTGGGCCAAGGCTCGACTTTCAGCGTGCGGCTTCCGCATCGCCAGGGTACAACTTCCGGATAGCCAGCCCCGCCCAGCATGAGGACGTATTGCCCAACCAGATCCGCAGCGGCATCGAAGGTCTGGACGCGATTCTGGCTGGAGGGTTCATCCCCGGGGGTATCACCATCGTCCAGGGCCGGCCCGGCACCGGCAAGACGATCCTCGCCAACCAGATGTGCTTCCACCACGCCCGCTCCGGCGGACGCGCGCTCTATGTCACGCTGCTGGCCGAAAGTCATGCCCGCATGCTCATGCACATGGGCAGCCTGGCCTTCTTCGACCCGGCGGTGATCCCGGACCGGATCTCCTACGTCAGCGCCTTCACCGTGCTGGAGTCGGACGGGCTGCGCGGCCTGCTGACCCTACTACGGCGCGAGGTGCAGGCGTACGACGCCACCCTGCTGGTGCTGGACGGCATCGTCGCCGCCGAGCGCAAGGCCGGGTCCGACCTGGAGTTCAAGAAGTTCATCCACGGGCTGCAGGTCCAGGCGACGGTCGCCAACTGCGCCATGTTCCTGATGAGCAGCGCCGGAGAAAGCGAGACGGAGGTCACGGCCGAGCACACCATGGTCGATTGCGTGATCGACATGCGGAGCCGCCTGTACGGCTGGCGCTCCGAACGGGACCTGGAGGTGCTGAAGCGCCGCGGGGCCGGCCACCTGCTGGGCCGCCATGCGCTCGACATCACGGGCGCCGGCATCAGCGTCCACCCACGGTTCGAGGCGGGCCAGGCCCGGCCGCGCCGCGCCGTCCAGCCCAGCGGCGCCCGGGTTCCATCCGGCCTGCCTCCGCTCGACGCCATGTTCGGCGGCGGCCTGCCGCAGCACTCGATGACCGTGCTGGAAGGGCCGCCCGGCAGCGGCAAGACCACGCTCGGGCTGCATGTCCTCGGCGAATGCAGCGCGGCCGAGCCGGGCTTGCTGTTCAGCACCACGGACAGCCCGGAGGCGCTGCTCGCCAAGGCCCGCGCCCTCGGCCTGCCGGCGGCGGGGCTGATCGACGCGGGCCAGGTCGAGGTGATGTGGCGGTCCAGCACGGCGGGGCTGCTCGACGCGGCGCTGCATGACCTGATGCGGGCGGTGCGCCGCACCGGCGCGCGGCGGCTGTGCATCGACAGCCTGACCGGGCTGCTGCAACTGGCGCCGGACCCGTCCCGGCTGCCGGCCGTGTTCGACACCCTGGCGCACGAGCTGCGCGTTCTGGGCGTCACAAGCCTGTTCATCTCGGAAATCGACGGCAACGTCGGCCGGTTCGGCACGCTGCCCACGTCCGGGGCGCTGCACAGCCACCTGTCCGGCGTCGCCGACAACGTCGTCGTCCTGCGCCTGGGAAAGCGCCGGTCGTCGCTGGTCCGGCTGATGGCGGTCTTCAAGGCGCGCGACGCGCAGATCGATCCCAGGGTCCGCAGCTACCAGATCGGCCGCGGCGGCATCGCCATCGACGGGCCGCCGGACGGCCCGGAAGCGCCCTTCGGCTTCTTGCCCAGCCCGGCAGGCCCGGGCTGACGCGGTGCGGACGGTTCTGGTCGTCGATGACGAGTACGGCGTGGCCGAGATGCTCGACGCCATCCTGACCGACGAGGGTTTCCGCGTCACCACCGTGGCGAACGGGCGGCAGGCGCTGGCCCATATCGCCGAGCAGCGGCCTGACCTGGTGCTGCTGGACATCATGATGCCGGTGCTTGACGGCACCGGCGTGCTGCACGCGCTGGCCGCGGATCGCAGCGCCGACACCCTTCCGGTCGTGGTGATGAGCGCCCTGCCGGAGGAGGCCATCGCCGCCGTGACGCGGCGCTACAAGGCCTACCTGCGCAAGCCGTTCCGCGTCCGGTCGATCCTGGCCGCGATCGAGCAGGCGATGCCTGCTTAGGACTCCTTGTGGACGCATTGTTCTGTCTGCTGCGCGTGGAGCAAAGCTTCGCTTTCTCCGGGAGCAAAGCTCCGCTCTCTCCGAGGACACGCTCCGCAGAATGATGCTGAGCGGCCCGCGCGGCGCGGCCAACGGCGCCGGGTAGTCCTCGCGCCCGCCGGACCGCTTGCCTTGCCGCGCAGCCCGGTCTGTGCCGAAATGCTCGGCAACTGCCCGGGCGACGCCTGGGCCTGGCGGAGGGCGGCTTGATGGATGGCGGAGCGACTGCAACCGCGGGCAAGGGCCTGGCCGCATCCCCCGGCGCGCTGGCCGGGCTGCGCGTGGTGGACCTGACCCGCGTGCTGGGCGGGCCGTACTGCACGATGATCTTGGCCGACCACGGCGCCGAGGTCATCAAGGTCGAGCCGCCGCAGGGCGACGAGGTGCGCGACTGGGGGCCGCCCTTTCAGGAGCAGAAGACGGGAGAGCAAGCGACGGGCGAGCGGGACGCCAGCTACTTCATCGGGGTCAACCGCAACAAGCGCGGCATCGCGCTTGACCTGGGGCAGCCCGCCGGGCGCGCCGTGCTGCTGCGCCTGATCGAGACCGCTGACGTGCTGATCGAGAACTTCAAGCCCGGCGCCATGGAGCGTTGGGGCCTGGGCTACGAGGCGGACTTGGCACCGCGCTTCCCGCGGCTGATCCACTGCCGGGTGTCCGGCTTCGGCGCGGACGGGCCGCTGGGCGGCCTGCCGGGCTACGACGCGATCCTGCAGGCGATGACCGGGCTGATGAGCGTGAACGGCGATCCCTCGACGGGGCCGCTGCGGCTCGGCACGCCGGTGGTCGATCTGGCGACCGGGCTGTTCTCCGCCGTCGGCATCCTGATGGCGCTGCACGAGCGGGCGGCGTCCGGACGCGGGCAGTACCTGGACATGACGCTGCACGACTGCGGCATGGCGCTGCTGCACCCGCACGCCGCCAACTTCTTCCTGAACGGCGTCCGGCCGCAGCCCCTGGGCAACCCGCACCCGAACCTGGCGCCCTACCAGCAGTTCGCGACGGTGACTGGGCAGATCTTCGTCGCCGCCGGGAATGACGGCCAGTTCCGCAAGCTGTGCCGCCACATCGGCCGGCCGGAGCTTGCGGACGACCCGCGCTTCGCCGCCAACGCCGGGCGCGTCGCGAACCGGGAGGCGCTGGCGGAGCAGCTCGACGCCGCCTTCGCCGGGCAGGACGGGCAGGCGGCGTGCCAGGCGCTGCTGCGGGCGGGCGTGCCGGCCGGGCCGGTGCTGGCAGTGGACCAGGCGGTGGGGGGCGGGCAGGCCGCCGCCCGCGCCATGGTGGCGGAACTGCCCTTGGAGGGCGGCGCCACGTACCGCGCGCTCGGCACGCCGATCAAGCTCAGCCGCACGCCCGGCGGCGCCCGCACCCCGCCGCCGCGGTTCAACGAGCACGGCGCGGACGTGCTGGCCGGGCTTGGCTACACGGAGGCGGAGGTGCAGCAGCTCCGCGCCGAGGGCGTCTTGCTTGACGTGCGGCGGCGCTAAGGCGTCCGGCCCGTTACAGCACCGCCCACACGATCCCGCCGATCACAGCCCACACCGGCACGCTCAGAAGCAGGCCGACGGCCATGCCCTTGGCGGGCGCCAGCGCGTCGTCGAACGGCAGTCCATCCCCCGTGCCGGTTGCCGCGGCGGCCTCGATCTCCCCCGTCCGCAGCAGCGGGATCAGATGCGGGCTGGCTTGGTCGGAACGCCCCGGGCGGCGGCGATCCTTGGAAGCGGCGGAAATGGCAGGGGGAGGCGCGAGGTCCGGCTTGGCGGCTTCAGGCAACTTCACTGTGATCACGGCGGCCCCTTTGCACGGAGGTGGTGGTCGGCGGCATCGAACTCTTTATTGAGCTATCCTATACCATTTTGGTTTCGCAATGGTTAAAAAAATGCAGGGCCACGCCGGAAATCGCACGGCCCGTCACCGTCGCCGCATGTTAACTCGCGTCTTGAGACGCAGGCAGGGCTGCTCGACATAGCGCCAGGACAGCCAGGCGCAGGCCAGGGTGATCGCGATGGCGGCAAAGAACGTCTGGTGGACCGACAGCCCGCCGCCCACGGCGATGACCGACAGCGTCACGGGGAAGCCGAACAGGTAGGTGCCGTAGGACAGGTCGCCCACCGCGCGCTTGAGGCGGCTGCCGATCCCGCCTGCCATCGCGGCATACAGCACAAGATAGGGCAGGAACAGCTTGAGGGCGAAGTCGCGCAGCGATACCCCGGCGGCGGCGTACAGCCCGATCAGGCTGACCGCGAGCAGCCCCCGGCTGAACGGGATGCGGCCGCGCGCCGTCCAGGCCGCAGCGCCGGCCAAGAAGTAGCTGGACAGGTCGATGAACGGGAAGGCGTACACGTTGGTAAACAGCGACGGGCCGGGCGCTGCCTCACTCAGCCCAAAGTGCCGGGCCAGCGGATAGGCCGCGAGGCTCAGGAGAAGCAGCGGCACGACCGAGCGCCGCAGCCCGGACAGCAGGGCGGCCATCGGCAGCACGAGGTAGAAGGAGCACTCGATGGGAATGGTCCAAAGCGAGCCGTTCATCATCCAGGGCGGGTCGGTGTCGGGGAACACGCTGTAAAGCTGCATGTCCAGGCCGAACACCGACACGTTCCACAGGTGCCGGAACCCCACGTAGCTCAGAAAAATCCACAGGCGCTCCTTGGTAAAGGACGGTCCGATCACGAACACCTCGGCCAGCGTCACCAGCGCCAAGCCCGGCACGACGCGGGCGATGCGGGCGAACACGTAGTCGTCCAGGCTGCGCTCGCACAACGACCGGGTGACAAGGAAGCCGCTGATGACCAGGAAGGCATCGACGGCCAGCGTCCCGCCATAGCCGTAATGCAGGATGGCGCCGACCGGCTCCCAGTCGCTGCGCTTGAGGGAGGAGCAATGGCTGTAGACCACCAGAACCGCGAAGGCGATGCGCAGCAGGTCGAAGTTGTTGT
>CAXUJE010000195.1:0-7506 GCA_964251035.1 uncultured Acetobacteraceae bacterium
ACTCCTGCGACCTGACGGGAAGCTACATCCCGTTCGCCGTGCACAGGGCCGATCGCGCAGCGGGCGATCCGCGCCTCTCGCTCGAGGAGCGGTACGGCAACCACGCCGGCTACGTCGCGGCCGTGACCCAGGCGGCCCAAGCCTTGTCGCAGCAAGGCTTCCTGCTGCCCGGCGACGCGCAGGCAACGATCAGCGCCGCCCAGGCCAGCACCGTGCTGCAGTAAGGGCACCGCATCGTGCATGAGCTGAAAGGGAGTTGCCCTGCGTGCAGCCGAGGTGCGCAATCGTCACTCGATCGTCTTGCGGGCGAAGGCCTCGATGTAGTCCACCAAGGTGTCGGACGCGGCGCCTGCCTCGCCCTCCTGGCCCGCGGCGATGGCGCGTGCGATGGCGGCATGCAGCCGGGCGGCGAGCGGCAGGTCAGCGACCTGCTTGTAGTGGACATACCAGAACCGGCGCGAGAGGCCGTTCATCAGCCCGATCGAGGCGGCGGCGAACTCGTTGCCGGCCGCGTCCAGCAGCAGCAGGTTGAATTCCCGGTCCAGCCGCATGAAGGAAAGGTCGTCGGAGCGCTTGGCGGCCCGGTCCATCCCTGCGGCGATCTCGGCGAACCGCGCGCGCTGGGTCGGGCTGCGGCGGCGGGCGGCGGACTGTGCCAGCAGCCGCTCAAGCACCCGGCGCGCGTCGAGCAGCCGGAGTTGCCGCGCCACGTCGATCTCGGACACGAAGATGCCACGCCGGGGCATGATGACCACGAGCCATTCCCGGGCCAGCCGCTGCAACGCCTCGCGGACCGGGGTGCGGCCCACGCCCAAGCGCTGGCTGAGCTGCGCCTCCGACACCATTGCCCCGGGCGGGATGTGAAGAGTGACAATCGCCTCCTCCAGCTCGCGGTAGGCGCGGTCGGTCAGCGTCTCCGCTTGCTGGAACTCGCCGATCTCTTGCACGACCTGGTCGGCCATCGCGTCATCCTGCTCCACCCGGCCCTCTATGTCAGCCGGGCAACACAGGCGCCAGGGAGGACGCTACAGGTCGGCAACCCTGATCCAGACCCCGATGGCCAGGGCGAAGACCGCGGCGCCAAGCACCATGGGCCAGGTGATTGCCGTCAGCTCTGAGGCGACGAGCAGGCAGAGCACGAAGCAGCCGACCGCGATCACCACGCCGCCCACCAGGGAGGCGACGTTGCGCTTGACGGGAGCAGCGCCGGGCTTGATGTCGCGGACCGTGATGGCCAAGGCTCAGTCTCCGGCGGCGGGCGCCGGCATGCCGGCGGCAAGCGCCGGCGTGCCGGCGGTGCTGCGGACCTTGGGCAGCCGCCGGACGAAGCGCGTATCGTAGCCGTTGAACAGGTGCCCCAGCAGCCCGCGGTCGAGGTCGCTGGTGCCGAACAGCCAGTCGGCAAACGGATAGGTCAGGTTCATGTTGCGGTTCATCATGATCGACGTGTCGTGGTGGGCGATGTGGTGACGGCGGATCGTGTTGACGAACGGGATGTGGCGCAGCACCCGGTCGTCCCGCACGTGGCAGCACCAATGGAAGAACTCGTAGTTCATGTACGTCCCCGCCGCCGTGGCGAGCAGCAGCCAAGCGGCGTTGCTGGACCAGACCAGGCTGAGCACGTAGCCGCCAGCCGACGCCATCGCCAGGAAGGCGATCAGCGCATAGGGCGGGAAGAACACGATGCGGAAGTCGCGCGTCGTGTCGTGGAACGGCTCGTGACCGGTGAAGAACTGGTGGTGCGCCAGGGTGTGGCGCTTGTAGATGCCCATGAAGCCCGGGCGCGGGCGGTGCATGACCTGCGCGTGCAGGAACCATTCGAAGACGTTGGCGAACAGGATGGTCGCGGGCACGGTCAGCCACTCGGCCCAGCTCGCGGCATGGACGTGCCGTGCCGCATACCAAAGCGTCGCGCCGCCGATCAGGTAGATGAGCGCGACGTGGACCAGGCCGTCATAGGCCGGAGCGATCTGGGCGCGGTAGGCGGCCCGGAAGGCTGCCTGGCGGGGGTTCATCATGGCGCGTCTCCTCGGAGCTGCAGCCGATCTAACATATTAGACGTATACTTCAAGCGTTGCCCGAGTCCGCAACCGCCGCCGCAACCTCGTCCGAGGTCATGGCCCAGGCGTTGTCCAAATGCGCGACAACGGCCTGCATGAACGGCTTGCAAAACGCCAGCGCCCGTGCGTCGTCGCCGAGGTGGTCGGCCAGCAGGGCCAGCGCGAGCTGCTGCGGCCCCGGGCCGGCGTAGCTCCATTCAAACCCGGTGCGGTTGAAGCTGTGCAGGTCGAGCCGCGGCGGCAGCGGCACGCCGTCGACGGTGACCAATGCGCCGGACAGGCCTCGCTCGCCCTCGTAGGTCTTCATGCCGCCTCCGTTCCGCCGCCGGTCAGTGCGAGATCGCCTCCAGCGTCCGGCCGCGGGTCTCCTCCCCCAGCACCAGCACGATGGCCGCCGCGGCGACGAAGGCGCCCGCGCCCAGGCTGAACACCCCCGCCGTGCCTGCCGCCGGCAACACGACGCCGACGACATAGGGGCCGAGCAGCGAGCCCAGCCGCCCGACCGCGGAGGCGAAGCCGCTCCCGGTGGCACGGATGCGCGTCGGGTAAAGCTCGGGCGTATAGGCGTAGAGCACGGACCACATGCCGAACAGGCAGAACTGCATGCACAGGCCGAACACGATCAACTGCGCCTGGCTGCCCGCGGTGCCATAGAAGTAGCAGGCGGCGGCGCTGCCCAACAGGGTCGCAATGCAGGTGCCCTTCCGCCCCCACGCCTCGACCAGCCACGCGGCGGCGAGGAAGCCCGGCACGCCAGCGAGCGAGATCAGGATGGTGTAGTAGACAGACTTGGTGGCCGGGAATCCCGCCTGCTGCAGCAGCGCCCCAAGCCAGGTGGTGAGGCCGTAGAACCCGAGCAGCGCGAAGAACCACAAGCCCCACAGCATGGCCGTCCGGCGCGCATAGACGCCGCTCCACAGCCCGGCAAACCCGCCGACTCCCTCTTCAGCCGCTTCTGCCCGCGCAGGAAGCGGCAGCGGAGTGCCAGTGCGGGCCTGCACCTCGCGCTCGATGCCGGCCATGGCCGCCTCTGCCCGGTCCGCATGGCCACGCGAGGCCAGCCAGCGCGGCGACTCCGGCACGCCGCGGCGGACCACGAGAACCCAGATCGCCGGCAGGCCCTCCAGGATGAACACCCAGCGCCAGCTCGCGACCGAGAGCACGGCAAGGCTGAGCAGGCCTGACACGATGAACCCGATCGGCCAGAAACCCTCAAGGTAGGCGATGTAGCGGCCGCGGTTCTTGGCCGGCATGATCTCCGAGATCATGGACTGCGCCACCGGGAACTCCATGCCCATGCCAAAGCCCAGCAGCATGCGCGCCAGCGCCAGCGCCGTCACGTCCGGCGCCAGGCCGCAGGCGATGCTGCCCAGGCCCCAGAAGATCATGCTGGTCTGGAACACCGCCGTCCGCCCGAACCGGTCTGCCAGCAGCCCGGCGCTGCCGGCGCCCAGGAACATGCCGACGAAGCTCATGCTGGACAGCAGCCCAGCCTGTGCGGCTGAGAGCGCGAACTCCGCCCGGATCGAGCCCAGCAGGAAGGTGAGCGCGCCCAGGTCCATGCTGTCGAAGAACCAGGCGGTGGCGATCACCACGAAGATGCCGCGCTGGTAGGACGTGAGCGGCAGGCGGTCCATCCGCGCGGCGATGTTGGCGGACGTGTCGGATCGCGACAGGATGGCGGGCACGGCGAGGTTGGCAGCTGCGCTGGACGGCGGCATCGTTGGTCCTCCCGGCCGGCGCTTGATCACGCCATGTCATATATGCAACTGATATCTCAGTCCGCGGCCGCAGTTGCGTCAAGCACAAACTCGGCATCGAAAATGCGGACCTGTACGGTGGGAGGGTGGCAGAGGGCGTCTTCGACAGCAAAGCGGGTTCCGGCTACGACCAGATCGCTGCACATCGCTTCCTGCCTCGCCATTGCCTGAAAGCGGCGGAGGCCACCATGGATGGCTGGATCGCCTACGCGAGCCTGCCGCAGGTGGCGGCTGGACTGGCTACATCGGTGCGGCCCGGGCCGCGCGCTTGACGACGGCCACATCAGGACAGGGGCGATCCATCCGGATGCTCGCACCCCTGATCCGTGCCCCCAACCAGGGCAGGCCAAGCCCAGCGCCGTCACGGCATCGCGGCGGACAGGCCTCCATCCACGATGATCTCTGTCCCTGTGATGTGACGCGCCTCGTCCGAAGCAAGGAACAGCACGGCGTGCGCCACGTCCCACGCATCGCCCATCTTGCCCATGGGCACCTGGGCGTTGCGCTTGGCGATCAGCTGCTCGGCGCTGTTCGAGCTGAGCTGGCGCACCAGCCGGGCCTCCACCAGCGGCGTGTGCATCAGCCCGGGCACGACCGTGTTGCAGCGCACCCCTGCCCTGGCATTCTCGATGGCGATCGACTTGGACATGGCGACCACGCCGTGTTTCGCGGCGCTGTAGGCGACATGCGGCCGGTCCGCGCTCATCCGCAGGCCGGCGATCGAGGACAGGTTGACGATGGCACCCCTGGCTTGGCGCTTCAGGTAAGGCAAGGCGAACTTGCAGCCCAGGAAAACGCTGCGGAGGTTGAGGTCGATCTGCCGTTCCCAATCAGCCTCGGCCATCCCCTCCGCACCGCCTGGGAACGAGCCGCCGACGTTGTTGACCAATATGTCGAGCTGGCCAAAGGCGGCGATGCAGGCCTCCACCGTCCGCGACACGTCCTGGGACGACGTGACATCGGCGGCATGCACCCGGGCGTTGCCGCCTTCTGATTGAATGATGGACAGCGTTTCCTCCACCGCTTCGGCGTGGATGTCCACGGCAAACACCGCGGCGCCTTGCCGGGCGAGAAGCACTGCGGTTGCCTTGCCGTTGCCCCATCCTGGTCCCGCCGACCCGGCGCCGGTGACGATGGCGACCTTTCCATCAAGCCTCAGCATCTGCGTCCCTTCCCCTTGCCCTGGCCGGCCTCGCGACTTCGGCGTCCCGGTCCATGCTGCAGGTTGCCGTCCCTTTCCGGGGCAGCACCGGTGTGCGCCCCGCCGCTACGTCCTGCTCGCCAGTTCGTCGCGCGCGTCGATCCGCATGGCTTCGAGGAAGCGGGACACCATGTTGTAGGCGCCGACCGTCGCGGTGAGCTCGACCAAGCGCCTGTTGTCCAAGGCCCTGCGCACCGCCGCGAAAACCTCGTCGGGGACATGGACCGTGCGCGTCATGGCGTCGCAATAGGCGAGCACCGCGCGCTGGTCGGCATCGAACCGGTCAGACTCTGGCCACCGGCCCAGCGCATCGATCTGCGCCTGCGTCACGCCTTCGCGCAGCGCGATGGGCGCATGCTGCTCTGCCTCGTAAGCTGCGCCGTTGAGCTGGGCAATGCGCATGATGACCAGCTCCCGCAAGGCGCCCGGCAGCGTGCACTCATGGCGGATCGCGGTGAGGTAGCGCAGCCAGCCTTCGGCGACGGGGCCGCTATGGAGCAACATGGCATAAAGGTGGAGGACGCTGCCGCGCTCCCGGGTGATTCGCTCGACCAGGTCCCGTATCTGAGGGTCGGTCGTGTCAGCGTAGGGTATTCGGGCCAACGACGTGTCCTCGACCAATAGCGTCATGCTTGTCCAGCACCACCGAACCAGCCTGCCAGCCGAACGGCGACGCGCGAAACCGGAAGAAAGCACCGGGCTGTCAGGCCGCCCTGCCGTAAAGCTCTCAGCCCAATGGCATGGGCCTGCCCTCCATGAAACAGACCCGAAGTTGGAAACGCAAGCGGCCCTTGGCGAGGGCAAGCAGAGATGTACCGTCCCGGGTCAGATCACGCTTTGGGACGTCTGGGCGAGCTCCGGGCTGGCCATAGGCTGCCTTCCCCGCTTCGCGACATCATCCAAGGTGATCTCTTGCCCGCTATGCGGACCTGGATCGGCTCGGCATGATCAGTCATGGCCCGGTAGCCGGCCCTGGGTTCCTCCCATAGATCGGCAGCACACCCCTACGTCCCGGCTGTCCCGTCCATGTTGGTCCTTGCCACAGAATTCGCCTCCTTGCTCGGCACGGTCCGCCGGCCCGGTCGAGCTTCTGGCGCCGTCCTTGTCCATCGAGGGCATCGGCCCCGTCGCCTTGCACTGCTGCCCGAGCAGGCCGAGCGGATCGTCGGCGTGGCCGAAGCCGCCCCGTATGGACGCAGCGAGGACACGGTCATCGACCCGGCCGTACGACGCGGCTGGCAGGTCGGCTCGGACCGAATGAGCCTTGGCGGGCGGCATTGGGCCAAGACGCTGGACCGGATCGTGGCCCGGGCGACCTGCGGTCTCGAAGTGGGGGTTCCGGTAGCAGGCGGACCGGAAGTGCATTTCGCCGTCAACCTCCGCGACGGGGGTCTGCTAGCCAGAGATAGATGCTCCGTTATCTTTCGTCGATGGAGCCGCGCCGGGTGGTCCAGGCCGCAATTAACAAGAGCGGGCTGTCCAACCGCTACGCCCAGTGGGTCGCCTTCGGCAGCTCCGGTCTGGCGACCGCGGCCGACGGGCACGGTGCCGCGGTCACCCCCGAGGCGCTCGCCGGCACCAGCCTCTACCTGGACGAGCACCTCAACCGCTCCGGCAGCTACGAGCTCGACCTCAGCAGGCCGCCCGCGCCGCTGCCCTTCGAGTTGGCCGACCGGCTGAAGCCACCCAGCCCAGCAGTCCCGCCGGCCCTCGCTGCCTTTCAATGATCGAGATCCGCCTGCTCCGCCAGTTCATCGCGGTCGCCGAAGAGCGGCACTTCCACCGTGCGGCCGAACGGCTCCATATGGCCCAGCCACCGCTCGGCCACGCCATCCGCACGCTCGAAGAGGAGATCGGCGCCCGCCTGTTCAAGCGGACCAACCGGAGCGTCGCTTTGACGGTTGCCGGCACATCCTTTCTGGAGACCGCCCGCCGCCTCGTCGCTCAGCTCGACGAGGGCGTGGAACAGGCCTGCCGCATGGCCGGCGGGATCGAAGGCCGGATCGTCGCCACCTTCGTCGATGCCGCGCACTATGCGGCGCTGCCGCCCATTCTCCGCGCGTTCCGGGCGCGTTACCCCAGCGTCGAACTCACCTTGCGCGAGGCGACGACAGCGGAGCAGGTCGAGGCGCTGGAAGCCGGAGAGGCCGACATTGGCTTCCTGCGCCAGCCCGGCTCGTCACGCCACAGGCTGGACATGGAACCTGTGTGCCGGGAGGCCATTCTCGTCGCCCTGCCGGACGATCGCGCCAGGGCATCGGCGCAAACCGTGCGGCTCGCCGACCTCGCGACGGAGGCGTTCGTCGCAACGCCACCGCTGGAGAGTCCCGGTCTCCTTGACCACATGGTCGCCGCCCGCCTCGGGCGTGCTTGCCGGCCGCTATGACTATGGCATCCCGTCCAGATCACGGCTGACCACGGATGGCTTTCCCTGGCTCGCCGACTTCGTGCGCGCCGGGGGGCGGGGGGGAGGGTGAGCGGCGGG
>CAXUJE010000195.1:7516-10073 GCA_964251035.1 uncultured Acetobacteraceae bacterium
CCCGGTCGGGCTTCCCGGGGCGCGCCTACTGCGGGCGCGCGGGGGGGGGGGCCGCTGTGCGCGGGGGGGCCCGCCGCCTTCAGGGCGTCGCGGACGATCTCGGCGCGTCGCGCCCAGCTCGCCATTGCTTGGTGCCTGACCAACCTGGCGGCGAGCACGGTCATCCTCGGCGCGTCGCGCCAGGAGCAACTCGCGCGCAACCTCGCCGCGGTCGGTCTGGTCGAGAAGCTGACGTCCGAGATTCGGGAGAGGATTTCGCTCGCTATGGACGTTGACGGCAATTTCGGCGCCCGACACGGATGAAGCCGCGGGAGGCGGGATGGGAAGGAAGCTGTCCATCTTGACAGGCGCGCTGACGGGGGCGGCGCTCCTCAATGAGCTATGGGCCGTGCGCGGTCATGCGGAACAGCTAAGCGCTACAGAACGAAACGCAGGGGGGCGATGATTCACCAGCTTCGCATCTATGAGATCGTTGAGAACAACAAGGCCGCCTTCCACGCGCGGTTTCGCGACCATGCGGGCCAGGCTTAGCTTCGTTTGCACACATTCATGTCTTCTCGGTCCTCTCCGGGTTGCGTGCGGCGGTTCAGCGGCCAGCCAGCCCAGCGACCGTCGGACCCGGTGGGAAGCCAACCTCGCGTTGTGGCGGCGGTCTCGACCGGTTTGCGCCCGGCGCTGCCGCGTTCAAGCGGCGCCGCACCGGCCGCGGTCACGCCTCCTTCCTCACGTTCCACATCAGCGGCAGGCCCTTCAGCACCCCGCTCACCGTCTTGCGATAGGCGGTCGGCTGATAATACTCCCCTGTCGGCAGGTAGGGCACGTCCTGGAACGCCTGTTCCTGGATCTGCACCGCGATCGCCCTCTGAGCCGCCATGTCCGGCGCCTGGAACCAGGAATCCCGCAACCGCTCGAGCTGGGGAGAGCTGCACCAGCCGAACCACCCGGCCTCGCCGTTGCCGCGCAGGCCGAGATGCGTCGCTGGGGTGAACTGGTCTATGCCAAAGAAGCTGGTGAAGAACACGCTCCAGCCCCCCTTGTCCACCGGCGCCCTGCTGGCCCGGCGCTGGATCACCGAGCCCCAGTCCGTGCTCTGCACGTCCACGTTGATGCCCGCCTGCTTCAGCATGTCGGCCCCCACCTCGCCCAACGCCTGCAAGGCCGGCAGGTCGGTCGCGACCATCACCACTGCGCGCTCGCCCTTGTAGCCGGCGGCGGCAAGGTCCGCCTTCACGCGGGCCATGTCGCGCTGGCCCGTCAGCACCGGCACCCCGGCGCCGCTGGCCAGCGGCGAGGCGGCGGCGAAGAAGCCGACGCCGTCCTTCCACAGCGCGTGGTCGGTCCCTGCCACGGCCTGCATGAAGTCGGCCTGGTTCACCGCGCCCAGCAGCGCACGCCGGACCGCCGGGTTGTCGAACGGCGGATGCAGGTGGTTGAACCGCACCATGCCCGGCAGACCCGTTGGGTCCAGCGTGTCGGTGACGAGGCCGCCGTCCCGCCGCAGCACCGGGAACAGGTCGAGCGACGGCTCCTGCCACCAATCGACCTGACCCTGCTTCAGCGCGGCCATGGCGGTCGCCGGGTCGGGGATGGCGCCCCACTCGATGCGGTCGAGGTAGGCGACCTTGGGTCCTGCGGTCCAGCTCGGCGTGCCGCCCGGACGCGGCACGTAGCCCTCGAACCGCGTGTAGACGCTGAGCGCCCCCGGCACCCGCTCGGCGGCGACGTAGCGGAACGGGCCGCTGCCGACCATCTCGGTGATCGGCTGGTAGGGGTCGGTGTTGGCCAGCCGCTCCGGCATGACCGCGCACATGACCCCGGCGACCTTGCCCAGCGCGTCCGGCAGCAGGGGGAAGGGGCGCTTGAGGTGGAACACCAGCGTCTTGTCGTCGGCGGCCGAAAGCTCGTCGGTGGCCGCCATCAGCGCCTGGCCGAACGCGTCCCGCTTGCCCCAGCGCTTGACGCTGGCGACGCAGTCGCGGGCGAGCACGGGGGTGCCGTCATGGAACTTGAGGCCGTCGCGCAGCGTGAGCCGCCAGATCTTGCCGTCAGGCTCGGTGGTGAAGCCGTCCACCATCTGCGGCTGCGCCTTGAACGCGCCGTCCTGTCCGAACAGCGTGTCGAAGACCACGAAGCCGTGATTGCGCGAGATGTAGGCGCTAGTCACGACGGGATCGAGCAGCGGGACGTCGATCTGCGGGATGAACCTCAGCGTCCTGGCATCCTGCGACCGGGCCACATGCGGTGCAGCAAGCGCAGCGGCGCCGGTGGCGAGCAGGGTGCGGCGTTTCATCATCGGGAGACCTTGGCTCGGTGTTGGCCGAGGCGCAGCAAAAACGGTGCCATGCCAAGGCCGTGCCCCGGGCCGCACTGGCCAGAACGGTCGATCCGCTCCCAGCTCTGTTGCTCATTCCGCTTCGCGCCCATGTTGGCTGTTCAATCGAGTCTTCCCGATGCCTGTAACCGGACCTTTCGTGGTTTGAGGCAGCTTCCATTCTGAACGCCTAATACCAGCGGCGCTTTGTGTTAACGCAAACGTGCGCAGGGTTGGCTCGGGGGT
>CAXUJE010000196.1:0-10033 GCA_964251035.1 uncultured Acetobacteraceae bacterium
CAGGAGAACCCGGCCGCGGGCAGCAGCACGCCGAGGCGGCCGACTGCCGACAGCACGGCGGCCGCGGCGGCGTCGGCGCGTCCGGGTTCGCCCACGTCGCCGACGCGGACCATCGCCTCGCCGCCCGCGGCCCGGACCGCCGCCGCCACCGCCTCCGCCGCTGCGCCGTCGCGGTCCACGAGGCACAGCCGCGCGCCCTCCCCCGCGAACAGCAGCGCAGCCGCCCGGCCGATGCCCGACCCTCCGCCGGTGATCACGGCGACCCTGCCTGCCAGCCTCATGCCATCCGCTCCTTCGTTGGACTGGTTGCGCCCGCCGCTCCTGCCATTTAGGCTCGTCACAAAACACAAGCCAAGCACGGGGATGAAGCGCCACGGCTCCAACGGCCAGGTGGTGGGCGATGACGGTCAAGCGTAGGACAGTTCTGCAAGGCGCCGCGAGCGCCGCCCTGCTCGCGCGGCAGACGGGCCAGGCCGCGGCGCAGACCCGGGCCGAGACGCTGCGCTACGTCACGGGCGGCACCATCAACACGCTCGACACCACCATGCCGGGCACGACGCGCGAGGCCTTCGGCGTCGGCATGAACGTCTACGACCGGCTGTTCAGCTTCGGCCGCAGACGGCTCGGCGACAACTGGGTGTTCGACCCCGATGCCATCCGCGGCGAGCTGGCGCAATCCTACGGCATCAGCGGGGACAAGCGGGTGATCACCATCACCCTGCGCCCCAATGCCACCTGGCACGACGGGTCCCCGGTGACGGCCGAAGACGTCAAGTGGTCGCTGGACCGCGCCGTCTCGGCCAAGTCCCTGGCGCCGCCGCAGCTTTCCACGGGGTCGCTGACCAGCCCCGACCAGTTCAAGGTCGTGGACGCGCATACCCTGACCGTCAGCCTCGACAAGCCGGACCGGCTGGCGCTGGCGAACCTGTGCGTGCCCTACGCGATCATGGTCAACAGCAGGCTCGCGAAGCAGCACGCCACCGCCGATGACCCCTGGGCGACCGAATGGATGAAGGCCAACACGGCCGCAAGCGGCGCCTACACCGTCGAAAGCCACAAGCCCGGCGAAAGCACCGTGCTGCGCCGCAACGACAAATGGGCCGGCGGCGACGGCAAGCTGCCGTTCTTCCGCCGGGTCATCATCCAGACGGTGCCGGAGCCTGCGACCCGCGCCAACCTGATCGAGCGCGGCGACGCCGACCTGGCCATCGACCTCGCCGCCAGCGACATCCCGAGCATCGAGAAGTCGGCGAAGGCCAAGGTCGCCTCCATCCCGCAGACCAACGGCTTCACCCACATCACGATGAACACGCAAACGCCGCCCTTCGACAACCCGAAGGTGCGCCAGGCGGTGGCGGCGGCCCTGCCGTACGAGGACATGTTCCAGGCCGCGATCTTCGGGCGCGGCGCCAGGCTGTTCGGCGCGGACTGGTCGGAGACGCCGCCCAACAGCGCCTTCCCGCAGCCGATGCCGAACAGGACCGACCCGGCCCGCGCCAAGCAGTTGCTCGCGGAGGCAGGCCTGCCCCAGGGGTTCTCGACCAGCTTCGCCTACAGCACGGGCCAGGCCGGCACCGCGGAGCCGATGGCGGCCCTGGTGAAGGAGGCGCTGGGCAAGGTCGGCATCCAGGTAGACATCCAGAAAAAGCCGGACGCCGAGTTCAACACGCTCGAATCCGACAAGAAGATGCCGTTCTACACGGACGGCGCGACCGCCTGGCTGCCTTACACGTATTACTTCTTCTACCTGTATTTCACCCGCGACCAACGCTGGAACTTCGCGAACTGGAAGGACCCGGGGATCGCGGATCTCACGCTCGACGCCCGCTACCAGACGGACGCCGCCCGGTACGACGAGGACTGCAAACGGATGATCGAGCTGTTCGTGCCGCAGGTCCCGCTGGTCATGCTGTGGCAGCCGAACCAGGACGCGGCCATGTCGAAGACCGTGGACGGCTACACCTACCAGTTCTACCGCCAGGCGGACTTCCGCGACCTCCGGCGGGTCTGACGCCGTGCTCGCCGGCATCCTTCGGCGCGTCGGGTGGCGCCTGCTCGCCTCGGTCCCGGCCCTGCTCGGCGTGGTGGTCGTCACCTTCACGCTGATGCGCGTGCTGCCCGGCGACCCCGCGGTGTTCTTCGCCTCCGGCCCCAGCGCCGGGCAGGCGGAGATCGAGGCGCTGCGGCACAGCATGGGGCTGGACCGGCCGGTCCCGGTGCAGTTGGCCCGCTACCTCGGCCAGGTCGCGACCGGGGACCTCGGGCAGTCGCTCACCACCGGGCAGCCGGTCGTGCGCGACATGCGGAGCCGCCTGCCCGCCTCGCTGGAGCTGACGGGCACGGCGCTGCTGGTCGCGCTGGCCTTGTCCGTGCCGCTCGGCGTCGTGGCGGCGCTGCGGCCGGGGTCGGCGGTGGACCATGCGGTGCGGATGCTCTGCACGCTGGGCGTCTGCGTGCCGACCTTCGTGTCCGGGCTGCTGCTGATCTATGCGTTCTACTACCTGCTCGGCTGGGCGCCGGACCCCACGGCGCGCATCGACATCTTCGCCTCCGCCCCGCCCGACATCACGGGCTTCTACCTGGTGGACTTCGCGCTGGCGGGCGATTGGGAGGGCTGGCGGGCCGCCTTCGCGCAACTGATGCTGCCGGCGTGCACCATGGCGCTGTTCGTGCTGGCGCCGTTGGCCCGCATGACCCGCGCCTCCATGCTGGCGGTGCTCAGCAGCGACTTCATCCGCACCGCGCACGCGATGGGCCTGCCGCGCCGGCGGATCGTGGTCGGCTACGCGCTCCGCAACGCGCTGCTGCCGGTCATCACCATCACCGGCATCGTGTTCTCCACCATGCTCGGCGCCAACGTGCTGGTGGAGAAGGTGTTCTCCTGGCCCGGCGTCGCCTCCTACGCGCTCGACGCGCTGCTCGCCTCCGACTACGCCCCGGTGCAGGCGTTCGTGCTGCTGATGGCCGTGATCTTCGTGCTGGTGAACGTGGCGATCGACGTGCTGTACGGCATCGCTGACCCGCGGGTGTCCGTCGCGTGAGCGGGGCGGCGCTCGGCCAGGCCCGCATACGGCCGCACGGCTTGGCCCGGCACGTCGCCTACGTGCTGCGTTCCAATCCCGTCACGGCGCTCGCCGCGGCTGGCGCGGCGCTGCTGGTGCTGGTCGGCCTGTTCGCCCCGCTGCTGTCGCCCTTTGACCCCGTCGTTTCCAACGTGCCGCACGCGCTGGAGCCGCCGAGCCGCCTGCACTGGGCCGGGACCGACCAGCTCGGCCGCGACATCCTCAGCCGGATCATCACCGCCACCCGGCTCGACCTGCTTATCGCGGCGTCGGCCGTCAGCATCTCCTTTGCGCTCGGGGCGGTGGTCGGCGGGTTCTGCGGCTACCGTGGCGGGCGGCTGGACCGCTGGGTCGGGCGCTTCGTGGACGTGCTGATGGCGTTCCCGCTGTTCGTGCTGGCCATGGCGCTGGTCGCCGCCCTCGGCAACCGGGTCGAGAACATCGTGGTCGCCACCGCCGTCATCAACCTGCCGTTCTACATCCGCTTCGCCCGGGCGGAGGTGAACGTGCGGCGCAACGCCGGCTGGGTGGAGGCCGCGCGCGCCTGCGGCGAGGGGCACCTGTCCGTCGTGCTGCGCGTGCTGCTGCCGAACGTGCTGCCGGCGATGGCGGTGCAGATCTCGCTCAACCTGGGATGGGCGATACTGAACGCTGCCGGGCTGTCGTTCATCGGGCTGGGCGTGCAGGCCCCGACGCCGGAATGGGGGATCATGGTCGCCGAGGGCGCGCGCTTCATCACCACGGGCAAGTGGTGGCTGGTGGCGATGCCGGGCCTGGCCTTGATGCTGACGGTGCTGTGCTTCAACCTGCTCGGCGACGGGCTGCGCGACATCCTCGACCCCCGCATGCGGACGTGACCGCGCATGCGGTCGTGACCGGCCCCTTGCTGCGGGTCGAGGGCCTGCAAGTCAGCTTCTCGACCCGGCACGGAACCGTGGACGCCCTGCACGGCGTCGATGTCGCGGTCGCGGCAGGGGAAACGCTCGGCATCGTGGGGGAGAGCGGGTCCGGCAAGTCCGTGACCGCGCTGGCGGTCATGCGCCTGCTGGACCGGGCGGGCCGGATCGCCGGCGGGCGCGTGGTGTTCGACGGGCGCGACATCGCCCGGGCCGGACGCGCCGATCTGCGCCGCCTGCGCGGCTCCGCCATGTCGATGATCTTCCAGAACCCACGCGCCGCGCTGAACCCCATCCACACCATCGAACGGCAGATCGCCGACGTGCTCGCCGCCCACGGCCGGCCGCGGGACCGCGCCCAGGTGCTGGGCCTGCTGCGCGCCGTGCTGATCCGCGATCCTGAGCGGCGCCTCCGCGCCTACCCGCACGAGCTTTCGGGCGGCATGTGCCAGCGGGTGGTGATCGCCATGGCCATCGCCTGCGAGCCCGCCCTGCTGATCGCCGACGAGCCGACCACCGGCCTCGACGTCACCACGCAGCAGACGGTCATGGAACTGCTCGCCCGCATCCAGCGCGAGCGCGGGATGGCGCTGGTCCTGATCACCCATAACCTCGGCCTCGCCGCCCGCTGGTGCGGCCGCATCGCCGTCATGGAGCGCGGCCGGGTCGTCGAGCACGGCCCGACAGCGGCGCTGTTCGAGGCGCCGGCCCACCCCTACACGCAGCGCCTGGTCGCCGCCTCGCCGACCCGGCGGTCCACTCTGGCCGATTTGGCAGTAGGTGCCCCGCCCGCCTTTGCACGCGCAGCACCGCCCGTGCCCGGCACGCCGCCGTTGCTGGAATTGCAGCACGTCGTCAAGGCATTCGACGGCGGTGTGAGGGCGGTGGACGACGTGTCGTTCCGCATCGCCCAGGGCGGCAGCCTGGGGCTGGTCGGCGAGTCCGGCTCAGGCAAGAGCACGCTGTCCCGCCTGATCTGCCGGCTGCTGGACCCGGATGCCGGCGACATCGTGTTCGAGGGCGAGTCGGTCGCGGCGGTCCCGGCACGCCGCTTCCACCACGCGCCGCAACGGAAAGAAATCCAGATCGTGTTCCAGGACCCGCACGACAGCCTCAACCCGCGCCATACCGCGTTCGACAGCATCGCCCACCCGCTGCGCCGGCTCGAACGCCTGCGGGACGGCGCGGCGCTGGACGCCCGGGTGCGCGACGCCGCGGCCCGCGCCGGGCTGCCGATGGACCTGCTGGGGCGCTTCCCGCACCAGCTTTCCGGCGGCCAGAAGGCGCGCGTCGGCATCGCCCGCGCCATCGCCCCGCGCCCGCGCCTGCTGGTCCTGGACGAGCCGACCGCGGCGCTGGACGTTTCGGTGCAGGCGGTGATCCTGCAGCTCCTGGACCGCTTGCGGCGGGAGGACGGCATCGGACTGCTGTTCGTCAGCCACGACCTGAACGTCGTGCGCATGCTGTGCGACGACCTGGTGGTGCTGGAGGCCGGGCGCGTGGTGGAGGCCGGGCCGAGCCAGGCGGTGTTCGCCCACCCGCAGGCGCCCTATACCCGCGCGCTGCTGGACGCCATCCCCTACTTCGACCCGCAGCGCCGCATCGCGGAGGGCGCGGACCTCCCGGCCGTCGCCGGATGACCGGCCTGGAGGCCCTGGAGGCGCAGGTCCGCCGCGACCTCCAACGCATCGACCACCCGAGCATGGAGTGGCTCGTGCCCCGGGCGGCGCCGGACGGGTCGCAGGCGCTCGACGTGCTGATCGTGGGCGCCGGGCAGTCCGGGGTGGCGACGGCGTTCGGGCTGCGGCGCGCGAAGGTGGCCAACATCCTGGTGCTGGACCAGGCGCCCCGCGGGCAGGAAGGGCCGTGGCGCAGCTTCGCCCGCATGCACACCCTGCGCAGCCCCAAGGACTACACCGGCCCTGACCTCGACATCCCAAGCCTCACCTACCGCTCCTGGCACGAGGCGCGGTTCGGCGCCGCGGATTGGGAAGCGATGGGCCAGATCCCGCGGGAGCATTGGGCCGACTACCTCCTGTGGGTGCGCGACGTGACCGGCGTGCCCGTCCGCAACAGGTGGCGGGTGACAGACATCCAGCCGGCCGGGCCGGGGCTGCTCGCCGTGGCGGCGCAATCAGGCGACGCCGCCGAGACGCTGTTCTGCCGCAAGCTGGTGCTGGCCACCGGGCAGGACGGGACCGGGCGGTGGTGGATGCCCGGCTTCGTGGCCGCGCTGCCGAAAGCCGTCCGTGCCCACACGGCCGACCCGATCGACTTCGCGGCGCTGCGGGGCAAGGTGGTGGCGGTGATGGGGACGGGCGCTTCGGCGCTCGACAACGCCGCCTGCGCGCTGGAGCACGGGGCCGCCGAGGTCCACCTGTTCTGCCGCCGCGACCGGCCGCAACTGATCCAGTCCTACCGGTGGCTGACCTTTGCCGGGTTCCTGCGCCACTTGTCGGACCTCGACGACGCCTGGCGCTGGCGGTTCATGCGCACGATCCTGGCGCGGCGGGAGGGCTTTCCGCAGGCGACCTGGGACCGTTGCGCCTCTTGGCCGAACTTCACGCTGCACAACGGCGCGCCCTGGCGCGATGCCGTGGCCGAGGGCGGCCGGGTGCGGATCGACACGCCGCAGGGCTTGTTCGCGGCGGACTTCCTGATCTGCGGCACCGGCATCGACGTGGACTTCGCCGCGCGGCCGGAGTTCGGGCGGTGCGCCGGCAACATCGCCAACTGGGGCGACCGCTACGCGCCGCCGGAGGCGCTGCGGGACGAGCGGCTGGCCCGCTATCCCTACCTGTCCGCCGATTACGCCCTGACCGAGCGGTGCCCCGGCACGACGCCGTGGATCACCGACATCCACCTGTTCAGCATCGCCTCGACGATGAGCTTCGGTCCCTCGGGTTCCTCCATCAACGCCATGACGACGGCCGTGCCCAAGCTGGTGTCCGGCCTGACCCGGGGCCTGTTCCAGGCGGACATCGACCGCCACTGGGCCGAGTTCAGCGCCTATGACACCGTGCAGACGGTGCTGTGACCCGCGTCAGCTTCGGACATCCATCGCGGAGCGCAGGCCATCGCTCGCCATGTTGAAGCAAAGGGAGGTGGCGAAGATGCACAGGCCCGGCAGGGTGGCGAGGACCGGCTGCGAGTAGATCGCGGTGCGCAGCGTGTTCAGCATCAGGCCCCACTCGGCCTCCGGCGGCTTGGTGCCGAGGCCCAGGAACGACAGGCCGGCGGCCAGGATCATCGACACGCTGATCAGGCTGGTGGCATAGACGAAGATGGGGCCGAGCACGTTGGGCAGCACGTGCACCCGCACGACCACCATCGCCCCGGCGCCGCTGGCGCGCGCGGATTCGACGTAATCGAGGTTGCGCACGCCGGTGGTGACGGTCTCCGCCACCCGGATGATCTGCGGGATGAAGACGAGCGACAGCGACAGGATGGCGTTGTAGATGCCAGCCCCCAGCGCGCCGCTGATGGCGACGGCCAGCAGGACGGAGGGGAAGGCGTAGAACACGTCCGTCGCGCGCATGACCGCCATGTTCACCCAGCCGCCGGCAAAGCCCGCGACGACCCCCAGCACGCCGCCGATGACCAGCGAGACCAGCACGGGGGTGATGCCCATCAGCCAGGACAGCCGTCCGCCGTAGATCAGGCGGGACAGCATGTCGCGCCCCAGCTCGTCCGTGCCGAGCGGGTGGCCCATGAAGCCCGGCGGCTTCAGCCGGCGCAGCATGCTGGCCTGGTAGGGGTCGTACGGCGCCACCAGCGGCGCCAGCACGATTACCAGGAGCATCAGCAGCAGCACGCCTGCGCAGAGCAGGGTCACCGGGTCGCGTGACAGGCGCCGGCCGACGCCGCCCCAATAGCCGCGGCGGCGCTGGACGGCAGGCGGCGCTTGGACGGACAGCTCGGCCTGGGCGGCGGTGAGGCCACGGGGCAGGGCTTCGTTCATGCGCGCTTGATCCTCGGGTCCAAAGCGGTTTGCACGAGGTCAACGAGGAGGTTGAGGGCGACGAAGAACAGGGCGAGCACCAAAATGGTGCCCTGGAGCACGGGGATGTCGCGCTGGAAGATGGCGCTGTTCAGCAGGAAGCCGGTGCCGGGCCAGCTGAACACCGTCTCCACCAGGATGGAGCCGCCCATGAGGTAGCCGAGCTGCAGGCCCATGACGGACAGCGCGTTGGGGGCGGCGTTCTTCACGACGTGCAGGAAGATGTTGCGCGGCAGCATGCCCTTGCCGCGGAGCGTGCTGACGAAGTCCTGGCTCAGGGTCTCGGCCACCACGCCGCGGACCGTGCGGGTGATGATGCCCATGGGGATGACGCTCAAGGTGACGGCGGGGAGGATGAGGTACTGGACGTGGTTCCAGTCCCAGGCCCAGTCGCCGGCGCCGCCGGGTCCCGCGCCCATGGCGGGAAGCTGGCCCAAGGTGACGCTGAACAGGATGACCAGCACCATGCCCAGCCAGTAGTGCGGGACGGACACGCCCGCGACCGCAAACGCGGTGGCGGCGCGGTCGATGGAGGTGCCGCGGAAGGCGCCGGCGAGGCCGCCCAGCAGCACGCCCAGGACGAAGCCGATGAGCGACGCCGTGAGCGCCAAGCGCAGCGTGTTGGCCACGGCGGGGCCGAGGTCGGACCAGACGGAGCGTCCGGTGGCGAGCGAGCGGCCGAGGTCGCCCTCCCCCACGTGCAGCAGCCACAGGCCGAACTGGACCGGCAGCGGCTTGTCGAGGCCGTACTCGTGGCGGATCTGCTCGACGACGGCCTGCGGCGCGTCGGCGGGGACGATGGCGTTGATCGGGTCGCCCGGCGCGATGTGGACCAGCATGAAGCAGACCAGGCTGACGGCCAGGGCGATCGGCACGGCATAAAGGATGCGGCGCAGCAGGTAATAGATCATGCGGCGTCCCGCTGCGGCAGGAGGTCGGGGACGTGGACGCAGCGGGCGGCGCGGCCCGGCGCCGGGCTGCGGGCGGCCGGCACCGCGGTTGGGCAAACGGGCAAGGCCACAGCGCAGCGGGGCGCGAAGGCGCAGCCGGGCGGCAGGCGCTCCAGGTTCGGGGGCGCGCCGGAAATGGTCGTGAGGCGCTTGCCGCGCGCGCCGGCACCCACCGTGGCGCCCAGCAGGCCCTGGGCATAGGGGTGCAGCGGCGCGCGCATCAGGTCGGCGACGGGTCCCTCCTCGATGAAGCGCCCGGCGTACATGACGGCGACGCGGTCGGCGATCTCGCCGGCGACGCCGAGGTCGTGGGTCACGAAGATCATGCCCATGCCCATCTCGGCCTGCAACTGCCGCAGCAGCAGCAGGATCTGGATCTGCACCGTGGCGTCCAGCGCCGTGGTCGGCTCGTCGGCCAGCAGCAGCTTCGGGCGGCAGGACAGGGCGATGGCGATCATGGCGCGCTGGCGCAGGCCGCCCGACAGCTCGTGCGGGTAGGCGGCCAGGCGGCGCTTCGCCGAGGGGATCTGCACGAGGTCCAGCAGCTCCAGCGCCCGGCGGCCGGCGTCGGCCCGGCTGATCCGCTCGTGCCGCAGGATGGTCTCGCGGATTTGCGTGCCGACCGAGAACACCGGGTCGAGCGCGGTCATCGGCTCCTGGGGGATCATGGACACGGTGCGGCGGGGGTTGGGGGCCTGGCGGCGCTCGGCGGCGGGGGCCTTGTGGGGGCCGCCGACGATGACGGTGCCGGACATGCGGGTGCGGCCCGGCGGGTTGAGGCGCATGAGCGAGCGGAGCGTGACGGACTTGCCGGAGCCGCTTTCTCCCAGAATGCACAGCGTTTCCCGGGCGGCCAGGTCGAAATCGACGCCGTTCACGGCATGGACCGTGGCGTCCCTGGAGACGAAGCGCACGGCAAGATCACGGACCCGGACGAGGGGGGCCATTCAGGCCGCCAGTCCCGGCGCCGCGCTGTGCCCGCGGCCGGGCGCGGCCATGCGGCAGGCCGCCGCGTGGCGGTCGCCCGCGGCGGCCAAGGGCGGGACGGTTTCTGCGCAGACGGGTTCCGCATGGGGGCAGCGTGTGCGGAAGCGGCAGCCGGAGGGCGGGTTGACGGGGTTGGGC
>CAXUJE010000197.1:0-9989 GCA_964251035.1 uncultured Acetobacteraceae bacterium
GCCGCCCCCTCCAGCCCCGCCATCCGCAGCCCGGCGTCGCACGCCAGCAGGCCCACGCCCAGTTCGTCGGCCGCCTCCCGCAACTCGTCCAACCCGGCGACGCCTGCCGCCTGCACCGCCGCGTCCCGCGTCGCACCCTCCAGGCCGGACCAGTCCTGCAGCAGCGCATGGCACCCCGCGTTGGTCGCGAACACGCAGACCCGGCGGCCCATCGCGGCGGCTCCGGCAGCCAGCACGAAGGCGTAGTGCGCCCGCTCGTGCCCGTCCGAAATCAGCAGGATGCCGAGCGGCCCAGCGATGCCGGGTGGCTCAGCCATGCGCCGAAAGGTCCCGCAAAGTCGGATGGTCGCCGCAGGCCGGGCAGGCCGGGTCGCGCCGCAGGCCCACGGTGCGGACCCGGGCGGCGAGCGCGTCCCAGATCAGCAGCCGGCCGGACAGGCCCTCGCCAATGCCCATGATCTCCTTCAAGACCTCGGTGGCCTGCAAGCTCCCCATGACGCCGGTCACGGCGCCCAAGATGCCAGCCTCGCTGCAAGACGGGATCATGCCGTCGGGCGGCGGCGCGGGGTGCAGGCAGCGGTAGCAGGGGCCGCCCTCGTGCGGCTTGAACGTCGAGAGCTGCCCATCGAAGCGCAGCACGGCGGCGGAGATCAGGGTGCGGCCCCCGAGAACACAGGCGTCGGACACCAGGAAGCGGGTGGCGAAGTTGTCGCTGCCGTCGCACACCAAGTCGTAGCCGGCGATCAAGTCCAGGGCGTTGCGGGCATCGAGCCGAACCTGATGCGTCTCGACCGCGACCGCCGGGTTGATCGCGCGGGCGGCGGCGGCGGCGGAGCGCACCTTGGGCTGGCCCACCCGCTCCGTCGTGTGGGCGATCTGCCGCTGCAGGTTTGACAGGTCCACGGTGTCGTCATCCACCAGCCCAAGCGTCCCGACTCCGGCGGCCGCGAGGTAAAGCGCCAGCGGGCTGCCGAGGCCGCCAGCGCCGATCACCAGCACCCGGGCGGCGCGCAGCTTCGCCTGTCCCACGCCGCCCACCTCCGCCAGCAGGATATGGCGGGAATAGCGGCTGATCTCGTCTTCGGTGAAGTCTAAGTCCATAAGAAGGCAATTGGGTGGGGCGGGCGTGGAAAACCATGGGGACGGAGATGGAGGACGGCGCGCTGGTGCTGTTCAGCGGCGGGCAGGACAGCACGGCGTGCCTGGCCTGGGCGCTGGAACGGTTCGCCCGGGTCGAAACGGTCGGCTTCGCCTATGGCCAGCGCCATGCGGTCGAGCTTGAGTGCCGCGGACCCGTGCGCGAGGCGCTTGCCAAGCGTTGGGGCGCGCGGCTTGGGCCGGATCATGTCATCGACCTCACCCTGTCGCTCGATGCGCTCGGCCAGACGGCGCTCACCTCCGACGCCGCCATCGCGATGGGCGAGGAGGGCCTGCCCAACACCTTCGTGCCCGGGCGCAACCTGCTGTTCCTGACCTACGCCGCAGCCCTCGCCTACCGCCGCGGCCTGCGCCGCATCGTGGGCGGCATGTGCGAGACGGACTACAGCGGCTACCCGGACTGCCGCGACGACACGGTCAAGGCGATGCAGCTTGCGCTCAACCTCGGCACAGAGCGCCGCTTCGTGCTGGAAACCCCGCTCATGTGGCTGGACAAGGCCGCGACCTGGGCGCTGGCGGACCGGCTGGGCATCGTCATGCTGACGGTCGAGCACACGCATAGCTGTTACCTCGGCGACCGAACCCATCGGCATGACTGGGGTTGGGGCTGCGGCGCGTGCCCGGCGTGCGGGTTGCGCGCCGCCGGGTGGAAGCGTTGGCGGGGGGAATAGCGTGTTCGGTTTGGATTGGACCGGCCTGGTCCAGCAGCATGGCTTCTGGGTGGTCGGCACCGTCATCTTCTTCGAAAGCATGGGCCTGCCGCTGCCGGGCGAGAGCCTGCTGATCGCAGCAGCGCTGTATGCCGCCACGACCGGCGACATCACCATCGAGCACGTGATCGCGGCCTCGGCGCTCGGCGCGGTGCTGGGGGACAATGCGGGCTACCTGATCGGGCGGGAGATCGGTCCGCCGGTGCTGGCGCGCTACGGCCCGAAGATCGGCCTGACCCTGGACCGGCAGCAACTGGGGCGGTTCCTGTTCCTGCGCCACGGCGGCAAGGTGGTGTTCTTCGGGCGCTTCGTCGCGTTCCTGCGCACCTTCGCCGCCGTGCTGGCCGGGGCGAGCCATATGCCATGGAGGCGTTTCCTGGTTTGGAACGCCTTGGGCGGCGTGTTCTGGACCTGCCTCTACGGCTTCGGCGCCTACCTGCTGGGCGATCAGGTGCATCGGCTGGCCGGGCCGTTCGGCATCGCGGTCGGTGTCGTGGCGCTGGTCGTCGTGGTGCTGTCGGTGCGCTTCGTGCGCCGGCACGAGGCACGGCTGATCGAGGAGGCAAAGGCCGAGATGGGGGAGCAGGAGGCTGCCGCTGGACGGGCGTAGAAGGCCCCGCCGCGGGCCATAAGCCCGTGGCGGGAACCGAGGATCAGCGGTCGGGCGCGGACACCGCCCAGGCGTGGCTGTGCACCAGGCCGTCGTCGTGGCCATCGTGCGCCGTGCCGCCCTGGTGCGTCGGCTCCTCCGGCACCTCCGGCGCCGGCGCGCCGTCATGGAACTGCGCCGTCTCCGTGCTGCCGGCCATGGCGGTCGTGCTGGACTTGCCGCCCGACGCGGTGACGGCCACCGCGTCGAACCAGCCGGTGCCGACCTCGCGCTGGTGCCGGGTCGCGGTGTAGCCCTCGGCCTCCGAGGCGAACTCCGCCTGCTGCAGCTCGGAGTACGCCGCCATGCCGCGCTCCTTGTAGCCGCGGGCCAGCTTGAACATGGACAGGTTCAGGCTGTGGAACCCGGCCAGCGTCACGAACTGGAACTTGTAGCCCATCGCGCCGATCGCCTGCTGGAAGTCGGCGATCTGCTCCGCCTCCAGCTTCTTCGCCCAGTTGAAACTGGGCGAGCAGTTGTAGGCCAGCATCTTGCCCGGGAACTGCGCGTGGATCGCGGCGGCGAAGCGCTGCGCCTCGGCCAGGTTCGGCTCGCTGGTTTCCCACCACAGCAGGTCGGCATAGGGCGCGAAGGCCAGGCCGCGGGCGATGGCGTAATCGACGCCGACGCCGGGCTTGATGCGGTGGAAGCCCTCCGGCGTGCGCGCGCCGGTCAGGAACGGGCGGTCGCGCTCATCGACATCCGCGGTCAGCAACTGCGCGGAGTGCGCGTCGGTGCGGCACAGCAGCACGGTCGGCACGCCCTCGACGTCGGCCGCGAGGCGGGCGGCGTTCAGCGTGCGGATGTGCTGGCTGATCGGGATCAGCACCTTGCCGCCCAGGTGGCCGCACTTCTTCTCGGATGCCAACTGGTCCTCGAAGTGCACGCCCGCGGCGCCGGCGTCGATCATGGCGCGCATCAGCTCGAACGCATTCAGCGCGCCGCCGAACCCGGCCTCCGCATCGGCGACGATCGGCGCCATCCAGTGCATCGTGTCGTCGCCCTCCAGCCGGGCGATCTGGTCGCATCGACGGAGCGAGGCGTTGATCTTCTTCACCACCTGCGGCACCGAGTTCACCGCATACAGCGACTGGTCCGGGTACATCTCGTTCGACGTGTTGGCATCCGCCGCCACCTGCCAGCCGGACAAGTAGATCGCCTTGAGCCCGGCGCGCACCTGCTGCATGGCCTGGTTGCCGGTGAGCGCGCCCAGCGTGTTCACGTATGGCTCGGTCTTCAGCAGGTGCCACAGGCGGTTCGCGCCCATCTCGGCCAGCGTGTGCTTGATCCGGAAGCTGCCGGACAGCTTGGCCACCTCGGTCGGCGTGTAGTCCCGCTTGATCCCAGCGAAGCGCTCCGGGTCCTGGTGCGGCATCGGGGCGGGGCCGCCGGACATGCCGTCGGGCGCGTAGTTCGGGGTCGGGTGCATCGTCAATCTCCTGTTCGGCATTCGTGAATTATTGACATTGCACCTGCGAAGGCCAACCCATAATCCATCGCGAAGCGCGCAAGGGAGTCGCTGAATTGTTCGTACATCCCGTAAAGTCGTAAAGGTTGTAAATGGCCGCCCCCCTGATCGGCCGCACCGTCCGCCGTTTGCGCCAGGAGCAATCCATGACGCAGCAGGCGCTCGCGGTGCGGCTCGGCATCTCCGCCAGCTACCTGAACCTGATCGAGCACGAGCAGCGCGCCATCACCGCGAGCCTGCTCATCAAGTTGGCCGAGACCCTGCACGTCGATCTCGCCACCCTGTCCGGCGCGCAGGAGCGGCAGCTTGAGGCAGGCTTGCGCGAGGTGTTCGCCGACGTGCTGCTGGACCAGCCGGTGCCCGAGTCGGAGGTCGCGGCGCTGGCCGGCAGCAGCCCGGCCGCCGGGCGCGCCGTGCTGGCGCTGTACCGCGCCTGGCGCGTGGCGCGGGAGGACAGCAGCGGCATCGCCCTTCCGTCCGGCCGCCGCCTGCTGCTGCCGCACGAGGAAGCGCGCGACGCCTTCCACGAACGCGCCAACCACTTTCCCGACCTCGAAGCGGCGGCCGAGTCGGTCGGCGCTTCCCTGCCGCCCGAGCCGTCCGAGCTGAACCACGCCATCGCCGAGCGCCTGCGCCGCGAGCACGGCCTGCACATCCAGGTCACGCATACGGACGGCGCGCTCCGCCGCTACGACCCGGCCACCCGCAGCCTGGTGCTGTCGGAGCAGCTCCCACGGGAAAGCCGGGGCTTCCATCTGGCGTTCCAACTGGCGCTGCTGGAAGCGCGGGACGCGGTGGAGGCGCAGGTCGCGGCCATCGCGCCGACCACGCCGGAAGCCGGGTCGGTGATCCGCGTGGCCCTGCTCAACTACACCGCCGCAGCGCTGCTCATGCCCTACGAACCCGTGCGGGCCGCGGCCATGGAGCTGCGCCACGACGTGGACGCGCTCGCCGCCCGGTTCGGCGTGAGCTTCGAGCAGGCCTGCCACCGCCTGTCGTCGCTGCAGCGGTCGGGCAGCCGCGGGGTGCCGTTCTTCTTCCTCCGCGTGGACCCGGCGGGCAACGTCAGCAAGCGCTTCTCCGCCGCCGGCTTCCCGTTCGCGCGCTATGGCGGGTCCTGCCCGCGCTGGGTGGTGCACGCGGCCTTCGCAGCACCGGGCCAGGTGCACGTGCAGGTCGCGCAACTGCCGGACGGCGCGGCCTTCCTGTGCTTCGCCCGCTGCGTGGTCGGCCGCGCCTCGGCCTGGGGCGAGCCGCCGCCCACCCACGTCATCGCCATGGGATGCGCCGTGGAGCATGCAAACGCGCTGGCCTATGCCGACGGCATCAACCTGGAGCGCGCCATGGTCGGCATCGGGCTGTCCTGCCGGCTGTGCGACCGCCAGAACTGCCGCAGCCGGGCCTTTCCGCCGCTTGAGCACCGCCTGGCGCTTGACCCGCTCCTGGCGAGCGAAAGCCCGTATCGTTTCGTTCCCCGGTCTTGAGGGGCTGCAACCGGCGCCGTCCGTGCTATCTCACCCGCGGGCCGGGTCTGTTTCCGGCACAGGAGTGACCCGATGCGCCGCCTCGTCCTCGCGCTTGGCCTGCTTGCACCTATCGCTGTATCCGCTGCCGCCCAGCCCGCCGCCGTGCGTGCCGAGCAGCCCTGGGCGCGCGCCACCGCCCCGCGGCAGACTATCGGCGGCGTTTACATGACCCTCACCAGTCCCGTCGATGACCGCTTGCTGGGCGCCAGCAGCCCCGTCGCTGGCCACGCGGAGGTGCACGAGATGACGATGGACGGCGACGTGATGCGGATGCGGGAGCTGACGGACGGGCTGAGACTGCCGGCCGGGCAGGCGGTCGCGCTGACGCCGGGCGGCTTGCACATGATGCTGGTGGACCTGCGGCAGCCCTTGGCGGCCGGGCAGGTGATCCCGGTGCAGCTCCGCTTCGAGCATGCGCCGCCGCTCGACCTGCAGGTGCGGGTGGCGCCGGTCGGCGCCCAGGGACCGGCGGTGGAGCACGCGCATTGACCGGCCGGCGCCGGCTGCTGCTGCTCGCCCCGGCGGGGCTGCTCGGGGCCGGGCTGCTGGGCGCGGGCGGCTGGATGGCGCTGCGCCGGGAGGACGAGGGACCGGCGCCGATCGGCGGCCCGTTCCGGCTGCGCGCGGGGGACGGGCAGGAGGTCACGGACGCCGATTTCCGCGGCCGGTGGATGCTGGTCTATTTCGGCTACACCCATTGCCCCGACGCTTGCCCGACGGCGCTGCAGGACATGGCGAACGCGCTGGACAGCTTGGGGCCGGATGCGAAGCGCAAGGTCGCCGTCCTGTTCATCACGGTGGACCCGGAGCGCGACACCCCGGAGGTGATGCGCGACTACGTGTCCGCCTTTAACGCCCCGATCACCGGGCTGAGCGGCACGCCGGAACAGGTGGCGGCGGCGGCGAAGGCCTACCGCGTGTACTACGCCAAGCACCCGAAGGCTGGCGGCGACTACGACATGGACCACAGCAGCATCATCTATGTCATGGACCCACGCGGGCGCTTCGTCGGCAACTTCACGCACGAGACGGCGCCGGACGCGATGGCCGCCAAGCTCCGCGCCCTGATGGCCTGACGACTAGCCGCATCCGCGCGGATCGCGTAGGGACGGGCATGGACCTTGCCACCCTGATGCCGTCGCGCATCGTCGCCGTCGCACGGGCCGCCTATGCGCGGCCGGACACGGAGTTCCTGTGCTTCGGCGAAAGCGATCGGCCCGGCCCGGCGGGCGCGGTCGCGGCAGCGACAGCGGCACTTGCCCGCGGCGACACGCTCTACTCCGACGTGCGCGGCGTCCTCGCTTTGCGCCACGCGCTTGCGGACATGCTGACCCGGCTGCACGCCCGGCCGGTCACGGAGGACCGCATCCAGGTCACGGCGTCAGGCATGACCGCGGTCAACGTGGCGCTCGCCGCCGTGGTGCGCGCAGGGGACCGCGTCGTGCTGCACACGCCCGCCTGGCCCAACCCGGCCAATGCCACCCGGTTGCGCGGCGCCACCGTCGATGCCCTGCCGCTCGACGTCGTGCCGGACGGGCGCTTCCGCATGGACATGGACCGTCTTGCGGCCAAGCTGCCCGGCGCCCGCGCGCTGGTGCTCAACTCCCCCAACAACCCTACGGGCTGGACCGCGACGCCGGACGAGACGGCGGCCATCTTGGACCTGTGCCGGGCGCATGGCGTGTGGCTGATCGCCGACGAGGTTTATACCCGTCTGGTGTATGACGGGTCCGACGCCGCGCCGTCCCTGCTGGACCTGGCCGGCCCGTCCGACCGGGTGATGGTGTGCAACAGCTTCAGCAAGACCTATGCGATGACCGGCTGGCGCCTGGGCTGGATGGTGCTGCCCACGGGCGCGCGGGACCAGGTGGCGGAGATCGTGGAAGTCACCCATAGCGGCGTCGCCCCCTTCGCCCAGGCCGGCGCCCTTGCCGCGCTGGAGGACGAAGCGTTCGTTGGCACGTTCCGCGCCCATTGCGCCCTTGGGCGGCAGTTGACGCTGGACGGCTTGGCCGGGCTGAACGGCATCCGGCTCGCCGCCCCGGACGGCGCGTTCTACGCCTTCATCGGCGTGGACGGGCTGCGGGACAGCTTGGCGCTGGCCTTGTCGCTGGTGCACAAGCATGGCGTGGCGCTGGCGCCGGGCAGCGCGTTCGGAGAGGCGGGGGAGGGCTACCTGCGCCTGTGCTTCGCCCAAGCGCCGGAGCGGATCGAGCGCGCCATGCACCGGCTGCGCGCCGGGCTGCAGGCGCGGTGAGTGGAAACGGGGCCAGCGGGGCCGCTTGCAGCGTCTGCGGCGCGCCCGCCCGTCCGCCGTTCCGCGCGCCCGCGGCCGAGCTTGCCCCCGATCTCGACCACCGGCCCGGCGAGCCGGCCCGTTCCACCCTGCCGCGTTGGATCGCCACCTGCCGCCGCTGCGGCGCGTCCGGCCCGGAGCTTTCGGCATTGCCGGCCGGCGCGGGCGATGTCGTGCGGGCCGACGACTACCGCGCGCTGCGCGCGCCGGGTCCGGCCATGCCGTTCCTGCGCTGGGCGCTGATCTGCGAGCGGACCGGCGATCCCGTCGCGGCGGCGGAAGCGACTCTGCACGCCGCCTGGGCGCTGGACGACGCGGGGCAGGACGCCGCCGACCTGCGTCGACGGGCCGCAACGCTGTTCGGAGAGCCGGATGGGCCGGAAGAAGCGCTGCGCCTGATCGACGTGCTGCGCCGGGCCGGGGAGTTCGCCGCCGCCGCGTCCCGTGCGGCGGCCCTGGAGGGCACGGCGCTCGATGAGAACAGCGCCGCCATCCTGGCGTTCCAGCGTGACCGCATCGCCGCCGCCGACCCGGCGCGCCACATGATCAGCAGCGCGCTCCGCCCGCCCGCCCGGCGTCCGCACGTAACGCACGGCCGGGCGGAGGCGACCGGGTTCTGGGGACGCCTGTTCAGCCGATGATTATCGGGGACGACCTGCGCCGCGCTTTGGATGAGAAAGCCAAGCCGTTGGGTTCGCTGGGCCGTGTCGAGGACTTGGCCGTCCAGCTTGGCACCCTCCAAGGCAGGCTTTGTCCGCGCGTCGAGGACCCGGTGGTGCTGGTGTTCGCCGGCGACCACGGCGCGGTGGCATCGGGCGTCTCGGCCTTTCCCTCCGCCGTGACCGCGGCCATGGTGCGGACGTACTTGGCCGGGCGTGCCGCGGTGAACCTGTTCGCGCAGCAGGCCGGCGCCCGCGTTCTGGTTGTGGACGCCGGCGTCGCGGCGGAGCTGCCGGCGCACCCCGGCCTGGTCGCGGCCAAGATCGGCTGGGGCACGCGGGATTGGGCGCACGGCCCCGCCATGACGCAGGCCGACGCGGAAGCATGCCTACGCGAGGCCGCCGCCGTCGTGGACCGGCTGGCGGACGGGGGCTGCACCGTGTTGGCGCTGGGCGAGATGGGGATCGGCAACACCGCGAGCGCCGCGCTGCTGGCGCACAAGGCCGCGGGCCTGCCGCTCGACCCGCTGATCGGGCGCGGCGCCGGGCTGGACGACGCCGGGCTGGCGCGGAAGTGGGCGGTAGCCGCACAGGGCGCCGCGCGCACGCCGGCCCGGTTGGCGCCGCTCGACGCGCTCGCGGAGTACGGCGGGTTCGAGATTGCCATGCTGGCCGGCGCGATCCTGCGCGCGGCGGAGCGCCGGGTCTGCGTCGTGGTGGACGGCGTGATCGTGACCGCCGCCGCCCTGCTGGCGCATGCGGTGCAGCCGGGATGCCTGGCCGCCTGCGTGTTCGCCCACCGCTCGGCCGAGCCGGGGCACGACGCCATGCTGGCCCATCTGGGCGCCGTGCCGCTGCTCGACCTCGGGATGCGGCTGGGGGAGGGGTCCGGCGCCGCCCTGGCGCTGCCGCTGCTGCGCGCCGCGGCGGCGGTGCTGTCGGACATGGCGGAGCTGCGGGACGTTTCTTGATCCGGCAGGAGGCGCGGCTGCTGCTGGTGGCGGTGCAGTTCCTGACCCGGCTGCCGGTGCCGGTCTGGGTCGGGCACGGCCCGGGGCAACTCGACCGCTCCATGCGCTACTTGCCGCTGGTCGGCGTCGGCGTGGGGCTGGTGGGAGCGGTTGTGCTGACGCTTGCCGGCGCCGGGCTGCCGCGGCCGGCGGCGGCGCTGCTGTCGGTGGCCGCGACCCTGCTGCTGACCGGCGCGCTGCATGAGGACGGGCTGGCCGACACGCTGGACGGCCTGTTCGGCGGCGCCACCCGGGAGGACGCGCTGCGCATCATGCGGGACAGCCGGCTTGGCACCTTCGGTGCGGCGGGACTGGCGGTCGCCTTGGGCCTGAAGGTGGCAGCGCTGTCCGCCTTGCCCGCAGCAGGGATGGCGCTGGTGGCGGGTCATGCCGGCAGCCGGTTCTTCATCGTGTGCGTGCTCGCCCGCCTGCCCTACGCCCGCGCGAAGGGCAAGGCCGCCCCGGTGGCGGGCGGGGTGGGCGCCATGGAGCTGGCGGTGGCCGGGGGTTGCG
>CAXUJE010000198.1:0-9902 GCA_964251035.1 uncultured Acetobacteraceae bacterium
CGATACGGCTACCGCGACCGGCACCGGCACAGGGGCGACCATCGGCACCGTGCTGGGCGGCGGCGCGGGCCTGCTCGCCGGGCTGGGTTCGCTGGCCATTCCGGGCGTCGGTCCGGTCGTCGCGGCCGGCTGGCTCATCGCCACGCTGACCGGGGCGGGTGTGGGCGCGGCGGCGGGCGGCCTGCTCGGCTCGCTCACCGGCGCTGGGGTGGATGAGGCGGATGCCAAGGGCTACGCAGAGCACGTGGGCCGCGGCGGAACGCTGGTGACGGTCCGTGCCACCGACCAGGACGCGGCGCAGGTCGAGTATATCCTGGAGCACGGCGAAGCGCAGGCCGCCATGGCTGCGCCCGCGGCCGCGGCGCCCATGGCCGCCACCCGCACGACCGCTCCGGCAGCCGCGCCGGTGGCGACGGGGCCGGACGACACGATCAAGGTGGTCAAGGAGGACCTGGTCGTCGGCAAGCGCGAGGTCGAGGGCGGCGCCGTGCGGGTCACGTCGCATGTGGTCGAGACCCCGGTCGAGCAGCAGGTGAGGCTGCATGAGGAGCGGGTGTCCGTCGAGCGCCGTCCGATCAACCGCCCGCTGACGGGCGCCGCGGCAGATGCGTTCCGTGAGCGCACCGTGTCCGCGACGGCCAGGTCCGAGGAGGCCGTGGTGGGCAAGGAGGCCCGGGTCGTCGAGGAGATCGGCCTCCGCAAGGAAGCGTCCGACCGGACAGAGACCGTCCGCGACACCGTGCGGGAAACCAAGGTGGACGTGGAGCAGGTGCCAGGCTCGATGGGCGCGGCGCAGACGGTCGGGACGACCTCGACGGCTGGAACCGCTGGGACCACCGGGCAGCCCAGCGCCCTGCGCGACAACGCCGCGACCCGTGCGGTCGATAGCACGCTGGGCACCAACGTCAGCGGCGAGAACCCGGCCCGCAAAGTCTAGGATCGCTGGAATGCTGCCAGGCAGGGGGGGCGGGCAACACCCGTTCCCCTTGCCTTCGCCCGTGCAGCGCTGGATCGACGGCGCCGCCCGTGCATGGTTTGAGCCGCCAGGCGTCTCGCCCGTCGATTTCACCCGGCCCCATGGCGAGAAAGCCCTCGCCGGGCCGCATTCGGTGTCGTGGCGCATCTTCAAGAATCCGGTGGCCTTGTTTGTCGGCGGCGTTGCCGCAGTGATCCTGGAGTTGGCAGAACCGCGTGTGCGCACGGGGGTTTGGGAGTATTCGTCCTTCCGCAGCGACCCGGTGCGCCGCCTGCAGCGCACCGGTCTCGCGGCCATGGTCACGGTCTATGGCGCACGCAGCGTGGCGGAACGGATGATTGCCGGCGTCGTGCGCCGGCATGGCGCGGTCGCCGGCACGACGCCGGGCGGGGAAGCCTACCAGGCCTGCGACCCCACCCTGTTGACCTGGGTGCACGCCACCGCCGCCTTCGGCTTTGCCGAGGCTTATCACCGCTACGCCCGCCCGCTCGCCCGTGAGGAGTTCGACCGGTTCTATGCGGAGGGCGTGCCGGCCGCGCGGCTTTACGGCGCGTTGCACGCCCCGGCGTCCGGCGCCGGGCTGCGCGCCCTGTTCACCGTCATGCGCGGGCGGCTGGAACCTTCGCCCATCATCTTCGAGTTCCTGGACATCATGCGCGCCGCCCCGGTCTTCCCCGCGCCGCTGCGGCCGGTGCAGCGGATGCTGGTCCGCGCGGCCGTGGAAACCGTGCCGGGTTGGGTGCGCGAACGGCTCGGGCTGACGGCCGCCTATGGGCTTCGCGGGTGGGAACCGCTGGTGCGGCGCCTGGGCCGCCTGTCCGACCGGGTCGTGCTGCGCTCCGGCCCTGCGGCGCAGTCCTGCCTGCGGCTTGGGCTGCCAGCCGACCATCTTCATCGCGCCTGACGCCGCGCTCCGGCCTGGACAGGCGTTCAGCGGCGGAGGACGGCGGACCCGGCGGGCCGCCGGCGCTCCCATCCAAGGCGCTCCAACTCCGGCACCTCGTCCTCCGCCTGGGGATAGCCCAGGCAGAAGTAGCCGACGAGGGTCCAGCCCGGCGGCACGTCCAACGCCGCGGCGACGACGCCGGGATCGAGGATCGACACCCAGCCCAGGCCCAAGCCGAGCGCACGGGCGGCAAGCCAGAGCGTGTGCACGGCCATGACTGCCGAGTAGGCAGTGGTTTCCGGCATCGTGGCGCGGCCGAGGCCGTGTCCCTGCCCCGGATGCGGCTCGGCGAAGACGGCGAACTGGCAGGGCGCCTCGTCAAGGCCGGCCAGCTTGAGGCGCGCGTAGGCGGCGGCACGGCCGGCGGCTTCGGCAGCACGGGGTTGGGCAGCAAGGGCCTGGGCGTTGCAGGCCTCGAAGCTGGCCCGCACGGCGGCCCGGCGCGCGGGGTCATCCACCGTGACCATCCGCCAAGGCTCGCTGAGGCCCACCGACGGCGCGAGGCTTGCCACGTCCAGCAGCCGGTCCAGCAAGCTCGCCGGCACAGGCTCCGACCGGAAGCGGCGGACGTCGCGCCGCCACCTGAACAGCTCCAGCAGTTGCGCGCGGAACGCGTCGTCGAACACCGGCCCGGCCGCTGGACGCCGCCGCGGCCCATGGGGATGACACGGGGTCACGCTGGCGATGCGCCATGCCGGGCGAGGTAGCGCTCGATCATCGGTCCCCAGACCGCCGAGCCGCCCGGCCCGAAGAACAGCCGGTGGCCGTCGCCATCATAGGGGCCGGGCTGCTCCAGCTCCGCCTTGCCGCCTGCCGCCGTGAAGGCCCGGTGCAGCGCCTCCGCGATCTGCGGGGCAAAGTAGCTGTCGTTGGCCGCGTAAACCCAGAGCATCGGCGTCGAGGCGGTCGCGCCGAAGCGCCCGGCGGCCTCGGCCAGCCGCTCCGGGCGGCAGTTCTGGTTCGGCACGTTGTCCTCGTGCCCGCCGCGGCCGCCGGCCATCGCGACGAAGGCGGCCACCTTGGAATGCGGCTGGCTGTCATAGGCGATGGCGCCCCAGCCGCCGGCAGACTGCCCGACCACCACGGCGCCGTCCGGCCGGATGCCGGGCAGCGTCGTCGCGGTGTCCACGACGGCCGCGATATCGCGCGCCGTCTCAAGGCCAGCATGGACGTAGTCCGCCCGCGCGCATCCGCCGTAGCTTTCGGCCCAATCGCCGCCCGTGGCGCCGTAGCCACGCCGGAGCGCGAAGACGACGGCGTAGCCGCGGGTGGTGAACCACCGCGCCGCTTCCCCATCGCAGTCCCCGAGCCGCATGGCCGGACGGGCGGAGGCGGAGGGCGGCGAGCCGTGGTTGACCACCACGAGCCGTGCCGGGGTGCTGCCGGCCGCCGCCGGATAGCACAGGCGCGCTTGCAGGAGGCGCTGCACCCCGCTCGCGTCGGCGATAGGGATCTGCAACGGCTGCTGGCGCGCCTGGCCGGGGATGCCGGCCTGCTGCGGCGCGCAGCCTGCCGCACAAAGGAGAGCGGTCCCGAGAAGGAGCGGGGTGCGGGAACGGGAGGCTGGGTCGCGGGTCATCTCGGGGCGGTTCCGCTTCGGCTATGGCTGCTGCCCGCCATCCTGCCTTCATAGCCACGGCCCGCAAAGCGCCCAGGGCCGCACGACTGGCGTTCATAGGCGGGCCGGTTCTCCTGATCAGAAGGACGGAAGTCCGCTTTCCCGACTGGATATGGTCTAGGCAAATTCGAATGTTGCGCCATGTACTCTAGCATACTTTTCACAAGATAGAACAATTCTCATAACCCTCAACTAGATCGTGTCGTTTACGTTACAAAAACTGTCCAATTAAAGTTGCGTTACTGTATTGGTTTTACGCACTGTATATTGAATGAACCATCTGGACTTGTTTTGCCTTGAAGCCTGCCGCTGCACCAACTCTCACCTTCCTAGAATATCGATAAGGCAACATATATGGTCTTCTCCCGCACCGATTGGGCGGCCTTCGGCGCCGCGTTGGCGACCCGCGACTCAAGCGCGACGCAGGCTGGCGTTCAGCCACGCGCCGCTTGGCCATGGCTGTTTCATCCGTGCGGTCCCGTTGGAGAGTCCGGGCCTGCCGTGATCTGGGCGGCAGCAAGCTGATGGCCCGCTCTCCGGGCATCGATGTGAATGCCTCGCCGGCAGCCTCGGTGGTCCGTCTTGCCGCGCGGCGGCCGGCCGCTGCGACGCCGGACTATGACTGGCTGGTGGTCGGCGCGGGCTTCGCCGGCAGCGTGCTGGCCGAGCGTCTGGCGGCGGAGCGGGGAGACCGGGTCCTGGTCATCGACCGCCGCCCCCACGTCGCCGGGAACGCCTACGACCGGCCGGACGCGGCGGGCCTGCTGATCCACCAGTACGGGCCGCACATCTTCCACACCAACTCGCGCGCCGTGTTCGACCACCTGTCCCGCTTCACGGAGTGGCGGCCCTACCAGCACCGGGTGCTTGGCCAGGTCGATGGCAGGCTGGTGCCGATCCCGATCAACCTCGACACCATCAACGCGCTTTATGGGCTTGACCTCGCCTCGGAGGAGCTGGAAGCGTGGTTCGCCGCCCGCGCGGAGCCGGTGGGCGCCGTCCGCACGTCGGAGGACGTGGTGGTCTCCAAGGTCGGGCGCGAGCTGTATGAGAAATTCTTCCGCGGCTACACCCGCAAGCAGTGGGGCCTCGACCCGTCCGAGCTGGACAAGTCCGTCACCGCCCGCGTGCCGGTGCGGACCGACCGCGACGGCCGCTACTTCACCGACGAGTTCCAGGCGATGCCCGCCGAAGGGTATACGCGGATGTTCGAGCGCATGCTCGACCATCCCAACATCACCGTCCGCACCGGCACCGAGTACGGCGCGGCGCGGCGGGGGGCGGCCGACCGGCTGATTTGGACCGGCCCGGTGGACGAGTTCTTCGGTTGCCGCTTCGGCCGCCTGCCCTACCGCTCGCTGCGCTTCGTGCACCAGACGCTCGGCCAGGAATGGTTCCAACCCGTGGGCACCGTGAACTACCCGCAGACCGAGGCCTACACGCGCATCACCGAGTACAAGCACCTCACCGGCCAGGCGCATCCGCAGACCAGCATCACCTTTGAATACCCGGAAGCCGAGGGCGACCCCTACTACCCCGTGCCCCGCCCCGAGAACCAGGCGCTGTACAAGCGTTACGAGGCCCTGGCCGACGCGACGGCGGACACCTGGTTCGTCGGGCGGCTCGCAACCTACCGGTACTACAACATGGACCAGGTGGTCGCGCAGGCGTTGGCGACGTTCAGGCGGATCGAGGCCAGCGTGCCGCGCCGTGTCCGCAACCCGGCGGCGCGGGGGCTGGGTGCTGCGGGTCACGCCCTGTGACGCCTGCCGGGCCGTTGCAGCACTCGCCTTTGCAGCGCTCGCCGCTGCAGCTCTGGGGCGGCATCGAGGGCAGCGTCGTGCGGGTCGGCGACGCCTGGAGGGACCAAGTGCGGGAAACCGGGCACCAGGACCGCATCGGCGACCTCGACCGCGTCGCGGCCTTGGGCATCCGCACCCTGCGCTACCCCGTGCTGTGGGAACGCTGCGCCGCCGGGCCTGCGTCGTGCGGCTGGGCGTGGCATGACGAGCGCCTTTGCCGGTTGCAGGCCCTGGGCATCGCGCCGGTGGTCGGCCTGGTGCACCACGGCTCCGGGCCGCCGGGGCGCAACCCCCTGGACGCGGACTGGGCGGAGGGCCTGGCGGAGCATGCCGCCCTTGCCGCCGCGCGCTACCCTTGGGTGCGGGACTGGACCCCGGTGAACGAGCCGCTGACCACGGCGCGGTTCGCCGGGCTGTATGGGTTCTGGCACCCGCACGCGGCGGCGGAGGCCGCGTTCGAGGCGATGGTGTTCGTCCAGTGCCGGGCCGTGCTGCTGTCCATGCGGGCCATCCGCAGGCGGGTGCCCGGGGCGCGGCTCGTGCAGACCGAGGACCTCGGCCGCGTGTTCTCAACCCATCGCCTGGCCGATCAGGCCGCCTACGAGAACGAGCGGCGCTGGCTGTCGCTCGACTTGCTCTGCGGCCGGGTGGACCGTTCGCATCCCGCGTGGCGCCGCTTCGCCGACCTGGGCTTCCCACCCTCTTGGATCGACGAGTTCCGGGACGGCGACGCGGCGCCGGACCTGCTTGGCATCAACCATTACGTGACCAGCGACCGCTTCCTCGACCACCGCACCGGCCTTTACCCGGCCCGGCTGCGTGGCGGGAACGGGCGCGAGTCCTATGTCGATACCGAGGCCGCCCGCATGGACTTGCCCGCGCACCTGACGGGCTGGGAAGCCCGGCTGTGCGAGGCCTGGCAGCGCTACCGCAAGCCGATGGCGGTCACGGAAGCGCACCTGGCCTGCGCGGACGAGGAGGAGCCGGTGCGCTGGCTGGCCGAGGCGTGGCAGGCGGCGCAGGCGCTGCGCGCCGAGGGGGCCGATATCCGCGCCGTCACCGCCTGGTCGCTGTTCGGCGCCGTGGACTGGGACAGCATGCTGCGCCAGGAGCGCGGGCATTACGAGGCCGGCGCATGGGACGCCCGCGCGGACCCGCCTCGCCCCACCCGGCTTGCCGGGGCGGTGGCCAGCCTCGCCCAAACCGGGCACTTCGAGGACCCTGCCCTGGCGCAAGCCGGCTGGTGGCGGCGCGGCGACCGGCTGCACCCCGCAGCGCGAAGGGCGTGATCCCGGGGCGGATCACTCCGCCGCCGCAGCCCGCGCGCCCGGCTTCACCGTGACCGAAGGCACGAAGGTCGCCAGGACCAGCGTTGACGCCGCGATCAGGAACACCGCCCAGAACGTGAGGTGAAGCGATTGGCCAAGGGCCGCCCGTATGGCGTCGTCGCCGGCCCCGGTCCGGGCATGGTCGAGCAACTGCCGGATCTGGTCGAAGTGGACAGCCGCCGCCCCGGTGCCGCGGTGGGCCAGGCTGATGTTGAGCACCGCGCCCAAGGCGGTCGCGCCCAGCGTGCTGCCGAGGTTGCGGGAGAAGATGTTGGACGCCGTGGCGGAGCCGCGCTCCCCCCATCCGACGCTGTCCTGGATGATCACGATGGCCGAGGTGCTGAGGAACCCCATGCCGAAACCCATCACGGTGGACCCAAGGCCCGCCACGGCCGGCGACACGCCGGGCTGCATGAACAGGAAGGCCAGCGCTCCCACCGGCAACAGGGCCGCGCCGAACAGCAGCGTCGCGCGCAGTCCGAAGCGGGCGAAGTTCCTGGCCGCGAGCGTGGCGCCGATCGGCCAGCCCAGCACCATCACCGTCAGCGTGAAGCCCGCCACCAAGGCGGATTGGTTCAGCACGCCCTGCACGTACATCGGCAGGAACGTGGTCAGCCCGATGACGGTCATGCCGCTCAGCAGCGTGGCGGCGTTGGCCGTCGCGATGGGGCGGCGCGCCCACAGGCCGAAGTTCATCATCGGGTCGCGGGCGCGGCGCTCCTGCATGACGAACAGGGCCGTGCTGACGGCGCACACCCCGGCGGCAACGGCGGCGACCGCATGGTCGGACGTGCCGGCCTCCGTCAAGGCCGCCATGAGGGAGGCGACCGCCACCGTGAACAGCGCGGCGCCGGCCACGTCCACGCCCTGCTTCACGCGGGCGACGCTCTCGTGCAGGAACAGGACGAACCCGGCCGAGGCCAGGAGGCCGATCGGCAGGTTGAGCCAGAAGATCCAGGCCCAGCTCAGGTGCTGGATGATCAGCCCGCCGGCCAGCGGCCCCAGCACGGAGGAGATGCCCCAAACGCTGGCGAGGTAGCCCTGGATCTTGCCGCGCTCCTCCACCGAGTACAGGTCGCCCACGACGGTGAGGCAGACGGGCTGGATGGCGCCCGCCCCGACGCCCTGGATCAGCCTGAACACGATCAAGGACGGCATCGACCAGGACAGGCCGCACAGAACGGTGCCCAGGAGGAAGACGGCGATCCCCACCAGCAGCACCGGCTTGCGGCCATACAGGTCCGCCAGCTTGCCGAACACCACCGTGGTCGCCGTCTGCGTCAGCAGGAACGACGAGAACACCCAGGAGTAAAGATGCAGGTCGCCGAGCTGTCCCGCGATCTGCGGCATGGCGGTCGAGACGATCGTGGCCTCGATGGCGATCATGAACAGCGCCGCCATGACGGACGCGAGGACGAACGGGCGGCGGAGGGCAGGACGAGTTGGCATGGAGCCTCAAATGGGGCCGTTCCGCCCGCATGGAACCTGCCGAGGCCACGGGGCAGGGCGGCGTTGCAAGGGAGCCTCTGTCAGGTCACGGCGCCGTTGTCGGATGGGGCATAGGCTGTCACTGACCCCTGCCTAAGTCACTGGTTCCTGCCCCCAATCCGGCAAAGGCTGTCATCGGTTTTGGCATGGGGGTATCGACGAAAGCCGGAAACGGGGCGTAGATTGTCGTCGCGCTTTGGTTGTGTAACGCCATAGCTGACATGCGAAAGTCAGGTCGAAGGTATCGTTGCCGGGCACCGGTGTTGATAGATGCCGAAGCATGACGTTGCCGAGGACGGCTAACCAACGATGCCATGGCCGCGCTGTGGATCGAGGCGGTCGATGCGGTTACGGCGACCTTGTTTTTACAGTTCAGGCCAGGCAAACGGTGCGTCTCGATACCGAGACTCGGGTACGCCGCAACCAATGTCCGACATCCCAGGTACACCGCGCTGGCTGAATTGGCTCGCCGCGCTCTGCGGCATTTTTGGGGTCACGATCTTCGGCGTCATTGGCTGGATCATAGGAAACATGCCCTCCGTGCGTGTGCGTCCGAAACCCAGCCGACAAAGGCAGCAGAGTTTACCTTGCTCAATGCAAGTGCATTGGATGGAGGTTAGGTGATGGCTGTTCTGGAGATACCGGCCACGGTAACGCGCCGTGGGCAGACCACCGTGCCCGCAGCCATTCGTAAGTCGCTGGACGTCTCCAACGATGGGGGCACCATCGTTTACCGTCTCGGAGACGACGGCCAGGTCACAGTGGCCAAGCTGGAGACCGCGGAAGATCCCGTGATCGGGGCTTTCCTGGTCTTCATCGCGAAGGATATGGAGGCCAACCCCCGCAGGCTTCAGCCATTGACGGCCGGGTGGCTTGACGGGTTGAGCAAGCTCGTCGAGGGCGTCGAGATCGACATGGACGAGATGCTGTCCGAAGACGACGAGTGATGGCGGTCGAACCTGCGTTGAAAATCAACGGGCGGACGATACTGCTCCACCCGCTTCTCACCCACCAGATCGCCTTCACGGTTGCTGAGGTTCAACGGGCGCAGGCCCGAGACCCGGCCACCTGTGCCAAGAAGAACTCGGCGAAGCGGCTGAAAGCCATCCTCAAACTTGCCTTCGAGGATGTACCAGCCGATCCCTCCAACACCGCTTACCGACTGGGGTCGACTCTCGGCCCTGTCTACAGCCACTGGTTCCGGGCCAAGTTCTTTCAGCAGTACAGACTGTTTTTCCGTTTCAACGACAGAAAGAAGATCGTCATCTATGCCTGGGTGAACGACGAAAGCACGAAGAGAGCCTATGGCAGCAGGACCGACGCCTACGCGGTATTCTCGAGCATGCTTCAATCGCGAGACCCACCTGATGATTGGGCGGCTCTGAAGCTCGCTTGTGAACAGGAAGATCTCCGACGACAAGGAGCAGGAGAAGGCCATCCCTCTGTGCTGGCGCGGGCATTGCTGGATGAAGACTGAGCCTTAAGCCCAGAGCAGCGTCTCGTTACAGAGTGCCAGGGAGGCGGTCGAAGTATACCAGCACAGCGAGAGATTCCACGCGTCCAGCCAATCGGGCTTGTTTGGCCTTACGCTTAGGCCTGCTGTTTCTCGCCAGGCCCCAAAATCTTCTCATTTTGATCTATGGAATACCGTAACGTTCGAAACTAGTTGGAGATCCAACCCCGGCTTGATCGTTTCAGTGACAGCTTATGCCCTATAATGACAACCTATGCCCTAACGGACAAA
>CAXUJE010000199.1:0-7432 GCA_964251035.1 uncultured Acetobacteraceae bacterium
ACGCCGGGCACAAGCCCGATCTCGCCAGTGGCAACAGCTCCATAAGGCCGGGTCGATGCGCGCCTGGATGGGCTGGGTCCAGGCGTTGCTGACGCCGGGCAGGCGCAGCGCCTCGTCCATCTCCGCCTTGAGCTTGCCAAGCGTCATTCCCGGCCGCCACTCGCCCTCGGGCTTCAGGTTGGCGACGGTCTCGGTCATCTCGGTCGCCGCGGCGTCGGTCGCGGTCGCGGCCCGGCCCGCCTTGCCGAACACGGACTGGACCTCCTGGAAACCTTTGAGGATGCGGCCCTGGGTTTGCAGGAGTTCCGCCGCCTTGGTGATCGACAACCCCGGCGGCGTCACGGGCATATACAGCAACGTGCCCTCGTTCAGCTCGGGCATGAACTCGGAACCGAGCTGCCGTGCCGGCCAGACGGTCGCAGCCAACACGCCTGCGGCCAGCAGGATCAGCGGCAGCGGCATCCGGAGGACATCCCGGATCAGGGACCGGTAGAGCCAGATCAGCGCGCGGTTGATGGGATTGCGCCCCTCCGGGATGATCCGGCCCCGCACGAAGGCCAGCATCAGCTCCGGCACCAGCGTGACCGAGAGCAGGGCGCCCCCGGCCATGGCGAAGGTCTTGGTGTAGGCCAGCGGCTTGAACATCCGGCCTTCCTGCCCTTTCAGGCTGAACACCGGCAGGAACGACACGACGATGATGAGCAGGCCGAAGAACAGCGACGGCCCGACCTCCTGCGCCGCCGCGATCAGCGCCGGGCCGCAAGGCTCGCCGGGCTTCAACCGTTCGACGTGCTTGCGCGCGTTCTCGACCATCACGATGGCCGCGTCCGCCATGGCGCCGAGCGCGATGGCGATGCCGCCGAGGCTCATGATGTTGGAGCCGACCCCGATGGCGTGCATGGCGAGCACGGCCAGCAGCACGCCGATGGGCAGCGTCACGATGGCCACCAGCGCGTTGGGGACGTGCAGCAGGAACACCACGCAAACGAGGGAGACGATCAGGCTTTCCTCGGCCAGCGTGCGCTTGAGGTTGGCGATGGCGCGCTGGACCAGTTCGGAGCGGTCGTAGACCGCCTGGATGCTGACGCCTTCCGGCAGGCTCGGCAGCAGTTCGGCAAGGCGTTGCTTGACGCTCTGGGCCGTCGTGAGCGCGTCGGCGGCGTCGCGCTCGACGACGCTGCCGCCGACCGCCTCGCCCGTGCCGTCCAGCTCGCTGATCCCGCGCCGCTCATCGGGACCGAGCTGCACCCGTGCCACGTCGCGCAACAGCACCGGCGTGCCGTTCGGGTTCGCCCGCAGCACCACCCGCTCCAAGTCGCCCGTGCCCGTCAGGTAGCCGCGCCCACGGACCATGTACTCGGTCTCGGCCATCTTGATGGCGCGGCCGCCCACGTCCTTGTTGCTGCCCCGCACCGCCTCCGTCACCCGCGACAGCGGGATGCCGAAGGCCTGCAGCTTCCGCGGGTCCACGACGACCTGGTACTGCTTCTCGAACCCGCCGACCGAGGCGACCTCGGCCACGCCGGACACCTTGGTGATCTGGAAGCGGACGAGCCAGTCCTGCAGGCTGCGAAGCTCGGCCAGCGTGTGCTGCGCGCCGACCACGACATACTGGTACACCGACCACCTGCGGCGCCTGGCCGGGGTAGTCCGTGTAGACGATCACTTGCGTGTCGGAGAGGTCGGGAATGGCGTCGAGCGGAGTGTCGAGCACGGCCCAGACGCCGGCACCCACAAGGAAAGCAGCTGCGAGCACGACCAGCAGCCAGTTGCGCGCCGAAACTGCGATGATCCGGGCGATCATCGGGTGTCGCTCCTGGCTTCGGCGGGTTTGCCCTCCTGCTTGGGCGCGGTGAACGCCTGCAGCGCCGAGCGCAGGTTGCTTTCGGCGTCGATCAGGAAGTTGGCGCCGACGACGACCCGCTCGCCCACCTTCAGGCCGTCGAGGATCTGGGCTTGGCCATCGCCCTGTGCGCCGACGCGCACCGGGCGCGGCTCGAACCGCCCCTCGCCGCGCTCCACCAGCACGGCCTGGCGCGCGCCGCTGTCGAGGATGGCCGAGGATGGGACAGCGAGCGCCGGCCCTGTTCCGGCTCCGGCAGAGGCCTCGATCCCGACGTTGGCGAACATGCCGGCCCGCAGGACGCCGTCCGCGTTCGGCAGGACGACGCGCACGCGCCCCGTCCGGGTCTCGGACGACAGTGTCGGATAGGTGAAATCGACCGTGCCCTCGAAACTGCGGCCGAGAAACGCCACGAACGCGGCCGTGGCCTGCTGCCCCGGGCGTATGGTGCCGAGGTCCTGTTCCTGCACCTCGGCGATCGGTCACACGGGGGAAAGGCTTGCCGTCCGGTAAAGCGGCTGGTCGGGACCGACGCGCGTGCCTTGCACCACCATCTTCTCCACGACCACGCCGTCCGCGGGCGCGAGCACCGGGACGCGCTGCGCCGCCTTGCCGGTCCGACGCAGCCGGGCGGTCTCATCGTCTGGCACCTGCTGGGCACGGAGGCGCTGAACGGACGCAGAGGCGAGCGGACGCTTCCCGCTCGCCGGCCCGCCTCACGCCACGCTGCAGAGGAATGCTGAGGCTCACGGTCGCGTTGACGCCTGTTGGCGCGTTGGTCTGCACGATCGGCCCGGCACCGACCGTCACGTCGGGATACCAGGCGCGGTCCGCGGGTGAAGGCGTAGTAGCGGGCAAAGGCGGCCTTGACCTCCTCGTCGTGTTCGTCCTGGGCCGCGCGCTCGCGCCCCCGCGCCGCGTCCACCTCGGCCAACGCCGCCCGGTGCCGCAGGTCCCGCTTACCCCAGAGCGGGAAGGTCGCGGCGCACGTCACTCCACGAGGTCGGCGGTGACGGAGCCGCGGATGGTTTCCGCTTCGCCCTGCACCTTCCGCAAGCGTGATCGCCCACGCTCCGGCCATCCCCGGCTCGACCTCGAACCGATACACACCGCCTTGGGCGGGGGACACGGCCTTGATGGGGGCCGTCATGGTCGGCACGCCCATCGGTCCCATGTCGGCCTTGGTCTCGAACACGACCGCATCCGTGACCGGCCTGGTGTCGGGCAGGTAAAGGCGGACCGGGACGATGCTCTTCCCCCCGGGGGCGGGCTGCGGCTTGCCGGCAAGCTCGAAGCGGTAGTCCGTGGGCTTGGCCCGCACTTGGACGGCGGTGAGCGCGAGGACGCAGGCGAGCACCGCGGCGCTCGCGGAAACACGTGCGGACATCATCGGTAGAAACCCCTCTTGGCGCACCAGCGCGGCAGCCGCGCGGCGAGCGGTGGAACAACCATGTGCGGATCGGACGCACTTTGGGCGTGCGTCGCCGGACCTCAGGCTGTTCGGGGCGGAAAAGGCCCTGGTCTGCGGACCAGCCCGGCCATTTCGGGCCAAGCTGCCCAGTAGGCGACGGCGCTGAACGTCACCGCGACATCGCCGGATGCCAAGCGGACCGGGAGGGCCACGTCGATGGTGCAACCCATCTGCTTGGTGCAATCAGGCGTCAGGCCCTTGCAGGGCGCCATCGGCGTTCCGTGTCCCACGTCCGCGGCCGGCATCACCATGTCGCACGGCATGTCCGCCATTGCCGTCGGCCCGGGGGACTGCACAGCCTGCGCAAGCTGCGACGTTGGCCCGCCGACGATGGCGAACGCCACGAGCACGAGCAGGAAGCGTTGCGCGACCCTGGGCATCGCCCCCAACCCAGCACCTCCCACACTGGCTTCAAGCCTGGCCATCTTAAAGGCAGGGTTGGCGAACGAGGCGTTCGGCTGTGGCCGCGGCTCAGGCAGGTGGAAGCCATTCAACCGGTCACATGGCTTTGCGATGAGACACGTCATACCGACAGCCCTTTGGGCTGACCGGTATGCGCGCGGGGTTGGTGGGGTCGCCGAAACGCGCAGCGTTTGCGGCTGAGGCCGCGCGCCAAAAAACGACTCTGATACCGGTCGCCCGACAGGGCGGCTGGTATCAGACCAGTTCGCTTCCCTTCGCGCGTGCGTAAAGCTCGTAGTGCCCGGCCTGGTCGTATCGGACGATCTCATAGGTTTGCGGCGGCACGCCCTCCACCTCCATCCCAGGCGATCCCACCGGCATCCCCGGCACGGCCAGCCCGCGCCAAGGGCCAGGGTCGGCCAGGAAGCGCCGGATCGCCGTCACGGGCACATGTCCTTGGAAGGCGAAGCGGTCGTGCAGCGCCATGTGGCAGCCGGTCAGCTCGGGAGGCGCCCCGGAGGTGCGGCGCGCCGGGTCGGTCCGCGGCTTTTCCTCGACCCGCACGGCGAAGCCAGCCTGTTCCATGTGCCGCGCCCAGCCGAGGCAGCAGCCGCATCCGGGGTCGCGGAACACCCGCAAGCGCGGGCTCCCCTCTGCTTTTGCGGGCATTGGAACGTGGACCGACGCAAGCGCCGGCAAGACCGTCGAGAGCAGGCTACGTCGAAGCATACGGGTTCTCCTCGCGTTTGATCCCGGGATCGCCCAGGCCCGGTCCATTGCGCCCGATGGCCGGCGGCCTGGCAACCGGCAGGCGGATGGCCGCGCGCAGTCCGCCGCCGGGCAGGTTGGCAAGCGTCAGCGTGCCGCCCTGCTCCTCGACGGCCCGCCGCGCGATCGTGAGGCCAAGGCCGACCCCGCCCGTGCTGCGGTTGCGCGACGCTTCACGACGGTGGAAGGGCTCGAACACCCGCTCAAGCTCGTCCTCCGGGATGCCCGGCCCGCTGTCCTCGACCGCGATGCGCAGCGCATCCGATCCGATGTCGAGCCGCACGCTGGCGTTGCCGCCGTAGCTCACCGCGTTCCCGATGAGGTTCGATACGGCGCGGCGGAGCGCCACGTGCCGGCAGAGCACGTCGAAGTGGGCCGGCCCGCTCAGCACGACCTGCTGGCCGGCATCGGCCGCCGCGTCGCACAGCGTGGACAGCAATGTGCCGATGTCGGTGAGCCGCGGCGGCTCCTTGTCCACCTCGCCCTGCAGGTAGGCCAGGGTCGCCGAGATCATCCCTTCCATCTCGTCGAGATCGGCCTCCATCCGGGCCTGGCTTTCGCGGTCGTCGAGGAACCCGGCGCGCAGCCGCAGCCGGGTGATCGGCGTCCGCAGGTCATGGCTCACCGCTGCGAGCGCCTGCGTGCGGTCGTCCACCAGGCGGGTGATGCGCGCCTGCATGGCATCCAGCGCCCGGGCGACGCGCTGGACCTCCTCCGGCCCGTCCTGCGGCACTGCAATGACCCGGCCCCGGCCGATGCCGTCGGCGGCCTGGGCCAGCCGGCGAAGCGGCCCTGTCAGCCAACGCACGAGCAGCAAAGACGCCCCGACGATCCCGACAGCCATGACCGACGTGGACGCGACCGCGCCGGTGCCTCCCAGCAGGCCGTAGGGCGCTGCCATCGGCGCGAGCGCGAAATTCAGCCACGTGTCGTCCGGAAGCGGCAAGCTGCCGCGCATCCCGACGCCTCCGTCGCGCCAGGGCGCGAAGCGGCCCCGGGCGAAGCGGGCCTCGCCCTGGGCCAGGCGGGCTTGCAGCTCGGCTCCATGCGCCCTGGCATCGGGAGTGGCGACCGAGGGGCGCGGGTTCCAGCCAAGGCTCAGGCCGGGATCGGACAGGTCATGGGCAACACGGTCGCGCTCGTCGGCGGGCAGGGCGGCGATGGTCCTGGCGGCCGAGAGCAGCCGGTCGGCGACCCTCGCCTCATCCAGCTCCGCGACGGCATCGCGAAGGCCGTGCTGGTGCATCCAGAGGCTGCCCAGATGGAACACCGTCAGGCTCACGAGGAGCAGCAGGGCCGTGCGCCCCGCCAGGTTCCGCGGCCAGAGGCGGGAAGGCCATCCCGGCATCACTGCTCGGGGTCCGCGGTGAGCACGTAGCCGACGCCACGCACCGTCTTGATGATGCTGTGGCTTTCGCCCTCCACCTCCAGCTTCTGGCGCAGGCGGCTGACCTGGACGTCCACGCTGCGGTCGGCCGCGGCAACGGACACGCGGTTGCGCGCGAGCTCCAGCAGCCGCTCGCGCGACAGCGTCCGCTTCGGGTGGTCGAGGAACACGGTCAGCAGGTCATACTCCGCGCCGGACAGGTCAACCCTCGCCCCCTGTGGGGAGGTCAGGGTGCGGTTCCCGGTATGGAGCGACCAGCCGGCGAAGCGGATCAGGTTGCGGCGGACGGTCGGACCCGGCCCTGTGGCCCGGCGAAGCACGGCGCCGATCCGCGCCAGCAGCTCGCGCCGGTCGAACGGCTTGGCGACATAGTCGTCCGCCCCGAGTTCCAGCCCGCGGGTGCGGTCGCCCACCTCGCCACGCGCCGTGACGACCACGACCGGCAGGCCCGCCCACCGCGGGTCGCGCCGCAGCTCGCGCAGGAGATCGAGGCCGGGCGTCCTTGGCAGCATGAGGTCCAGGATCAGGAGCTGCGGCACGGCCGCGGCGAGCGCCTGCCACATTTCCTGGCCGTCCGCGACGCCCGTCGCGCGCAGGCCGTTCTCGCGCAGGAGCCTCACCAGGAGGCGGCGGGTTTCGCCGTCGTCCTCCACGACCAGGACATGCGGCTCCGGCGCCGCCCCGTGCGCGTTGTCCGACGGACCGGGGAAGACGACGTCCTCGTGCCCGTCCGTCTGCCCCATGCCGCCCTCAGAAGAACAACCGGATGCCAACCACGCCAGCGAGGATGTCACGGTCCTCGTTGTAACGCTTGTAGATGCGGCGCGTGTCGCCGAGCACGCTCTCATAGGACACGCCGATGTAGGGCGCGAACTCGCGCCTGATCTCGTAGCGCAGCCGCAGCCCGCTTTCCAGCCGCGTGAAGCCGCTGGCCAGCCGCGACCGTGCGTCCGAGTTGGCGGCGACGTCCAACTCAACCTGCGGCTGCAGCACCAGGCGCTGCGTGAGGTAGGCGTCATACGACCCTTCGAAACGCGCGGCCACGGTGCCGACGTCGTTGACGAAGAACTGCAGGTTGGCCAGGAACAGGTTCGGCAGCAGTCCTTCGATCCCAAGCACCAGGTGCGTGCGTGCCGGAGTGCCCTGGTTCGGATTGATCGGGAAGTCCTGCCGCACGCCCGCCTGCGCGTTGAGGAAGTAGCTGATCAGGCGTGAATAAAGCAGCTGCAGCTCGGCCCGTTCCAGCGCACGCGCCTTGCTGTTGTACTCGCCGCGCGTGTTGACCCAGACGTTGTTGTAGTCGCCGCCGTAATAGGCCTCGCCTTGCCAAGCGCCGATGTTGGTCCCGCCGCCGCCGCGGTACTCGAGTTGGTCAACCAGGACCGCCCCGTACAAGGCCTCGTGGTGGTCCATGAAGGCGGCGGAAGGGGGCATGGCCGAGGTGAGCGGCCCTGGGTCCACCCGGGTGCCCTGGGATGGCGGGGCCGGTGCCGTTGCTGGCTCCGGCATCGTCATGCCGGGCATCGCGTGGCCGGCAGGCATGCCCTGCGCCCAGCCCGAC
>CAXUJE010000199.1:7442-9882 GCA_964251035.1 uncultured Acetobacteraceae bacterium
TCGCTGCGGGTGGTGCAGCCGCCGGCCCATGCCCCGCCCCCCGCCCCGGCCCCGGCGGGCCCGCCCGGCCCCACACGGGGGGCCCGCGCCGCGGCGGTGGCCGATCCTCACAGTGCCGCGCTCGCCCGCTGCACCACGACCTTGCGCATCATGCCGGTTTCCATGTGGTAGAGCAGGTGGCAGTGGAACGCCCAGCCGCCCTCGGCATCGGCCACCACGTCCACGTTCAGCTCGGTGCCGGGCTTGATGTTCACCACGTGCTTGAGCGGGTTCTGCGCCCCGTTGCCCACGTCCGGCACCATCCACATCCCGTGCAGGTGCATGGGGTGGTTCATCATGGTCTCGTTGATGAAGTGCAGGCGGACCCGCTCGCCGTAGTTGAAGACGATCGGCTGGGCCTCGCTGTACTTGTTGCCGTTGATGGACCAGAAGTAGCGTTCCATGTTCCCGGTCAGGCGAACCTCGATGACCCGGTCCGGCTTCCGGGTTCCCCAGGGATTGTTGAGCGCCTTTAGGTCACGGTACGACAGCACCTTGGCGCCGGGCGGCGCGCCGGTGTCCTGCTGGATGGGGTCGGCCATGGACATGCCGCCCATTCCGGACATGCCGGCCATGCCGTTCTGGTCGGCCATCGCCATCTGTCCGCCCGTGGGGCCGTTGGCTGGGGTGTTCTGGCCCATGTCCATTCCGCCATGCCTCATCCCGGGCATGCTCCCGTTTCCGGGCATCGCCATCCCCGGCATGCTGCCGTGGTCCATGCCGGCCATCGGCTGCGCGTCCGCCGTGCCGCCAGGCTGCATGCCGCCCATGGCCGCGCCGCTCATATCCATGCCGCCCATGTCCATGCCTGGCATCGACGACGCGCCGGCTGCGCCGGACGGCATGCCGCCCATGTCGCCCATGGGCGCGACGTGCCCCGGGCGATCCCGTTCAGGCCGCGGCGTGCCCCGGTCGGCCCCGGGCGTCCTGGCCGGCATGCCCATGTCCGCCATCGTGAGCACGGGCCGCGGACGGTGAGGCGGCAGCGGCAAGGGCGGCAGCCCCTCGCGCGTCGCCAGCGTCATGCGGGCAAAGCCCTGGCGGCCCATGGACTCGCCCAGGATGTCGTACTGCCGGTCCTGCGCCGGGGTCACGATCACGTCGAGCGTCTCGGCCGGCGCGATCCGGAACTCGTCCACCGTCACCGGCCGCACGTTGTTCCCGTCCGCCTGCACGACGGTCATGCGCAGTCCCGGGATGCGCACGTCCTGGTAGGTCATGGCCGACCCGTTGATGAAGCGCAGCCGCACCCGCTCGCCGGGGCGGAACAGCGCCGTGTAGTTCCGGTCCGGCGAGCGGCCGTTCACCAGGAACGTGTAGCCGGTCACGTCCTCGATGTCGGTCGGGTCCATGCGCATGTCGCCCCACATGAGCCGGTCCTTGACGAGCGCCATGCGCTCCGCCCCGTCCTTGGCGGCGGCCATGTCGCGCACCAGCGACGCCCCGGTCCGCCGGGCGTAGTTGTAGTAGCTCGGGTCGCGCTTGAGGTTGGCGATCACCCGGTCGGGGTTCTCGTCCGTCCAGTCCGAAAGCTGGACGATGTAGTCGCGGTCGTAGGCGAAGGGGTCGGGCTGCCTCGGCTCGATGACGATCGGGCCGTACAGGCCGGACTGCTCCTGGGTCGCGGAGTGGCTGTGGTACCAGTAGGTGCCGGCCTGGATCAGCGGGAAGCGGTACTGGTGCGTGGCGCCGGCCGGGATGCCTTGGAAGCCGTCGCTGACGCCGGGCACGCCGTCCTGGCCGCTGGGCAGGAGCAAGCCGTGCCAATGGATCGAGGTGTCCTCCCGCAGCCGGTTGGCGACGTTGACGACCACCTCCTCGCCCTCGCGGAACCGCAGCGCCGGGGCGGGAAGCTGGCCGTTGACCGTCATCGCCGGCCGGGGCGTGCCGGTGATGTCCACCATCCGGTGCTCAAGCACGAGGTCGAACACCTTGGGACCGCCGGCCCTGGCTTGGGAGGCCTGCGCCCAGGCGCGCGGAGCCATGGCCAGCGCCGCGAAGGCGGCACCGGCGCCGAGGATGCCGCGTCGAGACAATGGCGTCGTTTGCATGGCTTCGCTCCAGACATTGGGAAAGGCCTGCCGGGGCCTTCGATGCCATCGGATATTGCCGTGGCGCCGGGCCGGTCAATGCGCACGGGCCGGCCGGGGCCGCGGGGCAATGTTATGTCACAATCGGGGGCATCCCTGCCGTGTTAATCCGGCGCGCAGCCTGGCCGACCCGGCCCGGCATCCAACAACCGGAGCACTACGATGCGATCCCTTGCCCTTTCCGCCCTCACCGCCGGCCTGCTGCTCGGCGTCGCCGGCGTGGCGGCCGCCCAGCAGCAGAACGGCCAAACCCAGACCATGCCTCCTATGGACCATTCCAGCATGCAGGGGATGCAGGGCATGGACCATTC
>CAXUJE010000200.1:0-9708 GCA_964251035.1 uncultured Acetobacteraceae bacterium
GGGCAACCGGCTTTCCGCGCTCGGGCGGGCGGGCGTGTTGTTGCACGGGGACACCCGCGAGAGCGTGGTCGCAGACAACGACATCCACGACAACCTCGGTGCCTCAAACTGGCAAGCCGGCGTGGTGGTCACGGACCGCAATGTGGACCTGACGGCCACGCCGCTGAACCTTTTCGAGCGGGACGGCTACTGGGTGCCGGCCCAGCCGATCATGAGCCGGCTCGCGACGCCCCACCGCAACCTGGTCGCCTTCAACCGCATCGCCCGGAACCGGGCCTCGGGGGTTTATTTCGACGGCGCCGTGGAAGACGTCGTGGCCGGCAACCTGATCCAGGGCAACGCCAAGGAGGGCATGTGCCTCGACAACGGCTCCACCGCGGACGTGGTGGCGCTGAACGTCGTTGAGGAGAACGGCAAGCGGTGGGGCACCAGCGACGAGGACCTCAAGCACGACTTCGTGGCCGGCTTCGGCCGGCTCGCCGACGGGTCTGCGGCGGCGAAGGTGCCCGGCCTGTCGCTCGACAACGCCGCCTACAGCCTGGTCTACGGAAATGAGATCCTCGGGAACTACGGCGGCGGGATCAAGATGGTGCGCACCGGCTATTTCAACGTCGTCGGCCTGAACACGCTGGTCGACAACAACAGGGGCCGGAGCGATCGCTTTCACTTCTTCGGCATCGAACTGGGGGCTGCGAAGGCGGACGCCCCGGCGGCCGACCTCGACTTCACGCCGAGCCGGGGCAACATCGTGTTCGCCAACCCGATCCGAGGCTCCCACTACGCCGGCGTTTTCGTTGCGGCAGGCTCGGACCACAACGACCTGTTCGACAACTCCATCTTCGGCGCGACGAACTGGGCCATCGAGTCCGTGGTCGGGCAGGACAACGCCATCCTGAACAACCTGACCAACTTGCCGTCCAGGAACGCCAGCCCCGGCCTCGACCCTCGGCTTCCGGCCCTGACGGCCGGCCGCTACGACTGAGCGGGCGGAATGCGTGGCCCTCCAACCGGTGGCGTCCGGACCGGCTGTCCAGCTCTGGTGCATGTGTGAACATCGGGTAATCGCGGCGGAGGCACAGCTCTTCCACGATGCCGCGATCCGGGCGCTATGGCCCGGCGGTGTCGTCACCTTCTCCGACGCGCTCGCCGCCACCCAGCGCCAGGTCTGGATTGCACAGGCTTTCTCCTCATCACAGCATGCCCAGAACACGACAGCAATCCTGCGCGCACTCCTCGAACGCCTCACCGGGGCGGCATGCCATCCAGCCTGAAAAAGGCCAAAGTCAAGCTTAGGAGATTCGGGCTTGCCGCTGGCAGGGAAGGCAAAGCGCCAATCAAATTCGGGACTAACTTACCTTGTAGAACAATTGGGTGTAAAAAACCGACTCTATTAGCCTGCAACACGCAGTTAGGTCCCTCGGCAGAGCAACTTTTGCCGACCTGCAGTAGTTAATTGCGCCTCGAGTTCTTACCGTCCTCTCCGGGCAAACGTTTGTCGGCACCAGAACGCTTTGAAAAGCAAACGCAGGGTGGGGGTTCCGCCCTCCGTTCGCCCCACTGCCCAGGCCGGTTCCGTCCGATACAGAGCCATGAAAGGAGACCGCGCTCGTGACTCTCAGCACCTCCGCCACTGCCCAGGCTGGGGACGGTCCGCACCGCCAGCCTAATGCGACCCGCCTTGCGGAGCTGCAGCTGGGCGCGAACGGTTTCGTCTTCGACCCTCGCAGCGGCCAGAGCTTCACGCTGAACCCTACCGGCCTTGAAGCATTGAAATGCCTTTCCCGCGGCTGCTCGGTCGAGGAAATCGGCCAGCGCCTGGCCGAGCACTACCCAGTCTCGGCTGCCGCAGCTGCCGAAGCCACCTCCGCCTTCCTGCGCCAGCTCGGGCGATACCTGGCATGACCCCGCGACCCCCGCCCGGTGTCGACTGGCGGCGCTGGACCGTCGCCATCACCGGCATGAACAGCCGCCCCGACAGCCCCGGCCCCGGCATGGCGGTCGCCCGTTGCCTGCGCGAGGCTCCGGAGTTCCAGGGCCGCATCATCGGTGTCGGCTACGAGGCGCTGGACGCCGGAATGCACCATCAGGGCCTGTGCGATGCCGGCTACCTGCTGCCTTACCCGTCGGAGGGCGGCGAGGCCCTGGCCGAGCGGCTGGGCGAGATTTGCGCCAGGGAACGCATAAACGCCATCGTCCCTTGCCTCGATGCCGAACTGCCCACCTTCATCGAGGCAATTCCCCAGCTCGCGGACGCAGCAGGCGTCCGTTGCCTGCTGCCCAACCGCCGGCAGCTGCGCGACCGCGCTAAGGACCGCTTGCCCGAGCTCGCCGCAGCGCTCGGTATCGCCGTGCCGGAAACGCGGCCGCTCTCGGACCCCGGCTTCTTCGACCGCGCCGAGGCGGAGGGCTGGGACTTCCCCTTGGTGGTGAAGGGCGTGTTCTACGACGCCATCGTGGTGCACCGCCCGGCGGAAGCTAAAGCCGCCTTCGCCGAGATGGCGGCGAAGTGGGGCTACCCCGTGCTGGTGCAGCGTTTCCTGCTCGGGCACGAGGTGAACCTCGCCGCGGTGGGCGATGGCCGGGGCGGCTTGCTGGGCAGCGTGATGATGCGCAAGCATGCCGTCACCGACAAGGGCAAGGCCTGGGCCGGCATCACCATCCTCGACGACGCGCTGCTCGGGCTGGCCGAGACCCTGGTGCGCGAGCTGGCTTGGCCCGGCCCGCTGGAGGTGGAGGTGCTGTGCGGACCCGACGGCGCCCGCCACCTTATCGAGATCAACCCGCGCTTCCCGGCCTGGATCTACCTCAGCCACGGTGCCGGGCGGAACCTGCCCGTGCAGTTCCTGCGGCTGCTGGCCGGCGAGGCCCCGGCGGCGCTGCCCCCGGCCGAGCCGGGCACGATGTTCCTGCGCCATGCCGAGGACCTGATCATCCCGCTGGCGCGGCTGGAAGCCATGCTCACCACCGGCGAATGGCCGCCGCTCCACCACGCCGCGTGATCCCCGCATACCCCTTCAGCACAGGATAGAACGCCATGCCTGCCACCTGGGAGCCGCCCTTCGTGCAGCCGCACGTGTTGGGTTCCACCAACAAATTCGGCCGCCGCGCGGCCGGCAGCAGCACGCGGAGCGAGATCGAGGGCCATGCCGTGGACGCGCTGACCCGGCGCTACGGCTCGCCGCTGTTTATCGTCTCGGAGCGCCGGCTGCGCGGGAACGCCCGCCGCCTCCGCGCCGCCTTCGAGCGCCACTGGCCCGACGTGGTGCACGGCTGGTCTTACAAGACCAACTACACCGCGGCCGTCTGCAACATCCTGCACCAGGAGGGCTGCTGGGCCGAGGTGGTGTCGCGCTTCGAGTACGAGAAGGCGCGCCACCTCGGCGTGCCGGGCGAGCGCATCCTGTTCAACGGCCCCAACAAGCCCCGCGCCGTGCTGGAACGAGCCGTGGCCGAAGGGGCGCATGTCCACGTGGACCACTTCGACGAGTTGGCGCTGCTGGAAAGCGTCGCCGCCGGGCAGGGCCGCCGGGTGCCGACGACCCTGCGGCTGACGGTCAACACCGGCTATGCCGAGCCATGGAGCCGCTTCGGCTTCGACCTGGAAACCGGCGAAGCGCACGAAGCGGCGGCGCGGGTGCAGGCCAGCCCGCATCTGGCGCTGACCGGGCTGCACAACCACCTGGGCACCTTCATGCTGGAACCGCGCGCCTACGCGGCGCAGGTCCGCCGCCTCACCGGCTTCATGCGCCAGCAGGAGGCCAATGGCGGCGCGCGGATCGAGACGCTCGACATCGGCGGCGGCCTGCCCTCCCGCAACGCGCTGCAGGGCATCTACGCGCCGCCCGAACAGGCAGTGCCGGAGGTCGAGGAGTACGCCGAAGCGGTGGGCCTGTCGCTGCAGCAATGCCTGGCGGACCGCCCAGGACCCCGGCCCACCCTGATCTTTGAAAGCGGCCGGGCCGTGGTGGACGACGCCGCGTTCCTCGCCACCACCGTCGTCGGCACCAAGCGGCTGCCGGACGGCCGCCACGCCGGCATCCTGGATGCGGGCGTGAACGTGATGCTCACCGCCTTCTGGTACAACCACCCTGTGAAGCTGGTGACGCCGAAGCAGGGCCAGCCGCGCGAGACCGTGCTATACGGCCCGCTTTGCATGAACATCGACGTGATGCGCCACAGCGTGCAGCTGCCGCCGCTGGAAACGGGCGACCAGCTGCTGTTCGGCCCGGTGGGCGCCTACAACAACACCCAGTGGATGCAGTTCATCGAGTACCGGCCCGCCATCGTGTTGCTGCACCCCGACGGCGGCCATTCGGTGATCCGCGAAGCCGAGAACCTGGAAAGCATGTGCCAGCACGACCGCTTGCCGGCGCACCTGCGCCAGACGGGCTTCGCGCCGGAAACGCTGGTGGCGGAATAGCCGCCTTGCTCGGCTTCCTTCGCGAGCTTGCGGCGGCCTACGGCTCCTTCCTGCTGTTCCGCCGGCCGCAGGCCAACCTGCTGGTGCTGGGCTGCACGCTGCTGCAGCCCTGGGCCGGGCTGTGCGGCCTGACCGGCGGCGTTGCGACCCTGGGCGCGCGGCGGCTGCTGGGCCTGACCGACCGCAGCTTCGGCCTCGACGCGGTGAACGGCGTGCTGAGCGGGCTGCTGCTGGGCGCCGTTTATGCACCCGGTGCCCGTGTTCTGGCGTTGGCCGCGTTGGGCGGGCTGCTGTCCCTGCTGGTCACCGCCACGCTGGCCGGCCGGCTGCGGCTGCCGCTGCTCTCGGCGCCCTTCTGCCTGGTGGGCGCGGTCCTGTTCGCGGCGGGGCGCGGGCTGGGCCTGGGGGCGGCGCCACGGATCCCGCCCTGGCCCACCGACCTGGCGCTGGCCGGACTGCCGGAGCCGGCGACGCAGTTCCTCGCCGCGCTGGGCTCCATCTACCTGACGCCCAGCGCCAGCGCCGGCGTGCTGATGCTGGCGGCTTTCGCGCTGTCATCCCACGTCCTGGTGCTGCTGGCGCTGCTGGGCTTCGGCACGGCGTGGGCGCTCGCCGCGCTGCTGGCCATCCCGATCTGGCCGGCGGCGGGCTGTGCCGGGGTCTTGGCGGCGGTGATGCTGGGCGGGCTTTACGCCCGGCGGACCGGGCCTCTGGCGTTGGCCGTGGGCTGCCTGGGCGCTCTGCTGGCCGGGCTGCTGGCCCTGGCGTTGGGCAATGCCCTGTGGGTGATGGGCCTGCCCGCGCTCTCGGTGCCCTACATCGGGGCCATCTGGCTGGTGATGGTGGCGCTGCGCGCCGAGGCCGGCGCGCCCTGGGCCTGCTACTGGCTGGCGGTGCCCGACCTGCCGGAACGCACGGCCGAGGCGGCCCGCACCGCCACCGCGCGCGGGCTCGATCCCGGCAGCGTGGCGCTGCGCGCGCCGTTCCGCGGCGCCTGCCACGTCTATCAAGGGATGGACGGGCCGCACACGCATCGCGGTCCCTGGCGCCATGCGCTGGACTTCCACCGCCTGGTCGAGGGCTCCGCCCATGCCGGCGACGGCGGCCGGCTGCAGGACTACCATTGCTTCGGCATGCCGGTGCTCGCGCCCGCCGCCGGCCAGGTGCTGGCCTGCCGCGGCGACCTGCCCGACCAGATCCCTGGGGACGTCGACACCGGCCAGCCCTACGGCAACTTCGTGATGCTGAGCGTGGCCGCCGGCCCGGTCGTGGTGCTGGCGCACCTGCAGCAGGGCAGCCTGGGGGTGGCGCCTGGGGATTGGGTGGCGCTGGGACAGCCGCTGGCCCGCTGCGGCAGTTCCGGCCGCTCGCCGCAGCCGCACCTGCACATGCACGTGCAGGACGGCCCTTGGCTGGGCGCGCCGACCCGGCCCTTCCACCTGAGCCATGCCCTGGTGCAGCCGCCCGGCGGGGCGCCGCACTACGCCTTGAACGCAGTTCCGCACGCCGGCAGCCGGGTGGAGCAGCCGGTGGCCAACCCCGCCCTGGCCCGCGCCCTGACGCCCGCGGTCGGCCGCCACGCGCATTTCGCCCTGGCGACGGGCAAAGGCTGGGGTTTCACCGTGGAGCTGGACCTCGCCGGGCGCTTCCTCCTGGTCGGGACCGGCGGCGGGCGGATCCATGCCACGGCCACCGACCGTCTGCTGGCCATGTACGACCGCCACGGCCCCGCCGACCCGATGCTGGACGTGCTGGCGCTGGCCATTGGCTTGACGCCCTTCGCCGACGAGGCTGCCGCCTGGACCGACGTGCCTCCCTCGGCCCTTCTGGCCGCCCCCGCCTGGGCACGCGGCCTGTGCTGGCCGCTGCCAGCCCTGGTGACCACCGACAGCGCCTTCACGCGGCACTGGGACGCCGCGGCGCAGCGCTGGGAGCAGCGGGCCACGCACCGGCTGAGCCTGGCTGGGTGGACGCTGTGGCGTTGCGAAACCCTGGCCTGGCTGGACGAGGCCGAGGGCCTGCTGAGCTTCAGTCTGGCCGCACCCGGCGCCGCGCCGCTGCGCGCGGACCTATCCAGCCTGATGATGCGCCCCGACCGCGGCATCGCCGGCTGGGAACACCGGCCGGCGCGGTCGGGTTCGCAGGCCGCCGTCTAAATGCGGCTACCGGGTCGGCTGGCCGCGGGAGCTGACATGGCCAGGTATTGTCACACGGAGGCCGCTGCCGCCCCGAAGTCCCGCAGGGCATCGTCGATCAGCCACAGCGACAGATGACCCTCATCGTCGTGCCCTACGCAGTGGGAGGACAGGCATTTTCGATTATCGGCGACCATCGAACTGAAACCTGAAAGCGTCTTCCACGGAAGCCAATCCCATGAGGCCTGCGTGCCCCTATCCCCGCCTTCACCGATCACGTCAAAGTCCGGTCCCCTTGGCGGCTTTGCCCCGAGATGCTTAGTTCGCCTCGCCTGGCTGCCCTTCGGGATGGCCCCCAACGAAGCAGGACCCGCAAGGCATGCCCATGGACAGTGTTGCCCACGCCGTGCCGGCGCGCGGGACAGCTCCCCGGCTCGGGGCGCTGCTGGGCGTGCTCGGGGTGGTATACGGCGACATCGGCACCAGCCCGCTCTACGCCTTCAAGTCCTGCCTCGACCTGCTGCACGACCATGCCGCCGCCGAGTGGGAGGTCCTCGGCCTGCTGTCGCTGATCTTCTGGGCGCTGGTGCTGATCGTCACGGTCAAGTACGTCCTGCTCGTCATGCGCGCCGACAACCGCGGCGAGGGCGGCATCCTGGCCTTGATGGTCCTGGCCCAGCGCGTGTCCGTCGGCGCACGCACCCGCGCGGGGCTGGCGCTGGTCGGGGTCGCCGGCGCCTGCCTGCTGTTCGGCGACGGGGTGATCACGCCGGCGATCTCGGTGCTTTCGGCGGTGGAGGGGCTGGAGATTTCCGCCCCTGGGCTGAGGGAGTTCGTGCTGCCGGTCTCGGTCGCGGTGATCGTCGCGCTGTTCGCGGCGCAGCGCCGCGGCACCGGCAGCATCGGCCGGGTGTTCGGCCCGGTGATGGTGCTGTGGTTCGCAGCCCTCGGCGCGCTGGGGGCGGCCAGCATCGCGCGCCACCCGGCGGTGCTGGGCGCGCTCTCGCCGCACCACGCCGTGGCCTTCTGCCTGCGCCACGGCTGGCTCGCCTTTGTTTCGCTCGGCTCCGTGGTGCTGGCCGTCACCGGCGCCGAGGCGCTCTACGCCGACATGGGCCACTTCGGCGCGCGGCCGATCCGCCTGGCCTGGCTGTTCTTCGTCCTGCCCTGCCTGACGCTGAACTACCTCGGCCAGGGCGCGCTGGTGCTGGGCGACCCGACAACGGCCGAGAACCCGTTCTACCTGCTCGCCCCCGAGGTGCTGCGCCTGCCGCTCGTGGCGCTCGCCACGCTGGCCACCGTGATCGCCAGCCAGGCGCTGATCTCCGGTGCCTACTCCATCGCCCGGCAGTGCATGCAGCTGCACCTGCTGCCGCGCATGACGGTGCGCCACACCAGCCAGACCGAGGAGGGGCAGATCTACGTGCCCCAGGTCAACACGGCCCTGCTGGCCGGCGTGCTTGTCCTCGTATTCGCGTTCCGCAGCAGCGACGCGCTGGCGTCCGCCTACGGCATCGCGGTGACGGGCACCTTCCTGTGCACCGCCGTGCTGGCCGCGGTGGTGTTCCGCCGCCAGTTCGGCTGGCCGCGCTGGGCGGCGCTCGGGGTGTTCGGCGCCTTCTTCGCCCTGGACGGGCTGTTCTTCGCCGCCAACACGCTCAAGCTGCTGGAAGGGGGCTGGGTGCCGCTCGTGCTGGGCTGTGCGCTCATGGCGCTGATGACGTCCTGGGAGCGCGGGCGCGAGCTGATGCTGGCGCAGCGGCGGCAGGACGGCGCGCTGCTCGCCCCCTTCGTGGCGCGCCTGCCGCGCTCGCGCATCGTGCGCGTGCCCGGCACGGCGGTGTTCCTGACCGGCAACCCCGGCAACGTGCCCGCGGCGCTGCTGCACAACCTCAAGCACAACAAGGTGCTGCACGAGCGGGCGCTGTGCGTGGGCATCGGCACCTTGGACGTGCCCGAGGCCGAGCCGGGCCGGCGGGGTGAGGCGGAGGAGCTGGCGCCGGGCTTCTACCGGGTGCACCTGGACTTCGGCTTCATGGAAGAGCCGAACGTGCCCCGCGCGCTGGCCGACCTCGCCGCCCAGGGCGCGCTGCCGTTCGATCCGATGCAGGCGAGCTACTTCCTGAACCGGCCGACGGTGGTGCCGAGCGCGATGCCGCAGCTGCCGGCCTGGCGGCGGTGGCTGTTCCGCACCATGGAGCGCAACGCCGCCTCCGGGGCGGAATTCCTGCGCATCCCCGCCGACCGCGTGGTGGAACTCGGCCTGCGCGTCGCGATCTGACGCGGAGGCTGGGTAGCACGGGCAGCTTCCAACCCTGCCCGGCTTCCATGAACCAAGTGCGGTGCTAACCGGCTGTGCTACAAAGGCTCCAGCAATGAAGAAGGCAGCCTGATGAACACTCCTTTCCATGACCAGCTTCTTGCGATTCTGCCCAAGCTGCGCATCCAGGCGCTGGCGCTGACGCGGAACCGCTCGGCTGCAGAGGACCTGGTGCAGGAGGCCGTGTGCAACGCGCTTCGTGCCCAGGCGAGCTTCGTCCCAGGCACCAACTTCCCGGCCTGGATGCACCGCATCCTGCGCAACCGGTTCATCTCGGACCGACGCAAGCACCGGGACACCGCCGACATGCCGACGTGCCGGAGGCGGCGTTCTCGACGAATGCTGCGCATGAGGACGGCTTGGCGCTCAAGGAGCTCGGCCGGGCGATGGCGCAACTCCCTGCGGATCAGCGGGAGGCGCTGCTGATGGTGGTGGTGCATGGCATGGGCTACGAGGCCCTCGCCCAGGCGACCGGCTGTGCCGTCGGCACGGCAAAGAGCCGGGTGTTCCGGGCCCGCCGCCAGTTGGCAGCCTGGTTGCTGGGCGGGGTCAGTCCGAAGAGGCCGGTTCAGCAGGAAGCACGGCAAAGCAGGGTCCGCGGGCTGAAGGCTCCTGCGCCGGCGGATGCACGGTAGGAGGGCTGCCCGCTTTGGCCTCCAACTGATCTACATGTCACGCGTCATGAAGCGGCTTGTGCGACCGTCCTCATGAGCACCTCCTGTCAACGGCAGGAAGGCATTGCCATCGCCCGCACATCGGAGCAGAGACCATGACCTTTGAAACCTGGGTGGCTGAGGTTCAGGCCATCGTCACCTTCGTCATCGATCCCGAGG
>CAXUJE010000201.1:0-4748 GCA_964251035.1 uncultured Acetobacteraceae bacterium
CGGCCTGATCCTCGCCGCCCGGCACCCGCGCCCGCGCGTCGGCAGCCGCATCTGCTACGGCCGGCTGGACGTGGCGCTGGCCGAGCCTGCCGATGCCGGCGCCGCCGCGCTGATCGCCGCCGCGGGCGATCCCATCGAGCGCATCATCGCCAGCCCGCTCGCCCGCGCGCAGGACGTGGCCCGCGCCGTCGCCGCCCGCACCGGCGCGCCGCTGCGCACGGACGACCGCCTGGCGGAAATGGATTTCGGCGCCTGGGAGGGCCAGGCCTGGTCCGTCATCCCGCGCGCCGAGATCGACGCCTGGGCCGCCGACCCGCTGCGCTACCAGCCCGGCGGCGGTGAGGCGGTCGCCGACGTGCTGCGGCGCGTCCGCCGCGCCTGGACCGGCATTGCGAGTTCGGCCGACACCACGCTGCTGGTGACGCACGCCGGGCCGATCCGCTGCCTGCTGCACGTGGCGCTCAGGGTGCCGATCCTGGAGGCAATCCAGGCCAGCATCGCCTACGGGTCGGTGACGCGCATCGGGGCCGGGCGGGACGAGTAGCTACACGTGGTCGTAATCGACGGTCAGCCGGTCGGTTTCCGGGTGGGCCTGGCAGGTCAGCACGTAGCCGGCCGCGGTTTCCCAAGGCTCCAGCCCGTAGTTCACGTCCATGCGGACCTGGCCCTCCGACACCCGCGCCCGGCATGTGCTGCACATCCCGCCGCGGCAGGAGTACGGCAGGTCAAGCCCAGCGCGCAGCGCCGCATCCAGCACCGTCTCCCCGGCCTCCATCGGCACCGCGATGCTGACGCCGTCGGCGATGACCGTGGCGACCGCATGCGGCGCGTCGGTGGCCGGCCGGGGTTTCTGCGGACGGGGGCCGCCGGTCGGGACAGGGCCGAACCGCTCATTGTGAACGCGGTCGGGAGCCAGGCCGGCATGGAGGAGCGCCGCCTGCACCTCGTCGATCATGCTGTCGGGTCCGCACAGGAAGGCATGGTCGATGGCCGGGATGGCCGCCAGGGCGCTGAGCAGGCGGCGCACCTTGCCGCCGTCGAGCCGCCCGTTCAGCACGGGCACGTCCTGCTGCTCCCGCGACAGGACGTGGACCACTGAAAGGCGGCCCATGAAGCGGTCCTTCAGCTCCTCAAGCTGCTCGCGGAAGATGATCTGGCCGGTGGCGCGGCTGCCGTAGAGCAGGATGAATTGGCTGGACGGCTCCCGCGACAGCACGGATTTCAGGATGGACAGGACCGGCGTGATGCCCGACCCGGCCGCGACGCCCAAGAGGGTGCGGGCAGCGCCGGGCGCGGGCGCCACGCCGAAGCGGCCCTGCGGCGGCATCACGTCGAGGAGGGCACCCGGCCGCAGCGCGCCGTGCGCCCAGGCGGAGAAGCGGCCGTCCTCCACCCGCTTGATCGCCACCCGCAGCTCGCCGTCGTCCAGGCCCGAGCAGATGGAGTACGACCGCCGCAGCTCCTCGCCGTCCATCCAGGTGCGCAGCGTCAGGTACTGGCCGGGCTGGAACGCGAAACGGGACCGCTGGCTGTCCGGCACGGCCAACGCGACGCTGACGGTGTCGGCGGTCTCCTGGCGTATGTCGGCGACCTGCAGGGCCTCAAAGCGGGTCAGTGGCATTTGAAGTAGTCGAACGGCTCCCGGCAGGCCCGGCAGCGCCAGAGCGCCTTGCAGGAGGTCGAGCCGAACTCCGCCATGACCACCGTGTCGCCCGATCCGCAACGCGGGCAGGCGACCTGCTCCGTGCCGAACAGCGCCCGGCGGCTGCTGCCCGGGACCGGCGGCGCGATGCCGTACTCCAGCAGCTTGCGCCGCCCGTCCGCGCTCATCCAATCCGTGGTCCAGGCCGGCGACAGCACGGTGCGGACGCGGCCGGGAATGCCGGCGCGGGCCAGCGCCAGCTCGACCTCGATGGCGATGGTGCCCATGGCGGCGCAGCCGGAGTAGGTCGGCGTGATCAGCACCTCCACCCCGTCCGGCCCCTCGGTCACGTCGCGCAGCACGCCGAGGTCGGCGATGGTCAGCACGGGAACCTCGGGGTCCGTGACCTCCGCGGCGGCGGCCCAGGCCCGGTCGCGCAGCCCGGCTACCACTTGGCACCGGGGTGGCTGCGCTGCAAATGCTGCATCTCCGCCAGCAGGAAGCCCAGATGCTCGGAATGGCGGCCCTGGCGCCCGCCGCGCTGCGCCCAGGTGCCGGCAGGGCGGCGCAGGGTGGCCTGGTCCAGCACGCCCGCAACCGTCGCATCGAAGCCGGGGCGCAGGGCGACTGGATCGGCAGCGATGCCGCCTGCGATCAGGTCCGCCTCGTCGCCGGGGTCGAACATCTCGCCGACATAGGGCCAAAGCTGGTCGAGCGCCGATTGCGCCCGGCGGTGGCTCTCGTCGGTGCCGTCGCCCAGCCGGATCACCCACTCCGCCGCATGGCGCAGGTGGTAGGCGGTTTCCTTCTCCGCCTTGGCGGCGATGGCGGCCAGCATCGGGTCGCGGGACGCCGCCATGGCCCGCCACCATGGATCGATGAAGGCGGCATAGAGGAACTGCCGCATGATGGTCACGGCGAAGTCGCCGTTCGGCTGCTCCACCAGCAGCAGGTTGCGGAACTGCGGCGCGTCCCGCAGGTAGGCCAGGTCGTCCTCGTCGTGCCCGGCGCCCTCTGCCTCCGCGGCGTAGGCGTACAAGCTGCGCGCCTGGCCCAGCAGGTCGAGGCCCATGTTGGCGAGCGCCACGTCCTCCTCCGGCGTGGGCGCGCGTCCGCACCATTCCGACAGGCGGTGGCCCAGGATCAGCGCGTCGTCGGCCCGGCGCAGCGTGAACAGCACCAGCGGCGTCTCGGCCACCTGGATGTCGGCCGTCATCAGGCGCGGGCCATCACATGTGGCCGACGTCGTCCGGCACTTCATAGAAGGTCGGGTGCCGGTAGATCTTGCTGGCGGTCGGCTCGAACATCATGCCTTTGTCGGCCGGGTCGCTGGCGGTGATGGCGTCGCTCGGCACCACCCACAGCGACAGGCCCTCGCCGCGCCGCGTGTAAACGTCCCGCGCCGCCTGCAGCGCCATCTCGGCGTCGGCGGCGTGGACGCTGCCGGCGTGCTTGTGCGCCAGGCCGTTGCGGCTGCGGATGAACACCTCCCACAGCGGCGTGTTCTGCTCCGTCATGCGGCGCGCTTCCGGGCCTGCCGCTTGGCGGCGTGGGCGAGTGCGGCTTCCCGCACCCAGGCGCCGTCGGCATGGGCCTGGTTGCGGTCGGCCAGGCGCTCTCGGTTGCACGGCCCGTTTCCCGCCAGCACCTGGCGGAACTCCTCCCAGTCGATGGCGCCGAAGCTGAAATGCTGCGTCGCCTCGTCCCACCGGAGGTCCGGGTCCGGAACCTCGATGCCCAGCGTCTGCGCCTGCGGCACCATCGCGTCCACGAAGCGCTGGCGCAGCTCGTCATTGGTGAAGCGCTTGATCTTCCAGGCCATGCTGCGGTCGGAGTGCTGGCTTTCGCCGTCGGGCGGCCCGAACATCATCATCGCCGGCCACCACCAGCGGTTCAGCGCGTCCTGCGCCATCGCCTTCTGCGCCGCCGTGCCCCGGCACAGCGCCAGCATGATCTCGTAGCCCTGGCGCTGGTGGAAGCTCTCCTCCTTGCACACCCGCACCATGGCGCGGGCATAGGGGCCGTAGCTGCACCGGCAGAGCGGGATCTGGTTCATGATGGCGGCGCCGTCCACCAGCCAGCCGATGGCGCCGATGTCGGCCCAGGTCAGCGCCGGGTAGTTGAAGATGCTGCTGTACTTGGCCCGGCCCGACAGCAGTTGCTCGGTCAGCTCCTCGCGGGACACACCGAGGGTTTCGGCGGCGGCATACAGGTACAGCCCGTGCCCGCATTCGTCCTGCACCTTGGCCAGCAGCGCCGCCTTGCGCCGCAGGCTGGGGGCACGGGTGAGCCATCGGCCCTCCGGCAACTGGCCGACGATCTCGCTGTGGGCGTGCTGGCTGATCTGGCGGATCAGGGTGCGGCGGTATGCGTCCGGCATCCAGTCGTTCGGCTCGACCCGGTCCTCCGCGTCGATGCGGGCCTGGAACCGGGCCAGGCGCTCCGCGTCCTCGCCAGGCTCGGTGTTCCGGACGGCAGGCTCGGCGGCGTTCAGGGCTTGCGTGTACATATCCGGCGCTCCGCGCTGGTGGATCGACTAGCCACGCCAGGCGCGCGGCTCAAGGCTTCCCATCATATCGTGCGCCGCCGCCGCGATGGAACCGCCTTGCGTCAAAAGGGTTTCACCCTGCGTCGACAACACCGAAGGAGTATATCCGATGGACGAGAACCGTTTTGAGGGTGCGGCCCGCAAGGTCGGAGGCAAGCTCGAAGGGGTCGCCGGCGACCTGACCGGGGACAAGAAGATGCAGGCCGAAGGCGCGATGGACCGGGTGTCCGGCAACGCGCAGCGGGCATATGGGCAGGCGAAGGACAGCGTGCGCAGCTTCGCCGGGCAGGCCGGCGACCAGGCGAGCGACTACGGCTCGCAGATGCTCGACCAGCTTGAGGAAGCCGGCGACTACCTAGCCGAGCAGGTCGATCAGCGCCCGATCACGGCCATCCTGGTCGCGGCCGGGGTGGGCTTCCTGATCGCGATGGCGACGAAGCCGGCGCCGCGCGTGGTGTATCGCCGCCGCTAATCCCGGCGGCGCGGGGGGGGGGCCCCCCCCCGGCCCCGCCGCACCAAAAAGGAACCCCCCCCCCCCCCCCCGCGCGCCCCCCCGCG
>CAXUJE010000201.1:4758-9652 GCA_964251035.1 uncultured Acetobacteraceae bacterium
GGGCGGAGCCCTCCGTCGAAGCGCACCATCGCGCGCCCGTCCCCGCGCTCGGGGCTTCGCGGGTGGCCCGGCGTCCGGATCGGTTGCGACAGTGGCGGGCGGGGCCCGGCGACCCGGGCCTCGCCCCCCGGGCGGCGCGCCCGGCCCCGCCGCGCGGGACCGGACTACACCTTCAGGAAGCCGACCAGCCGCTCGGCTTCCGCCACGATGGGGTCGGCGACCGCGGTGGCCCGGGCGGCGCCGTCCCGCAGAATGGCGTCCACCGTGCCGGGGTCGGCCAAGAGGCGTCGCGTTTCGGCGGCAATCGGCGCGAGCTTCTCGACCAGCAAGGCCGCCAGGTTCTCTTTGAAGGCGCTGAAGCCCTTGCCGCCTTGCTCCCGCAGTACGGCTGCCGCGTCCTGGTCCAGCAGCGCCGCCATGATGCCAACCAAGTTCCGTGCTTCCAACCGGCCCTCCAGTCCTTGCGGCTCGTGCGGCAAGGGTTCGGCGTCCGTGCGGGCGCGGCGTATCTTGGAAGCAATCGTGTCGGCGTCGTCCGTCAGGTTGATGCGGCTCTGGTCGGACGGGTCGGACTTCGACATCTTCTTGCTGCCGTCGCGCAGGCTCATCACCCGGGCGGCGGGACCCAGGATCAGCGGCTCGATCACCGGGAAGAACTCGACGCCGTAGTCGTGGTTGAACTTCTGCCCGATGTCGTTCGCCAGCTCCAAGTGCTGCCGCTGGTCGTCGCCCACCGGCACGCGGGTGGCGTGATAGGCGTGGATATCGGCCGCCATCAGGTTGGGGTAGACATACAGCCCCGCCGACACCTGCTCCCGGTCCTTGCCGGCCTTGTCCTTGAACTGCGTCATGCGGTTCAACCAGCCGAGCCGGGCGACGCAATTGAAAATCCAGCTCAGCCGCACATGGGCAGTGACCGCCGATTGGTGGAACAGCACGTGCGCCTTCGGGTCGATCCCGCAGGCGACGATCGACGCCGCCAGCTCGCGCGTGGCGGCGCGAAGTGTGGCCGGGTCCTGCCAAACCGTGATCGCGTGCAGGTCCACCACGCAGAACAGGCACTCGTGGTCCTGCTGCAGCGCCACCCAGTTGCGGATCGCGCCAAGGTAGTTGCCGAGCGTCGGAATGCCGGACGGCTGGATGCCGGAAAGGATGCGTTGCATAACCGGCGTTGTCCCCGTCCGGCCGTGATCGGTCAAGCGCGATCAGGATTGGGCAAGGAAGGGGCCGTGGCATCACGCCCGCGCCGCCGCAGGATGCCGAGCAGCCGCCGCGCGTCGAACGCGCCCAATAATTGCCCGGCCACGGCGTAGGCCGCCAACCCGAAGCCGACCAGCGCCGCCAGCGCCAGCCAGCGTAGCCCGGCGGTCGTGCCCAATTCGGCGAACACCGTGCGGCCCGCGGCCCACAACGCCGCCGCCATGGCGAGCGCCGCCAGCGCCATGCGCGGCAGCCGGCGGCGCAACTGGCTGTCCAGCGCAAGCTGCCGCCGCCGGCTGAGCAGGGCCGCAAGCGTCAGCACGTTGAAGATCGCCGACAGGCTTGTGGCCAAGGCCGGCCCGGCATGGGCCAGCGGCACCATGAACAGCAGGTTCAGCACGAGGTTCAGCGCAATCGCCACCATGCCGACCTTCACCGGCGTCCCAGTGTCGCCATGGGCGAAGAACGCCGGTACCAGCACCTTGAGCACCACGAAGGCCGGCAGGCCGAAGGCGTAGGCGGCGAGGGACTGGGCGCTCAGCAGGGCGCTCGTGGCGTCGAATGCGCCGCGGCCGAACAGCACCAGCATGATCGGCTGGCCCGCGACGGCCAGGGCCAGCGCCGCCGGCAGGGTAAGCACCAGGCTGATTTCCAGCGCCCGGTTCAGCGTGGCGATGGCGCCCGCTTCGTCGCCCGACCGGGCCTGGCGGGACATCAGCGGCAGCAGCGCCGTGCCGACCGCCGTGCCGATCACGCCGAGCGGCAGTTGGTTCACCCGGTCCGCATAGTACAGCAGCGACGCCGAACCCGGCGGCAGCAGGCTGACGATCACCACATCGACCGCCAGGTTGAGCTGCGTGACGCCTGCGCCCACCAGCCCCGGCCCCATGCGGCGCAGCAGCAGCGCCATGCGCGGCGTCATGCGCGGGCGCGGGATGCGCAGCGCCATGCCCGCCCGCCGCACCGCCCAGGCCAGCAGCGCCAGTTGCAGCACGCCCGACACCGTGACGCCCCAGGCCAAGGAATGCCCCACCGTGGGCACGTAAGGCGTCAGCAGCAGCATGGCCGCGATGGACACGCCGTTGAACACCAGCGGCGCCGCCGCCGCCGCGGCGAACCGGTCCAAACCGTTCAACACGCCCGACAGCAAGGCCGCGAGGCAGATCAGGAGCAAGTAGGGAAAAGTGATTCGCGCCAGCGCGACCGTCAGCTCCGCCTTGCCCGGGATGGCCTCGAACCCCGGGGCCAGCAGCGCCATGAGCTGCGGCATGAACACCTCGCCCAGCACCGTCAGGGCCAGCAGCCAGAAGGCCAGCGCCGCGATGGCTTCCTGGGCGAACTGGCGGGCGGAGGGCGCGCCCTCGGTCGCCAGGATGCCGCTGAACTCGGGCACGAAGGCCGCGTTGAACGCGCCTTCGCCAAAGAGCCGGCGGAACAGGTTGGGCAGGCGGAGCGCCACGAAGAAGGCATCCGCGACCGGCCCGGTGCCGGCCAGGGCGGCGAGCAGGATGTCCCGCAGGAAGCCCAGCACGCGGCTCGCCATGGTCCAGCCGCCAACGGTGACGATGCCGCGCAGCATGGCTATTCGTCTCGCCGCGGCCGGGCCAGGAGGGCGGCGATGGCCCCCTCCAGCCGCCAGCGCCCGTCCAGCAATGCCGCCACCGCCGCGCAGACCGGGAGGTCGATCCCGCGTGCCCGGGCGACCAGCGCCGGGGCGGTCGCGACGCCCTCCGTCGCTGCGTCGCGGCCGGCGAGGATGGCGGAAAGGGCCATGCCCTGGCCCAACGCCAGGCCGAGCGAGTAATTGCGGCTCCTCGGCCCCGTGCAGGTCAGCAGCAGGTCGCCCAAGCCCGACAGCCCGGCCACCGTCTCCGCCCGGCCGCCGAGTGCCGTGACCAAGCGGCCGATTTCCGCCAAGCCCCGGGTGATCAGCGCCGCGCGGGCGTTCTCCCCGAGGCCGGCGCCCATGACGGCGCCCGCGGCGATGGCGATCACGTTCTTTGCCGCCCCGCCGAGTTGGGCGCCCACTGGGTCATCGTTGCCGTAGATGCGGAAGGCCGGGCCGCCGATCATCTCCGCAAGGCTGGCCCGCAACCCGGCGGCGGCCGCGGCCAGCACCGCAGCGGCGGGCAGCCCGGCCGCGACCTCATGCGCGAAGTTGGGACCGGTGAGCACGGCGGCGGGACGGCCCTGTTGAAGGTCGGCGAGGATTTCCAGCGGCAGGCGAAGCGTGCCGGCTTCCATGCCCTTGGCGCAGGCCACCACGGGCGCCCGCCCGGACAGCCCGGCGGCGACGGTGGCCATGTGCTGCACCGGAACGGCCAGCAGCGCGGCGTCGAAGGGCGTGGCGTCTAGTCGCCCTGTCACCGCGACGTGGTCCGGCAGGCGATGATCCGGCAAGCGAGGGCTGCGCCGGGTCGCGAGGATCGGCGCCGGGTCGCGCGCCCAAAGCGTGACCCGCTGGCCCTCCCGGGCCAGGTGCAGCGCCAGCGCGGTGCCCCATGCCCCGGCGCCCACGACCAGGATGCTACTCATCGGTGAGCCGCAGCAGCGTGTGGCCATGGCCGGGCTGCTTGTCGTCCAAGCGGCCGAGCAGCGCCGCCAGCATGTCGGGCGCTGCAGCCTCGAAGCCCCAGGGCGGGTTGCGGACCAAGAGGCCGCAGCCGTTCAGTCGGGCGGGATCGGTTGGCTCCCGCCACCACATCTCGGCGCAGACCACGTCGCGCAGCCCGGCGAAGCGCACGGCCTCGTGGAAGGCGCGGACCGGGCTGCGGTGCTTGATCGGATACCACGCCGCATGCACCCCGGTGGCGAAACGCGCGACGCCCGACCGCAGCCCGGCCAGCACGCGGTCGAACTCGCCCGGCGCCTCGAACGGCGGGTCGATCAGCACCAGCCCGCGCGCCTGCCGCGGCGGCAGCAGGGCGCCGATGGCTTCATAGCCGTCCCGGAGGTGCACCCCCACCTGCCGGTCGCCGCGGAACAGGCGGGCAAGTGCCGCGTGGTCCTCCGGATGCAGCTCGCAGCAGGCCATCCGGTCATCGGGCCGCAGCAGGGCGCGGATCAGCAAGGGCGAGCCGGGATACAGGCCCAGCCGCTCCACCAGGGCGACGTAATCCGCGAGCGGCGCCGGCGGCTCGTGCAGGAGCCGGGCGATGCCGGCACGCCATTCCCCTGTGCGCTCCGCCGGGTCGGACAGCAGGTCGTAGCGCCCCAGGCCCGCATGGGTGTCCAGCACGAACAGCGGCGCGGGCTTGCGGGCCAGGGCGCGCAGCATCCAGACCAGCAGCGCGTGCTTCATGCAGTCGGCCGGGTTGCCGGCGTGGAAGGCGTGGCGGTAGTTCATCCAGCCGAAAGCTCGGCCAGCGGCCAGCGCGGACGCGGCGCCACGTCGAGCGCGTCCGCAAGCCCCAGGCGCAGCCGCTCGATGCCGGCCCAGGCGACCATGACCGCGTTGTCCGTGCACAGCCTCACCGGCGGCGCGACCAGCGTCACGCCCCGGGCTGCCGCCGCACCCGACAGCGCCGCGCGTACCGCCGCGTTGGCCGCGACCCCGCCCGCGACGACCAAGAGCCGCGCCTCCGGCATCATCGCCATCGCGTGCCCCGCACGGTCGGCCAGCACGGTGGCAACCGCACGCTGGACCCCGGCCGCGCTGTCGGCGGCCTCCTGCGGCGGCCGCGGCGACGGCAGG
>CAXUJE010000202.1:0-9587 GCA_964251035.1 uncultured Acetobacteraceae bacterium
CCCGGAGGGCGGGCACTACCGCGAGCTGTGGCGCGACCGTCCGGCCTCAGGGGGCCGCGGCGCGGGCACGAGCATCCTGTTCCTGCTGGCGGAGGGGCAGCGATCGCGTTGGCACCGGATCGACGCCGCCGAGATCTGGCTTTGGCACGCCGGCGCGCCGCTGCTGCTCGGCATCGGCGCGGCCCGCGCCCCGGGGCGGGAGGTGCGGCTCGGGCCTGACCTGGCCGGCGGCGAGGCGTTGCAGGCCGTGGTGCCGGCGCGGGCCTGGCAGGAAGCGCGCAGCCTCGGCGCCTGGAGCCTGGTCAGTTGCGTCGTCGCTCCGGCCTTCGAGTTCTCGGGCTTCGAGATGGCGCCTGCCGGGTGGTCGCCTCCCGCTGCCTAGACGCTATCTCACCTTCCGCCGCCGGACGTATCGGCTGGAGGGCGTCGCCGGGGCGCGGGACGCCGGGGCGGCGGCAACCGCGGCGCCCGACGGAGCGGTCCAGTCGGCATGGAAGCGCCGGGCCTGGCCCCGGGCCGTTGCAAGCAGGCGCGACGCCGGCGCCGGGCGCCCGTAGAAGTAGCCCTGCGCCTCGTCGCACCCGTGCGCGGCCAGGAACGCCGCCTGCGCCTCGGTTTCCACCCCCTCCGCCACCACGCCCAGGCCCAGCCCGCGCCCCAGCGCCAGCACCGCCTCCACGATGACCACGTCGCTCCGGTCGCTGCCGCTGCCCAGGGCGCCGTCCGTGCCAAGCTCGGACACGAAGCCGCGGTCGATCTTCAACCGGCTCAGCGGGCAGCGCCGCAGCATGGAGAGCGAGGCGAAGCCGGTGCCGAAGTCATCGAGCGCCACGCCCACGCCGTGCGCGTGCAGCGCGTGCAGCGGCGCCAGCAGCTCGTCGTCGTGGCGCAGCGCGATCGTCTCGGTCAGCTCGAGCTCCAGGGCCGAGGCGGGCAGCGCCCAACGGTCCAGCGCCGCCCGGACCGTGGCTTCCAGCTTGCCCGCCCGGATCTGCTCGGCGAACAGGTTGACGCCGATCCGCAGATCCAGCCCCTGCCTGCGCCAGGCCGCCGCCTGCCGGCAGCCTTCCTCGATCACCCAGTCGCCCACCGCGCCCGCCATGGACCCGGCCTCCAGCGCATGGAGGAACGCGGCCGGCGGCAGCAGCCCCTGCTTGGGATGGCGCCAGCGCAGCAGGGCCTCGGCGCCGATCAGGACCCCGCGCCCAAGGCAGATCTGCGGCTGGAAGTGCAGCTCGAACTCGCCGCCGCGGGCCGCCCGGCTCCCCTCCGCCGCCCGGCCGCGGCCGGCCACGTAGCGTTCCCGCATCGCCGGGTCGAACAGGCGGCAGTGCCGGCGGCCCTCGGACTTGGCGCGGTAGAGCGCCAGGTCGGCGCTGGCCAGCAGATGCTCGACCTCGGCCGGAGGCGCCACCGCGACGCCGGCGCTGGCGCTGGCGCCCACCCGGAACTCGCGCCCGGCGATGAGGACCGGCGGATCGAGGCTTTCCTGCAGCGCGTGCGCCAGGCCGCAGGCCGCCGCCGCGTCGTCCAGGCCAGGCAGCAGGGCCGCGAACTCGTCGCCGCCCAGCCGCCCCAGCGTCCCCCGGCCGTCCAGGGCGGCGGTCAGGCGCCGCCCCACCTCGACCAGCAGCGCGTCGCCTGCCGCGTGGCCCAGCGTATCGTTGACGTGCTTGAAGCTGTCGAGGTCGAGCAGCACCATGGCGGCCGGCCCACCCCCAGCCTTCGCCGCCTCGGTCAGCTCCCCGAGCTTCGCGCGGTTGGCGCATCCGGTCAGCGGGTCGTTATGCGCCAGGTAACGCAGCCGATGCTCGGCGCGGCGCAGTTCCATCCGGTCCATGACCAGGGCGGCAAGGCCGCTGAACAGCCGCATCTCGCGCCCGTCAAGCGGCGGGCGCGGCACGCGGTCCACGAGGCAGAGCGAGCCGATGCGGTGCCTGTTGAGCGGGCTGATCAGCGGCGCCCCGGCGTAGAAGCGGAAGCCCGTCTCGGCCACCAGCGGATGGCCGGCAAACCGCGCATCCGCGGCCAGGTCGGGCACCACGAACACGTTGTCGCTCAGGATCGTATAGGCGCAGAACGCGCCTTCGCGCGGGATGCTCTCGACGTCCAGCCCGAAGCGGCCCTTGACGGTCAGATGCCGCTCGCCGACCAGGTTGATGAGACTGATCGGCAGCCTGAACAGGTCCGCCGCCATGGCGGCGAAGTGGTCGAAATCGGTTTCGGACGGCGTGCTGGCCAAGCCGTAGGCGGCGAGCGTATGCAGGCGCTGGCCCTCGTCGCCCGGCATGGTCCCCGTTCCAGCCTGGCCGCCTGGCATCGATGTCGAGCTCTGCGCCACCAGCATGAGATCCCTCAACTCGGCCGAAGCACATTCAACTTCAAGCTGAATCAATCGGTGCAACCTTGGATGGTCTGAAACAGACCGAGAGTCCATGGCACAGGAATATTGATACGATTCAACAACGTTGCCCAGAGGGTAAAACGACCAGCGGCATGGGCGTTGCTTGTTCGGGCAATACCAGGGTCGTCTTGCTTTTCGCAGAAGGCTTGCCAGGCCGATGCTCAGGGATGGGATGCTGCTTTGTTCCTCAGCCGTGCCGCACATCTGTCTTACGTGGACGGAGCGGTGCAACTGGAGGATGTCGGCCACAGCTCCACCTGAACCGCGGGTAGGCAAAAATCCGGCAGGCTCAAATGCCAGGATGTGCTCAAGGGACTCTCAGGCGCATCCCGCCGTGACGCAAGCGGCCGTCCGGCTTAGGACCGGGCGAGGGCGATCTCGAAGCGCAGGTGGCCGGACTTCACCGATTGCAGCAGGCTGTCATACAGCTCCATGCCCGCGTAATCGTTGCTCGCCGTCAGCGTGATCTCCACCGAGGGGCCGTTGCGCCGCAGGGCGATGCGGTAGCCCGCTGCAACCTGTGGCGCGGCGCTTGAGGCTTGAGGAGGCTGGGCCGGCGCGTTGCGTTTGCCGTCGTGCTGCGTCACTTGCGGTATGCTCCAAACGGTCGAACCGATGGGGGAGGCCCGAACGGCATAACAGGCTTCGAATCCCCGCGCCAACGAAAGTTGACGTTCTGGGCGCTCTGGACCGGTCCGTCGCTGCCAGGCGCCGAGCCCGGCGGGCTTTTCAGCCCTACGCCGCCTGCGGCTCCTCCTCCTTCAGCACCCGCTCGGTTTCCGGCGCTTCCAACTGCCAGGGCACCACCAGGACAGACACGTCCGGGCCGCCATGGCGCAGGATTTGGGTACGCAGCCGCTGCGCGCGGTGGGTGTGCAGCACGGCCTCCCACCAGCGCCCGCCGGCCAGCTCGCTCAAGACCACGACAACGGGGCGGCCGGGACAGCGCCGCTGCATTGCCTCCACCTCCCGCAGCAGGGGCGCCAGCACGCTGCGGTAGGGCGAGGGTTCGATCACCAGCCGCGGCGCGGGCAGGCCGGCCGCCGTCGCGGGCTGCTGCACGAAGCGGGACCATTCCTGGCGCAGCCGCGTCTCGTGCTCCTTGGCCTCGGGTCCCTCCAGGTCGGTCAGGTGCAGCGCCGCCACGTCCGGCGACAGGCGGGCAGCGACCTGCACGGCGCGCTGGGCCATGCGGTCCCAGCGTTCCAGCGGGATCACGGCGCAGGGCGGCGCGTGGTCGCGCAGGTCCATGCTCCGCCGGCTGCCGGCCAGCACCTGGCGTTCCAGGTCGCGGTAGTAGCGCCGGGTCAGCCGCAGCAGCAGGAAGGTGAGCGGGATGATCAGCAGGGTCAGCCACGCGCCCTCGGTGAACTTCGCGACCAGGATGATGGCGAGCGCCGTCCCGGTGGAAAGCGCCCCAAGCCCGTTGATCCCGAGGCGCACCCGGTCGGCCTGCCCCTGGCCCTCGCGGCGCCAATGCATCGCCATGCCCGCCTGGCTGAGCGTGAAGGACAGGAAAGCCCCCACCGCGAACAGCGGGATCAGCCGGTCGGTGATGCCGCCGAACGCGGCCAGCAGCGCCCCGGCGCCGCCCGCGAGGAACAACACCCCCACGGCGTACACCAGCCGCCGCCCCGGCAGGGCGAAAGCCTTGGGAAGGTAGCCGTCGTCCGCCACCTGCCGGCACAGGCGGGGGAACCCGACGAAGCTGGTGTTGGCCGACAGGCACAGCACGGCCAGCACGCTGCCGATGGTGACGTAGTACACCCAGCCCCGCCCCCACACCGCGCCGACCAGTTGCGAGATGACGCTTTGGTAGCCCTCCGCCGTCTGGTCCATCGCCGTCACCCCGTAGCCACGGGCCAGGTAGGCGATGCCGAGCAGCAGCAGCCCGAGCACCAGGCAGATGACCGCCAGCGTGCCGCGGGCATGCCTGACGGTCGGGTCCTTGAAGGCGCCGACGCCGTTGCTGACCGCCTCCACCCCGGTCATCGCCGTGCATCCGGCGGCGAAGGCGCGCAGCAGCAGCCACAGGGTCAGCGCCCCGGCCGTCTCGGCACGGCCCGGCAGCGGCTCCACCGGCTGCGGATGGCCGCCGGCGGTCCAGGCCGCCCAGGCGCCCGCGGCCAGGATGAAGGCGAGGCTCGTGATGAACAGATAGGTCGGCACCGCGAGCGCCAGGCCGGACTCCTTGGTGCCGCGCAGGTTGACGACCGTGATAGCCGCCAACACGGCCAGGCACAGGACAAGGGTGTACGAGTGCAGAACTGGCACGGCGGAGGTGAGCGCGCCCACGCCCGCCGAGATGCCGACCGCGACGTTCAGCATGTAATCGACCATCAGCGCCGCCGCCGCCAGCAGCCCGGCGCCGTGCCCCAGGTTCTCCCGCGCCACCGTGTAGGACCCGCCGTTGCTCGGGTAGGCGGCGATGGTCTGCCAATACGACAGGAACAGGATGGCGAGCAGCGCCAGGATGGCCCAGGTGATCGGCTGCACGGCGGCCAGCCCCGCGGTGCCGACGACCGCCAGCACGGTCAGCATCGCCTCCGGCCCGTAGGACGCCGAGCCGAGGCCGTCGAGGCCCATCGCGGGCACGCCCTCGAACACGCCGATCTTGCGGCCCTCGGCTTCCCGGTTGGCCAGGCGGCGGCCGAGCAGCAGGCTGGTCAGGGACATGCGGGCCTCATGGGACAGGTCGTTGCGACGGCGGTCATCCGTGCCGAACGCGCCAGCCTGCGTGTTGGTTGACCCCTGTCCGTTCCGTCCGTCGCCGCCCCGCGGAATGTGAGCCGACGTCAGCTCAGACTGGCCGCTGAAACACCGAAGCACTTATGAAAGCGGGAGAAGCCAGCGCATGAGGACACGGATCGCTGGATGGAGCGCATTAACACCTTTGGAAAGGCGATGTGGTGGTTGCCAAACCCAGCCACCATAGGCAGGTCCCTGCCGGTCTGATGCAGACGGGCTTCGTGGTCAGGTTTTCTGCGTCCTCAGATACCCTATGACCGTGAACACCAGCCACAGAACCTGTGTGACGAATGCAGCAAGATTGAAGCTCCACACAAGCGAGAAGATCACGGCCAGTCCGCCTACGGCGTTCAAGATGGTGTAGCGCACATCTGCCAATCCTAACTTGCCAAGTTGCAAGCCGGCGTAGGCTGCGACGTAAAGCACGACGCCAAACAACCCGATTGCGTCAGGCGTTGTCATGGCCCACCTTTGATCAGCACCATCGAGCCAAGGCCCTGCAGTAGCGACGCCGCCAATCAGGGTTTTTCACCAGGGTCTGGCTCATCCTTCGGCTGCAGCGTCTTCGTCCTGAAAATAGGGCTGGTTGAGGACGCTTACCATGGCCGTGCTCCGATCGCGAAGCTACCCTACCCCTAGTGGGTAGGTTTGGCAACTACCACCTCGCCCTTGGAAAGGCATAGGCAAGATGATTGACATAGAAGCGTTTGCTCTTGATTGGATCTCCGCATGGAACGCGCATGATTTAGAACGCATACTGTCGCACTATGCGTCGTCAGTGGTTTTCTTGTCTCCCCGCGCGCAGGAAATCGTTGGAAACGGTCGTGTCGAAGGCCTGCCCATGCTCAAAATCTATTGGAAAATAGCCCTCGATGCAAATCCAAACCTTAGATTTGAGATGATTGACAAGTTCGTGGGTCACCTGAGTTTGACTATTCTGTATAGGAACCATCGCGGGCAAAAAGCGGCTGAAACTTTTGAGTTTGGGCAGGATGGAAAAGTCGTGAGATCGGTTGCTTGCTACTCGTAGCACCTGCCGCTCAGCTTTCACCACCTGCTGGGCCGTCCATCATTGCGCGCCGCTATGTATAGTCCAAACGCCGGGCCAGCCAGCAGCCCACCTCGACGCCCGCCGCGCGGCCCGCCTCGTCCCGCCGGAACGCCAGGGTCCAGTCGCCCGGCGGCGTATGGTCCAGCGCACGCGGGCACGGCAGCGCCCAGACATCCGACCCTATGGGATCGAGCAGCTCCATGCGCCCCTGACCCAGAAACCCGGAAAAGCCGCCGTAAAGCACCCCGCCGGCGTCGGCCACCGCCAGTTCGGCATCCAGCTCCGCGCAGCGGTAGCGGCCGGCAACGTCGGCGGTGGACGTCCCGCTGCAGGGGCGCAGGCAGGAGCTGTGGTTCTCCCCCGGGCGGTCCATCCACAGCCCGCCCTCGCCGGGCCGCAGCCGGGTGCCGCCGCCGCCCGCCGTGCCGTCCGGCTGGACTTCAAGCCGCTCGGCCGAATGGCCGTAGCGGAGCCGCACGTGCCCGGCCCCCGCCGCGTCGATGCGCGCCGCAAGCCCGGTCTCCGGCTCGACATACGCGCCGAGCCAGCCCGGAGTCGGCGCGTCGGCGCCGGGCTGCGGCCGGTCCTCCCCAAGTGCTGCGGCCAGCAGGTCCACCGCCGCGCCGTGCGCGTCCGACAAGTGGTTGAACAGGACGACGACGGAGACGCGCTCGGACGGCACGTACATGCGGTGGCTGCGCCAGCCCCGCAGCGCGCCGCCATGGCCGGTGACGGCATGGCCCAGCTCCGTGGCCCGGCCCAGGCCGAAGCCGTAGGCGGCGGGAGCGCCGCCGGCGAAGGCGACCGGGGCGGACAACCGGTGGTAAAGGCTGTTCTCGTCGCCCCGCGTCACGTCGATGTGCCGCTCCCAGGCGACCATGTCGTCGAGGCAGGCGCCCAGCCCGGCGTCGCCGGTCCACAGGATGCGGTTCTCCGCCGCACGGAACCCGGTGGCCTGGGTGCCCTCGTAGCCCTCCGTGCCGTCCGGCATGGCGCGGGTGTCGGCGGCCAGGATCGCGCTCCCCATGCCGGACGGCTCGAAGATGCGGGTGCGCAGCAGCTCCGCGAAACTGCGGCCCGTGCGCTCCTGCAGGATGTCCGACAGGATACGGAAGTTCTGGTTCACGTAGGAATAGCGGCTGCCCGGCGAGAACTGCAGCGTCCGGGTGCCGGCGATCACCCGGGCGGCCTCGGTGTCGCCGAACGCGGATTCCGCCGGCGCGCCGTGCAGCATCGCCACCGCCCAGTAGTCGCGCAGGCCAGATTGGTTGTGGCACAGGTGCAGCGCGCCGGGCGCCTTCCCTTCCAGCAGCGGCAGCCGCGCCCGCACGTCGGCGTCCAGCACGGACGGATCGGGAAAGGCGTCCAGCACCAGGGCGCAGGTGAACTGCTTGGTGACGGAGCACATGCGGAACAGCGTCTGCGGCGTGAACGGGATGCGCCGCTCGGCGTTGGCCCAGCCCCAGGCGTGCCGGGCCAGCACCTCGCCCTCTCGCAGCACGGCCACGGCGCCGCCCGGCCCGGGGTAGGCGCGGGGCAGGGTTTCGAGCAGGCGGTCGATGCGGGCGCCGGGGGAGGTCGTCATGGCTGGCATCCTCGCGCACGGAGCGGCCGGGCGTAAAGCTTGGGCGCGTAAAGCGTGCCGCATTGATGGCGCACCGCCTCCGCCCTAGCATGGCCCGAATCGCCCAGGGAACACCACGATGCCCCCACTGCTCGCTGCGGCCCTCATCGCGTTCCTGTCCGCAGGCGCGGCCCGTGCGGCGGAGATCACGCCCGCCATCGTGTTCTCCATGGGCGGCAAGCTCGACAAGTCGTTCAACGAGGGCGTCCATGACGGCGCCGAGGCCTTCACCAAGGAGAGCGGCGTGGCGGTGCGGGAGTTCGAGCCGCAGACCGACATCCAGCGCGAGCAGGCGATCCGCAACTTCGCCCGGCGCGGCCAAAGCCCGATCATCGCGGTGGGCTTCAGCCAGGCGACCGCGGTCAAGGCCGTGGCGGCCGAGTTCCCGGCGCTGCGCTTCGTCATCATCGATGCCGTGGCCGACGCGCCCAACGTGCAGTCCATCTTGTTCCGCGAGGAGCAGGGCAGCTATCTCGCCGGCATGTTGGCCGCCATGCGCAGCACGACCGGCAAGATCGGCTTCGTCGGCGGCATGGACATCCCGCTGATCCGCAAGTTCGCCTGCGGCTACGCGGAGGGCGCGCACGCCGTGAACCCGAAGATCGAGGTGCTGGAGAACATGACCGGCCCCACCCCCGCCGCCTGGGCCGACCCGGCACGCGGCGCGGAGCTGGCCCGCTCGCAGATCGAGCGCGGCGCCGACGTGGTGTTCCACGCCGCGGGCGCGACGGGCCTCGGCGTGCTGCAGGCGGCGGCGGACGCCGGCAAATACGGCATCGGCGTCGATTCCAACCAGAACATGCTGCACCCCGGCCGCGTGCTGACCAGCATGGTGAAGCGGGTCGATGTCGCCACCCGCACAACGCTGGAGGACGCCCGCGCCGGCACCTGGACGCCGGGCACGCAGGTGCTGGGCCTCACAGAGGATGGCGTGGGCCTGGCGTTCGACGAAAACAACGCGGGCGTGGTCACGCCCGAGATGCGCAGCCGGGTCGATGGGGCGAAGGCCGACATCGCCGCGGGCAAGACCAGCGTGCACGACTACCTGAGCGACAGCACCTGCCCGAACTGACCTTGACGGACGGGACCCTCCCGCCCGCCATCGAGATGCGCGGCATCGACAAGCGGTTCGGCGCGGTGCACGCATGCCGCGCGGTGGACCTGCGGGTAGCGGCCGGCACGATCCACGGCATCGTCGGCGAGAACGGCGCCGGCAAATCGACGCTCATGGCGATCATGCACGGCTTCTACGGGGCCGACGCCGGCACCATCCTGGTGCGCGGCCAGCCCGTCGCGATCCGCGGCAGCCGCGACTCCATCCGGCTCGGCATCGAGATGGTGCACCAGCACTTCATGCTGGTGGAGCGGCTGACGGTGCTGGAGAACGTCTTGCTGGGGGCGGAAGGGGGCGCGCGGCTGGCGCCCGGGGCGGCGCGCGCCGCGGCCGAGCTGGCCCGGCTCGGCGACGCCTACGGGCTGCGGGTCGATCCGCACGCCCGCATCGAGGATCTGCCCGTGGGCGCGCAGCAGCGGGTCGAAATCCTCAAGGCCCTCTACCGCGGCGCCCGAATCCTGATCCTCGACGAGCCGACCGGGGTGCTGACGCCGCAGGAAGCGGACGATCTGTTCCGCGTGCTGCGCGCGCTGCGCGGCCAGGGCTGCACCGTGCTGCTGATCACCCACAAGCTGCGCGAGATCATGGCCGTCACCGACCGGGTCTCGGTGATGCGCGCCGGGCAGATGGTGGCGCACCGGGACAC
>CAXUJE010000203.1:0-9580 GCA_964251035.1 uncultured Acetobacteraceae bacterium
CAGCCGTCGTGCGCCGTGCGCTGGACCAGGCCGGGATCGCCTACCGCTACCTGCCTGCCTATTCGCCAGACATGAACCCCATCGAACAAGCCTGGTCCAAGCTGAAAACAAGCCTGCGCGCCAAAGCGGCCCGAACCCGGGACGCCCTTGAGCGCGCGATCCCCGACGCTCTCAGAACTATCACACCCAGCAACGCCCAGGGCTGGTTCCGCCATGCGGGCTACCCTCTGGACTGACCCGCAATCTGCTCTAGTCTGTCACACCCTGCAATCACGTGCTTGTCAGTCGCGAGAAGGATGACCGACTTCTCTGGGTTCTCACCCTCCTGAATCCTCCAAAAGAAACCGGTTCCGGTGCCAAGCGACGTCGTCCCCTGGAACGCAGACAGTTTCATCGTCGTATAGAGCAGCTCTTCTTGGATTGTCAGTGGCAGCATCATTGAGTGTCTCTCCTGCCGCTTAACAAAACTTGCGGGCCAGAATCGAGTGGGCACTCATGTATCACAAACAGCCTTGTGCCGCCATGGCGGATGAGCTGACCCGCGACTTCTTCCAAGAAGAATACCCGCGCCCGACCGGCCTGAAGCAAAGGGGTAATGTTCGTTTCACACGTTGATAGCCCGGAATCGGAACCGCCGCAGCCTATCACAAGCCAACCTCCAGCTTAGGTCCTAAGCGTCAGCCTTCCACCCTTTATACCGCCTCCGCCCGGATCGCATCCCCCAACGTCTCCACGATCCGGTCCACCTGCGGCACCTCGATAATCAGCGGCGGACTCAACGCCACGATGTCTCCCGTCGTGCGGATCAGCAGCCCGGCGTCGAAGCAGCGCTGGAATACCCGCACCGCCCGGTCCGTCGGCATGCCCACGCGCCCCTGCAACTCGATCCCGGCGATCAGCCCGGCGTTGCGGATGTCGACCACGTTCGGCAACCCACGCAGGCTGTGCACCGCCTGCTCCCAATACGGCTCGATGGCCCGCGCCCGGCCAGGCAGGTCCTCTGCGCGCTGCAAGTCCATCGAGGCGATGGCCGCAGCGGAGGCGAGGGGGTGGCCGGAATAGGTGTAGCCGTGGAACAGCTCGATCCCCGCGGGGGACCCGTCCACGATGCCTGCGTAGATCGCCTCGCTCGCGGCCACGGCCCCCATCGGCACGGCGGCGTTGGTCAGGCCCTTGGCCATCGTCATCAAATCCGGCACCACGCCCAGCCGCTCGGCGCCGAAGTTGGTCCCCATGCGGCCGAACCCGGTGATCACCTCGTCGAAGATCAGCAGGATGCCGTGCTTCGTGCAGATCTCCCGAAGGCGCTTGAGGTATCCCGCCGGCGGCACCAGCACGCCGGTGGACCCCGCCACCGGCTCCACCATCACCGCCGCGATGGTGTCCGCGCCGTGCAGCGCGACCAGGCCCTCCAGCGCGTCGGCCAGATGCGCGCCCCAGGCGGGTTCGCCCTTGGTGAAGGCGTTGTGTTCCGGCGCGTGGGTATGCGGCAGGTGGTCCACGTAGGGCAGCATCGCGCCGAACTGCTTGCGGTTCGGGCCGATGCCGCCGACCGAGATGCCGCCGAAGCCCACGCCGTGGTAGCCGCGCTCCCGCCCGATCAGCCGCACCCTCTGCGCCTCGCCGCGCGCCCGGTGGTAGGCCAGCGCGATCTTCAGCGCCGTGTCGGCGCTTTCCGACCCGGAGTTGGTGAAGAACACGCGGTCCAGCCCATCCGGCAGGATCTCGGCAAGGCGGGCCGCGGCCTGGAAGGCGATGGGGTGTCCCATCTGGAAGGTCGGCGCGAAGTCCAGCACCGCCGCCTGCTTCTGGATCGCCTCGACGATCTCCCGCCTTCCATGCCCCGCGTTCACGCACCACAGCCCGGCGGTGCCGTCCAGCACCTCGCGGTTGTCATTGGTGTAGTAGAACATGCCCTCGGCGCGGGCGAGCAGGCGCGGCGACGCCTTGAACGAACGGTTGGCCGAGAACGGCATCCAGAAGGCGTCAAGGTTGTTCGGGCGGCTGATCTCGTTCACGGCGTCACCTTCTTTGGAGCGGGCCTGCATAGCAGGCCTTCACGTTCGCGCTTTGGCGGGCGCGGGGCAAGCGTGGCATCGTGCCGGCTCCATTCAAGGAGAGTCCCATGGCCGACGGCCGCCTCTACATCGGCACCCGCCGCTACTCCTCCTGGTCGCTGCGCGGCTGGCTCGCGGTGCGCCTGGCGGGGCTGGACGTGGAGGAGGTGGTGATCCCGCTCGGCGACAGCCGGCACGGCAGCACGCCCGCGGTCGCCGCGGTGTCGCCCAGCGGTCTCGTGCCGTATCTGGAGCATGACGGGCAACGGGTCTGGGAAACGCTGGCGATCTGCGAGTACTGCGCCGAGGTCGAGCCGGCCCTGTGGCCCGCGGACCGCGCCGCCCGCACCCGCGCCCGGGTGGTGGGCGCCGAGATGCACGCGGGCTTCCGGGCGCTGCGGGCCGCGATGCCGATGGTGCTGAACAAGACGGCCGCGGGCGCCGGGCAAACGCCCGAGTCGCTGGCGGACGTGGCGCGGATCGAGGCGCTGTGGCGGGAGACCCGGGCCGAGTTCGCCGCGGGCGGCCCGTTCCTGTTCGGGGCCGCCTTCAACGCGGCCGACGCGATGTTCGCGCCTGTGGTGGCCCGGCTGCTGTGCTACCAGCCGCCGCTCGCCGCGGACACGCGGGCGTACTGCGACGCGGTCCGCGCGCATCCGCTGGTCGCCATCTGGTACGACGTGGCGGCGCAGGAGCCGGAGGGATGGCGCCTCCCGCACTACGAGCAGGCCAGCACGGTCTAGGCGTCCCGGCTTGATCCGCGGGCTGGACCGCGCCGGGCTGGCGCTCACGCTGGCGCTGCCGCTGGTCCTGCTGCATGGGCGCGGCATCGCGGAGGCGGTGCTGATCCTGCTCGGCCTGCTGTTCGCGGCGCGCTGCGCGGCGCTGCGGGACTGGGCGTGGCTGCGGGAGGGCTGGGTGCGGATCGCGCTCGCCTGGTGGGCGTGGCTCGTCGTCTGCTCCGTGCCGGCCGGGGTCGGTCCAGCGGTCCAGGCGGCGGGCCTGATCCGCTTTCTCCTGCTCGTCGCCGCCCTGGAGCACTGGACGCTGCGCGACCCCGCCGCCCGCGCCTGGCTGGCCCGGCTGCTGCGCTGGGCGGCGCTCTACATCGCGCTGCAATCGCTGCTGCAGTTCGCCACCGGGCGGAACCTCTACGGGTATCCGCGCGGCCCGGACGGGGAGCTGACCGGGCCATACGCACACCCGCGCGCCGGGCCGCCGCTGTCCCGCCTGCTGTTCCCGGCCATGCTGCCCGTCGTCGGCCGGTGGGTCGGGGTGGCCGGGTGGCGGCCGGCCGCGGGCGTGCTGCTGGCGCTTCTGGGTGTCGCGGCCATGGTGCTGATCGGCCAGCGCATGCCGCTGCTGCTGACCTTCCTCGGCCTGTTCGTCACCGCCCTGCTGCTGCCCCGGCTGCGCGGCGTCGTGCTGTTCTCGCTGATCGCGTCCGGGCTGCTGCTGGCGGTGGCGCCTGTCGTCTCGCCGCCCGCGTTCAACCGCCTGGTCACCAAGTTCTCCGGCCAGATGCAGCACTTCCCCGACAGCCCTTACGGCCAGATCGCGGCCCGGGCGCTGGCGATCGGGTCGGCGCATCCGGTGTCGGGCGCCGGGTTCGATGCGTTCCGCCGGCTGTGCGAGGACCCCGCCTATTTCCAGGGTTGGCCCAAGAATGGCGTCGTCGATGACGGGGGCGGGGCGGCGATCTGCGTGCAGCATCCGCACAACCATTACCTGCAAGCCTTCACCGAGTCCGGCATCCCCGGCCTGCTGCTGTTCTGCGCGCTGGTGCTGACCTGGCTGCGCGGCGTGGGGCGTGGCCTGTGGCGCGACCCGGACCCGCTGCGCGTCGGCCTGTTCGTGGCGGTGCTGATCCAGGAATGGCCCATCGCGTCCGCCAGCGCCTTCAGCTCCATGCCGCTGTCCGGCTGGTTCTTCCTCATCGTGGGTTTTGGATTGGCGGAGACGCGGGCCTATATGACGGCCAACAGCCTTCAGGAGCTTCCATGTCCGACACGCTCGTCCCCGTCACCGTCCTGACCGGCTACCTCGGCGCCGGCAAGACCACGCTGCTCAACCGCATCCTGAGCGAGAACCACGGGCGCAAGTACGCCGTCATCATCAACGAGTTCGGCGAGCTCGGGGTGGACAACGACCTCGTCGTGGACGCCGACGAGGAGGTGTTCGAGATGAACAACGGCTGCGTCTGCTGCACCGTGCGCGGCGACCTGATCCGCATCGTCGGTGGGCTGATGAAGCGCAAGGGCGGGCTGGACGGCATCATCATCGAGACCACCGGCCTCGCCAACCCGGCGCCCGTGGCCCAGACCTTCTTCGTCGACGACAACGTGCGCGCCCGCACCCGGCTCGACGCCATCGTGACCGTCGTGGACGCAAAGCACCTGCTGGCCCGGCTGGAGGACAGCCACGAGGCGGAGGAGCAGGTGGCGTTCGCCGACGTGATCGTGCTGAACAAGACCGACCTCGTGACGCCGGAGGAGCTGGACGCCGTCGAGGCGCGCATCCGCACCATCAACCGCTTCGCCCAGATCCACCGCACCAGCCGCGCCGCCGTGGCCATCGACCAAGTGCTGGACCAGGGCGCCTTCGACCTGGCCCGCGTGCTGGAGCGCACGCCCGGCTTCCTCGACAGCGACGAACACTCGCACTCCGACCAGATCATCAGCATGAGCTTCGAGGCGAAGCGCCCGATCGACCCGGAGAAGTTCAACGCCTGGATCGGCACGCTGCTGGCGGAGAAGGGCCAGGACATGCTGCGGACCAAGGGCATCCTCGCCTATGCCGGCGACGACCGCCGCTTCGCGTTCCAGGCGGTGCACATGATCGCCGACGGCGGCTTCATCGGGACGTGGGCGCCGGGGGCGGAGCGCACGTCCAAGATCGTGTTCATCGGGCGCAACCTGAACCGCCCGCAACTGCGCCGCGGCTTCGAGGCGTGCCAGGCCGGGGTGCAGCAGGCCATGACCTCGCACGTTGGGGCGGCCACCGCTTGAGCCAGGCGTCAGAGCGGCAGTTCCTGCTGGACAGCCGCGGTGCCAGCCGGGAGCTTGGCGCATTCGTCGTCGGCACCGTGTTCGACCGCAGCGGCGCCGTCGCCGGTTTTGCCCTGGGCGATGGCACGGTGCGCATCACGCCGCCGAACCCGGCGGTGGATTGGCCAGCCGTGGAGGCGCATGACGGCGCCGTCCTCGCCATCGCCGCCGACGCGCGGCCGGGGTTCATCACCGGCGGCGACGACGGCCGGTTCGTGCGCATCGGCCCCGACGGCGCCGTCACCGAGGTTGCCCGCTTCGGCTCGAAGTGGGTCGAGCACGTGGCGGCGTTCGTGGACCCGAAATCCGGCGTGCTGGCGTGCAGCGTCGGCAAGTCGGCACACCTGTTCACCGCGGCAGGCGAGCCGCTGAAAACGCTGGCGCACCCCTCGACCGTCACCGGCCTCGCGCTCGACAGCAAAGGCAAGCGGGTCGCGGCGTCGCACTACAACGGCTGCAGCCTGTGGTTCGTCGCCGCCAAGACCGACAGCCCGCGCGTCCTGGAATGGAAGGGCAGCCACACCGGCATCGTGCTGCACCCGGCGGCCGACTCCGTCGTCACGTCCATGCAGGAGAACGCCCTGCACGGCTGGCGGCTCGCGGACGGCCAGCACATGCGGATGAGCGGCTATCCCAGCAAGACCGAGAGCATGTCGTTCACCCGCAACGGCAAGTGGCTCGCGACCTCGGGCGCGGAGAGCATCGTGTTGTGGCCGTTCTTCGGCGGCGGCCCGATGGGCAAGGCGCCGACCGAGCTCGCGGGCGGCGACAACGTCCTCTGCACCCGCGTCGCCTGCCATCCGCAGCATGAGGCGGTGGCGGCCGGGTTCTCGGACGGGTTGGTGGCGCTGGCGGACATCAACACGGGCCGTATCCTGCCGGCGGTGCCGCCGGGCCACGGCGCGGTATCGGCGCTGGGTTGGAGTCCGGACGGCTCCCGCCTGGCGCTGGGAACCGAGACCGGCTTCGCCGCGCTGATCGACTTCACCCCACGCTGACGGAGGCCGCCATGGACCGCATCACTACTCAGGGCATGTCGATGCCGAAGCTCGGCCTCGGCACCTGGCGCATGAAGGGGGCGGAGTGCACGGAGGCGGTGCAGCGCGCTTTGGGCCTCGGCTACCGCCACATCGACACGGCCGAGATGTACGGCAACGAGGAGGCGGTCGGCGAGGCGCTGGCCCATGCCGGGGTGCCGCGCGACCAGGTGCACGTGACGAGCAAGGTCTGGTACGAGAACCTGTCCGCCGACGCCATGCAGCGCTCGGTGGACGCGTCGCTGGCGAAGCTGCGGACGGACTACGTGGACCTTTACCTGATCCACTGGCCCAGCGTGAACATGGACTTGCCGGACGCCGTGCACAACCTGATGCGGGTCAAGGAGCAGGGAAAGGCGCGGGCCATCGGCGTCAGCAACTTCCCAGTGGCGCTGCTGCGGCGCGCGGTCGAGGAGGTGCAGGCGCCCATCGCCTGCAACCAGTTCGAGTACCACGTGCTGCTCGGGCAGTCGTCGCTGGTGGGCTACTGCCAGTCGCACGACGTGGCGGCGTCGGCCTACGCGCCGCTGGCCCAGGGCCGGCTGGCCGAGCATGAGGAGCTGCAAGCCATCGCCCGCAAGCACGGCGCGACCCCGGCGCAGGTGGCGCTGAAGTGGCTGCTGGACCAGCCGGGCGTGGCCGCGATCCCCAAGGCGATGCGGGCCGAGAGCCAGCAGGCCAACCTGGATGCGTTGCGGATCGAGTTGGATGACACCGACCGCGCGGCGATCTCGATGCTGCCGAAGGCGCAGCGCTTCGTGAACCCCGGCTGGGCGCCGGTGTGGGACGTGGCGGCCTGAGCCGGCCCATGACCGTCGCGATCGATGTCGTGATCCCCGTGTTCGACGGGGCGAGGACGGTCGAGAGCGCCGTCGCCACCATACAGGCCCAGACCCTGCGCGACATCCGCATCATCGTCGTCAACGACGGCTCCACCGACGGCACGCGGGCCATCGTGGAGCGCCTGGCGGCGGCCGACGGTCGGATCGTGCCGATCCATCGGCCGAACGGCGGGATCGTCGATGCGCTCAACGCTGGGCTGGCCGCCTGCACCGCGGACCTTGTTGCGCGCCACGACGCGGACGACCTCGCCGTTCCCGACCGGTTCGAGAAGCAGGTCGAGTGGCTGCGCAGCCATCCCGGGTGCAGCGCGGTGTCGGGATCGGTGATCCACATCGACGAAGCGGGCCGCGAACTTGGCCCGAAGGTCACGCTGTCGTCGCCCGACCTCGCGGACCCCACGGCCTACCCGCAGCAGGAACCCTACCTCATCCACCCGTTCCTGATGATGCGCCGCGCGGCCGTCGAGGCGGTCGGCGGCTACCGCTACGTGTTCCATTCCGAGGATTCGGACCTGTATTGGCGGCTGCAGGAGACGGGGGGGCTGACCAACATGCCGGACCTGCTCGGCTACTACCGCATCCACGGCGGGAGCGTGACGAGCGCCTCGACGCTCAACGGGCGGATCGCCGCGGTGAGTTCCCAACTGGCCGGCATCTCGGCCATGCGCCGGCGGGCCGGCCGCCCGGACATCGCGTTCCCGAAATCCGCCTTGGCCGAGTACGCGCAGGCGCGCACCCTCAAGGGCATCGTGCGCCTGGGCAGCCGCGGGCTGGACGAGGACGAGGCCGCACGGCTCGCAGCGTCCGCCTCGGCCAAGCTTCTGGAAGTGTCGGCATACCGTCCCTATGAGCTTGACGCCGAGGACTGCTCCTTTATCCGCGCCTCGGTCATGCGCGCCCTGCCGTCGATGACGCCGGACAACCGAGCCTTATGCGTGCGAAGGCTCTCGGGAACGGCGGCGCGGCTTGCCGCCCAGGGCCATGTCTCCGCCGCCATGCGGCTGTCGCCGGTCAAGTATTACCCGCTCGTCGCCGCCCGTTTCACGCTGCGGACGGTGCTGCCAGGCTCGCTCCGCGTCGCGATGCGCCGGGCGGCCGGGCGGGCCGTGCTGGTGAAGTGAGTCCTGCCCTGATCGGCCCTAGTAGATCTTCCAGCCCTCCGTGCCGTGCCGGGTGAAGTGGCAGGTCATGATCTGGCCGTCCTGGCGGCCCAAGGCCCGGATCACGTCGACGCGCCGCTCGGGAAGCACAAGGAACGTGAGGAAGCCGCCGCCGCCCGCCCCGGAAATCTTGCCGGCCCGCGCCCCAGCGTCGAGCGCCACCTGCACCGTCTGGTCGATCGGCTTGCTGCTGACGTTGTCGGCCAGCCGCTTCTTGGCTTCCCAGGTCTCGCGCATGCAGGCGGCGAAGGTGTCGAAGTCGCCTTTCAGCAGGCATTCCTTCATGCGGAACGCGTCCGCCTTGATCGCGTGCATCGCGCCGAGCGTCGTGCCGCTGTGATGCACGAGGTTGCTGGTCTGCTCCTCGATGATCCGGGCGGACGACCGCGAGACGCCGCTGTTGAACAGGACCAGCGACGTTTCCAGTTCCGAGATGATCCAGTTCTTGACGCGTAGCGGGTTGACGATGACCCGGTCGTCTGGGTGGAACTCCATGAAGTTCACGCCGCCGAACGTCGCCGCGTACTGGTCCTGCCGCCCGCCGCCCAGGCCGGCGTCGATCCGCTCGATCTCAAACGCGAGGTGCGCGATCTCGTACTCGCCGAGGGACAGGTTGAGCCATTCTACGAAGGCCTTCACCAAGGAGACGACCATGGTCGAGGAGGTGCCGAGGCCCGAACCCGGCGGCGCGTCGCAGAAGGTGGTGATCCGGCAGGACAGCGGACGCCCGTCGTTGAACTGCGTGACGATCCGGCGATAAACGGCGCGGTGCAGGATCAGCGGGCCGGCAAGCTCCATGGCGTCGTCCGCCCCGAACTCGCACTGGCTCTCGATATCAGGCGCGGAGATGGTGACGCGCCCGTCCGTCGTCGGTTCGATGATGGTGTAGGCATAGAGGTCGATGGTGATGTTCAGGACGGCCCCGCCGAACTGGTCGCAATAGGGCGACACGTCGGTGCCGCCGCCAGCGAAGCCCAGGCGAAGGGGCGCGCGGGAGCGTATGATCATGGTACAATCGCCTTCAACTGTTGGATCTGGCGTTCACTGTTTCAGTGATGAAGCTTCGGATCGGCAAACACAAATCCGCAACGGAAACCTCGCATTCAGTTCCGAAACGTGACGGCGCGTCAACCCTGGCTTGCCAGGAAAGGGACGTGGCCGCCGGTCTCGCCAAGGGCCGATGGTTGAAATCCACGTCAGCACCGTGCACAAACGAACGGCGTTCTGGCATCAATCCTCCCTATCGGGCCGGGCGGATAGCGTGCTTGCCGGCGCTGCGGCGCCTGGCGCGGCTGATCGGGGAAGGGGACCCAAGGGGATGGCGCCATTGCGGAAGTGCATCGCCACCGTGGCGTTGAGCGGCAGCCTGCCGGAGAAGCTGGAGGCGGCGGCTGCGGTCGGCTTCGACGGCGTGGAGGTCATGGAGGCGGACCTGCT
>CAXUJE010000204.1:0-9576 GCA_964251035.1 uncultured Acetobacteraceae bacterium
GCGAAAGCCGGATCGGGGCCGGGCGGTCCGGCGCGACTGGGTCAGCCGCATAGAATGTTTGCGGCGTGCCCACGCAGCCGCTGAGCAAAAGCGCCAGCCCAAGCGTGGCTGTCGCCGATAGGGTACTGCGGACAGGCATGATCGATCTCGCGTGCATTCTTGGGCGACGACCTCCGTGGGCAGTCCAACGCCGCAAGGCAAGAGCGGTTGCCGCCGTCGCGCCTTGATCCCCGCGATCAGCGGGCCGGAACGCAGGCGGCGTCCAGCCGGGATCATGCGCCCGAGAACCTGCACGGCCCGGAGGCCGCCCTGACCCTTGGAGCTGACGGCTTGCCGGCAGGCCCGCGTAGGCGCCTTTGCCAGGAGCGCCGATTCTTTGGGCCGCGGCCATTGCGATGCCCCTGATCCTGGGCCATGCAGCCAGGCCCGGGGGGGGCCCCCCCCCCCCCCCCCCCGGCGCGCCCCCCCCCCCCCCGGGTCCGCGTGGAACGTGCCAGGGATGACTTGAATGGAAGCCGCGCCCATCCACCCCGATCCGCGGTCGCTGGCCCAGCCGCGCCTGTCCGTGGTCATCGCGGTCTATAACGAGGCGGAGAACGTCGCGTCCGTCCTCGATGAGCTGACGACGGCGCTGGACCGGCTGCAGCCGTTCGAAGTGCTGTTCGTCGATGACGGCAGCACGGACGCCACCGCCGAACGGATCGCGGCGCTGGCGGAGGCCCATCCCGGCCTGCGGCTGCTGCGGCACGACCGGCGCTGCGGCAAGACGGCGGCGCTGCGGACGGGCATCGCCGCCGCGCGCGCCGACTGGATCGCGACGATGGACGGCGACGGCCAGAACGACCCGGCCGACATCCCGGAGATGCTGGCGCTCGGCCTCGCCGCCCCCAACGCGGGACCCACGGGCGCAGCACCCTTGGTCGCCGGCATCCGGGTCCGTCGCCATGACACGCTGTCCCGGCGCATCGCGACCCGCTTCGCCAACGGCCTGCGCCAGGCCGTGCTGGCCGACCATTGCCCGGACACCGGCTGCGGCCTCAAGGCGTTCCGGCGCGACGACTTCCTGCGGCTGCCCGCGTTCGAGGGCATGCACCGCTTCCTGCCGGCCTTGTTCCAGGCCTACGGCCACCCGCTGCTGTGCAAGACGGTGTCGCACCGGGCGCGCCTGCGGGGGCAGTCGAAGTACACCAACCTCGGGCGCGCCCTGGTGGGGGTCGGCGACATGCTCGGGGTGATCTGGCTGCGCCGGCGCACGGCGGTCCCGCACAAGGTCACGGAGTCCTGACCGGCAAGCCGCTCCGGCTGCGGCACTACGTGCTGCTGGCGCTGGCCGCGCTGATCCTGTTCCTGCCGGGCCGCGCCCGCTTGCCGGCCATCGACCGCGACGAGGCCCGCTACATGCAGGCCACCTCGCAGATGCTGGCGACCCACGACTTCATCGACGTGCGCTTCCAGGACCAGCCGCGCTACCTGCAGCCCGCCGGCATCTACTGGCTTGAGGCCCTGTCCGTCGCCGCGTTCAGCGACCCGGCCGCCCGCGAGCCTTGGGCCTACCGCATCCCGTCCCTGATCGGCGCCACCGCCGCCGTCCTGCTGACGGGGTGGATCGGCGGCACGCTGTTCGGCGCCTCCGCCGGCACCGCCGCGGGGCTGCTGCTGGCGGCGTCGCTGCTGCTGGGCGCGGAAGCGCGGATGGCGAAGATCGACGCCACCCTGCTGGCCGCCGTCCTCCTGGCGCAGGCCAGCCTGCTGCGCATCCACCTCGACGCCGCCGCGGGCATCGCGACCCGGCGGCGCTGGGCGGCGGCGCACTGGGCCGCGCTGGGCGCCGGCCTGATGCTGAAGGGGCCGCTGATCCTGCTGGTCAGTTGGGGCACGATCGGGGGCCTCCTGGCCGTGGAGCGCCGGGCCGCCTGGCTGCGGAACCTCCACGCGCGCTGGGGCATCCCCTTGATGCTGGCCGTCGTGCTGCCGTGGTGCCTGGCGATCGGCATCGCCAGCGGCGGCGACTTCTTCGCGCGGTCGGTCGGCGACAACTTCCTCGGCAAGGTCGCCCAGGGGCAGCAGGCGCATGGCTTCCCGCCGGGCTACTACCTCGCGGTGTTCGTGGCGAGCTTCTGGCCGGGATCGCTGTTCGCCGTGCTGGCCATCCCCTTCGCCTGGGCGCGGCGGCGCACGCCGGAGGTGCGCTTCCTGCTGGCCTGGATCATCCCGACCTGGCTGCTGTTCGAGGCCGTGGCGACCAAGCTGCCGCATTACGTGCTGCCGACCTACCCGGCCGTCGCCTGCCTGACCGCCGCCGCGGCGCTGGCGCCGGGCGCGTGGCGGTTCGGCCGGGTATGGCGTTGGGTGGGCCGGGCCTACGGCGCGGCCTGGCTGCTGGTCGGCCTGGCGCTCGCGGTGGCTGGCCCGGTCCTGCTTTGGGCGCTGCAGCGCCGGATCGACGCGCCGCCTATCCTGGCGAGCCTGGCTGGAGCGGCGCTGGCCGCGCTGGCATTGAGGGCCGCATGGCGGTCCCGGCCGCGCCGGGCGATGGCTTGGTCGGGCGGCGCGGCGCTGGCGTTGTTTGCCAGCACCTATGCGCTGGTGCTGCCCAACCTGTCCGTGATCTGGCTCAGCCCCCGCATCGCCGCCGCGGTCGCCGCGGTGCGGCCCTGCCCGGACAGCGTGCTGGCGTCGGCGTCCTACAGCGAGCCGAGCCTGGTGTTCGAGGTTGGCAGGAACACAAGGCTGGTCAACGCCACGGCTGCCGCCGACCACCTCGCGAGCCAGCGGTCCTGCGGCCTTGCGCTGATCGGCGGGCGGGAACAGGCGGCGTTCCATGCCCAGATGCAGGCTCTGGGCGTGGCGCCCCGGGCGTTGGCGCAGGTCGCTGGGATCGACTACTCGACCGGGCGCCAGCTTGACCTGACGATCTACGCTGCGGAGCCGCCATAAGCGGCGGCAAGGGTCAGAGCTTCGCCAGGCTGGCGCGGGCCGCCTCGATCAGTTTTTCCATCTCCACCAGGGCGCCGCCGTTGAGGTCGGTCCGCGCCGTTTCCAGGGTGGCCCGCACGGCTCCGATCGCCTGGTCCGCTTCCGTGCCCAGCCCGGCCGACCCGGCCTCTTGCAACGCCGTGACCGCCAAATCGAGGCCGCGCCGAAGCTCGCCGGCATTGGCCGCGATCGCCGCCCGGTGCACGCGGTCGAGCGCAAGCTGCGCGTCTTCCAGCAAGGCCCGGGCGTGATGCGCTTCAACCGACATGGGACCGCTACTTCTTGGCGCCGAGCGGGTAGAGGTAGTCCAGCAGGAAATCCTTCATGGAGGCAGGCGGGGCCGAGGCCCGCTCCTCTGGCCGGGACGTGCCGGCGCGCTCGGCGTTGTCGTTATGCGCCGCATCGCCCGGAGCAGCGGCGTCGGCTTCGGCCTCCACATGCGGCAACTGGATGGGCTGGGCTTCGACGTGCTCGGCCTCCCCATGCGGCGCCTCCGCGGCGGGCGGCTCGCTATGGCTCAGCAGCGCGACCGTCTTCGACCCAAGCTCATCCGCCTGGACCATCTCCACCACCCGCCGCAGCGCGTCGCTCCGGCCCAGCGCGTAGGCACGGTGAAGGGCGTCCTGGATGGAGGTCGCGATCGTTTCCAACTCGTTGCTTGGCATGCCAATAAACTCCCCGGGGCGGCAAGGCTAGTGCCAGGCGTTGGCCGGCGCAATGCCGCGCGCCGACGGATGTCCTTGCGGCGAGGGAGGCTGCGTTTACCTGATCTTCATCCCGGGCGCGTAGTCATGCCCTGCGGGCAGGGCTGCCCTGCCATGCTGCGGAAGAGGAATAAATGCGATGGCGCGCACGCGGCTGTGCTCCTGATGTTCAACCTGGCTCCCTATATCACCGGGACGCGCCTGCCGACTGGCGGCGGGATCAGCTTGCGAGGCGGATGATGGCCTGCATGGACCGTTCCTCCGATGGCGTTTAAGGGCAAGGCGCCCGGCAGCGGGTCGGGGGAGATGTCCCGGCGCACGCAACTGCTGCGCCCCTCCATCGCGCTGTCGGCCAAGCAGGTCAGCGAGGCGCGCCGCATGCGCCGGGCCGGCGCCGAGCCGGACGCCATCGCCGAAGCCATGGCGCTGCCGCTGGACGAAGTCGAGAAGGCGCTGGTGCAGATGCGCTCCGCCCGGCCGGAGACGACGCGCGGCACGCTGAACGTGACGCTCGCTGCGCACCGGCTGATCATGAAGGAACGCATCGGGGAGGAGCCGATCTGGCAGACGATGGACCGGGTACTGGATGAGCTGCTCCGCCTCCGCGGCGCCGCCGCAACACCGCGGCGGAAACCCTCCGCGCCGCGCCAAGATGACTTGCTTCTCCCGCTCCCTATATCCAACCAGCGAGACACTTAGCCCCGCTGCATCAAATGTGAGACAAGCCCCTGATGATCTACGCTTTGCACGACGCCGCCGCGGCGTCCCTGTTGCCGGCCCGCGCCTGGGCACAAGCCGCCAGCACCCTGCTGCGCGCGGCGCCAGGGCCGGAGGCGCTGACCTGGGGCACCCGCGCCGTCGTGGCCTGGGCCGACGTGGCGAACGACGTGCTGCGGCCTCGCGGCAAGCCGGACTGGAACATCAAGGTCAGCCGCGGCGCCGAGGAGCCGCTGCACGAGACGGTCGAGCTGGACCAGCCCTTCGTCCGGCTGCTGCGCTTCCAGGCGCCCGGCGCCATAGGCCGGCGCGTGCTCCTGGTGGCGCCGATGAGCGGCCATCACGCGACCCTGCTGCGCGGCACGGTGCAGGACATGGTGGAGGCCGGGTTCGAGGTGTTCGTGACCGATTGGCGCGACGCCCGGATCGTGCCGCTTCTGCACGGCGACTTCGACCTCAGCAGCTATATCGAGACCGTGATCAGCTTCTTGCAGCACCTCGGCCCCAACACGCACGTCGTCGCCGTCTGTCAGCCGGCGCCGGCGGTGGTCGCAGCCGTCTCGCTCATGGCCGCCCGCAATGACCCGGCGCAGCCGCGCACCATGACCCTGATGGGGGGTCCCGTGGACACCCGCGCGGCGCCGACCGTCGTGACCAAGCTTGCGCAGGAGCATTCGATCCAGTGGTTCGAGCGGCACGTGACCACGACGGTGCCGCCGTGGCACCCCGGCGGGTTCCGCCGGGTCTATCCGGGCTTCCTGCAGCTCGCCGCCTTCATCTCGATGAACCCGGACCGCCACATCGCGGCGCATCGCAAGATGTTCGACCACCTGGTGCGCGGCGACGAGGAAAGTGCCGCGGCGCACCGCCGGTTCTATGACGAGTACCTGGCCGTCATGGACGTGCCTGCCAGCTACTACCTGCAAACCGTGGAGACGTTCTTCCAGAAGCACGACCTCGCGGACGGCCGCATGACGGTCCGGGGCGAGCCGGTCACGCCGTCCGCCATCGAGCATACGGCGCTGATGACCGTGGAAGGCGAGCTGGACGACATCTCCGCCCCTGGCCAGACCATCGCGGCGCAGACCATCTGCCGTGGCATCCCCTCTGAGCGGCGGGAGCAGTACCTGCAGCTCGGCGTCGGCCATTACGGCATCTTCAATGGCCGCAAGTGGCGGGGCGAGATCCTGCCCCGGATCGGTAGCTTCATCGCTGCGCACTGAGCAGTTTCGGCACGGGGCCTTTAGCATTGGCTCCCGTGCCCCGACCGCCCTTAGAGCAGCCTTTGCGGGTTGCTATGGACGTGACTGCTGAACACTGCTGCCACGATGTTCGAAACACTGACAACGGCGGCTGCCAGGACCGCAAGCCATGCGAGGCTTCGTGCATATGCGGCGTAGACGGCGCCTGATCTCACAGGAACGGTGCTGATTAAGCTAAGTCGCGATGGACAGGGAAGGCCTCGGCGGTCTTGATTCCCTGACGGGGAATAGGATGAGCGGCGATGGGCACATACATACCTGCCCTGGTTCCGGTGCTTATTCCGAAGTTATCGCGAGAACACATCAGGTTTCCCGGTTCGGCTGCGACCGTTCTCCCACCCCAAAATTCGTTATGCGATGCCACGAAAAAAAGGCGGCGCCCGAAGGCACCGCCAAGTTTAGGGAGGAAACGTCCTGCAGCACTATGGCAAGCCACCGTGCTGCACCCGCTACATCGGCTTTGCCAGGACAGAATGCAAGCCCGGCTTCGTCAGGAATTGCTGCACTGCATCACAACCATGAGAGTTCACCCGCGCCGCGCGGCGGTGCGGCCAACAGGCGGCACCCACTCGCCGCGCTGCCGCGCCGTCCAGGCATAGCGCGCATCGCCGTCCAGCAGGTGCAGGCTGTCATGCAGGCGGTTGCGCTCCAGCCAGCCGACGGCGGCCTCCAGCTCCTGCAGCGTCATCGCCGCCCGGCTCTTGCCCAGCACGCGCTTCAGCACCGCATTGTAGCGATGGTACCCACCCTGGCCGCGCCCTCCCTGCAGGGCGCCCTCGTCCTCCACCGCCTGCGCCGCCACCATCTCCCCGATCCGGCGGCGCAGGCGTCGCTCGGCCACGCTCGGCGGCTCCAGCATCTCGTCCTGCGCGTCCGGCGGGCTGGCGGTGAAGTCGGGGCCGGGCTTGAGCACGGCGTAGCGCAGCGCCAGCGCGTTGCTGCTGAGCGGGACGATGCCGCCCGCTGGCTCCGCCGCGTCCAGGCGCTGCAGCCAAAGCGGCAACTGGCTCTGGCGCTTCGGCTTCGGCGTCCGGGCAAGCGTCCCTTGCTCGGTCTCGACCCGGTGGCGGAAGCGGGCGAACAGCGGGTCGTCCGGGTGGAACACCAGGGCGCGCTGCGCCGCGTACGGCCCGGCGTGCGGATCGACCCGCGTCGCGCGGGCGACCATCTGCTCCAGCCAGGGCCGGCTGCGGATGTGGGTCAGCGCCGCGACGACCGCGACCTCCGGCGCGTCCAGCCCTTCATAGGCCATCGCCACCGTCACCAGGATCGTCGGCTCGACCCGGAGGCGGAAGCTCGCCAGCGTTTCCCGCGCGTCGCGCTCGTCGCTGGTGGCGAGCCGCACGGTGTCCTGCTGCGCCCGCGGCACCCAGCCGCGCACGATGTCCTGATAACGCCGGGCGGACGCCTGGTCCGGGGCGACCACCAGCAGCTTGCCCAGCCCCCTGCCCTCCCCGCGCTCCGCCCGGCGGCTGGCGCGCAGCCGGCGCGTCGCGTCGAACGCCTGGCGCAGCAGCTCGTCGGCGAAGCCGGTGCGCAGCGCGGTGAACAGCGCCGGGCGCGTCGTCTCCGTCGGCCAGTGGCCGAACAGCCGGTGCGGCCCGACTTCCGCAGGCGACCCGTCGGGCTGCTTGATCTCCGGGTCGAGCCAGCGCGCCTCCCCGTCCAGCGCGCCGAACGTCACCGGCAGCACGGCGCGTTCGGCCAGGGCCTGGGCGCGGCTGTAGCCGACCACGGCCCAGCCCGGCGCCGCCATATCGACCTCCCGCGTCGCCGCCCGCTGCCCGGCGCGGTACGGCAGCCATAGGATGCCGCGTCCGTCCGCCCGCTCCAACGTGCCGGACAGCAGGAGCCGCAGCCGCGCGGTCTCCAGCAAGGGCTGCAGCGCGCGGCTCCAGCCGGACGCCTCGTCGGCGCCGGCCTCGGCGCCCGGCACTGGCGGTTCCGGCGTCATGTCGGACAGCGCCGGCAGGTGGTGCACCTCGTCCACGATCAGCAGGTAGCGATGCCGGCGGAACTCGGCCAAATGCAGGTCCGGGGCGGCGGCGACGCCCTGATAGGTCGTGACGTAGCCGGCCAGGCCGCGGCATGGGTCCGGGTCGTTGCCGGCGGCGCGGACCGACAAGGCGTGGCCCAGCGCGGTGCGCCAAACCGGGTCGGCGAACGCCTCCTCCGCTTGCAGGCGCAGGCTGTCCCGCGGCACCACCCAGCAGATGCGGTCGATGACGCCCGCGCCGACCAGCGCGGCGCCGGCGATCACCGGCAGCAGGCTCTTGCCGCCGCCGGGGGTGACGGCCGCCAGGATGTCGGCAACGCCCGCGGCCTCGCCGGCGGCGATGGCCTGGACAATGGCGGCCACGTGGGCCTGATGGGTGCGAAGCGGTCGAGTCGGCACACGGACTCCGTCACACGGGTGCCAACACCATGAATCCATTGGACTTGGCTGTTAATCCCTATTGACGGATTTTATTCCACGGTCAAGGAGGGTCGGCTGATGCTGCGCCCGCGCACCAGGGGCCGTTCCTCGTGGTTCGCGGTCGCGGTGGCGATCACGCCGGTCCACAGGACCAGCGACAGGGCGCCCGCCAGCCGGGCGTGCCGGGTCAGCGCGCCGCCGCCGATGGATCGCAGGCCGGTGCGCTTGGGGAAGCTGAACACCGCCGCGTTGGCCATGGCGGCGGTCAGCAGCAGCAGCTTGGGCAGGAACCAGCTATGGCTGCCGGTCTGGATCGGGTCGTACAGGAACAGCAGCACCCCCGAGAGCATCGCAGCCGCGAAGCTCGCATGGGTGACGGGCAGCACGATCCGTGCCAGCGCGTCGAGCGCGATGTCCCGGCCCAGCAGGCCGAGCAACCGCAAGTCCAGCAGCACGATGGCGCCGAAGAACACGGCGCTGCCGCCGACGTGCAGCAGCCGGAGCGGCCCGTGCCAGCCCTGCAGCCGGTAGAGCGCCATCCGGACGGCGCTGGTCGCCAGCCAGACCAGCCAGTCGCCCGGCAGCACCAGGGCGGTGTCGGAATAAACGCCGTGCAAGGGATCAGACCCTCTAAGCGGGCCGCTGCCGGATCAGGCCCGCGCCGCCGCCGATGCCTGCTTGAACTGCGCGACGATCTCCTTGTAGGCGGCGACTGACATCCGCGGGCGTTCCGGCGGCAGCAGCGGACCGGTGACGGCGCGCATCTCCGTGAGCTTGGCCCGCGCGAGCGTGAGGCCCGGGTCGCCGCGCAGGGCCGGCCGCCCTTCCAGCCGGCGCAGTTCCCGGTCGGCGTATTCCAGGTAGCCGCGGCTGTCGTGGTACTCGACCGGCTTCTCGATGCGGTTGCTCTCGATGGATTCGCTGTAGTCCTCGGCGGAGATGGTCGCGACCTCCCCCAGCACGCCCAGCATGAAGCGTTCGTTGTCGAGCAGCCCCGCGGGCACCGTGGCGCGCACGGCGGCGATGATGGCGATCACCTTGTTATACTGCGCCGTGGTCGCCGGGTCGGTCGGCTTGCCGGCGGCCAGCGCCTCCAGCGCGATCAGCTCGCCGTCGAAGCCGGTGACGCCCCGCCGGGTCAGCTCGCCGGAGATGTCGTCGTACAGTTCCCGGATCGGGTGGCCGAAGTGCGGCAGGGCCAGTTCGGTCTGCTTGGCGTCGATCAGCTCGCGCCCGACCATCAGGTGCCCTTCCAGCAGGCCCAGCTTGAACAGCAGTTCGGCATGGTCCTCGCTGCTGATGTTGGAGTCGGCAACGGCGACGATGCTGCCCGGCGCCACGAACCCGATCCCACGGGCATAGGCATGGGCGAGCCGGGGCGGATGCGCGTTGCAGATCGCGGCAGTGAAATCGGGAACCGCGGGATCGGCACGCAGCGCCGGCGCGGCGCCGCCCGGCCGCGCCGTTGCCAGCCACGCCCCGGCGGCCGCCACCGCCAAGC
>CAXUJE010000205.1:0-9545 GCA_964251035.1 uncultured Acetobacteraceae bacterium
CGCCGCGGCCCGGCGCGCCCGGGCCCCCCGCGCCGGGGCCGGGGCGGCCGCGGCTTCCAGCAGGCGCCAGCGCGCGCCCAACACGGCCAGGCCGGGCGCGTCGAGCTTAGGGCGGGACAGGACAATCCGGGGTGGGTCTGTGGGCATGGGATAGCCGAGACATAGCCCGGATGCTAAGACAAGGCACAACCTCCAGTAGTTTTCCCTCTATATTTCATAACTTTCGCGACTTGCCGAAATCGGGCAGAGAAGGCGCTCGCCTCCCGGAGTCACTTTGTCGGTCAACACGGTTTTCACGGCGTTGGCGCTGCCGCCGCCCGGCCTGGCGCTTGCGGCCTTGCTGGCGCTGGTGCTGCTTCGGGGCCGCGCCGGGCGTGGCTTGGCGCTGCTGGCGTCGCTCGACGTGCCGCCCGCGGCGCCCGGCGAGCCGCCCCAGGCCATCGTCGTGCTGGGCGGCGACGTGGACCGTCTGGCCGGCCCGCCCGGCGCCAGCCTGGGCAGCCTCAGCCTGGAGCGGGTGCGCGCGGGCGCCGCGCTGCACCGGCGGACGGGCTTGCCGGTTCTGGTGACCGGCGGCACCGTCGATGACCTGCCGCTGACCGTGGGCGCGCTGATGGCCGAGAGCCTGGCGGCGGACTTCAACGTCCCTGTCCGCTGGACCGAGGCAGCGTCGCCCACGACCTGGGAGAACGCCGAGTACAGCGCGTCCATGCTCAAGGGCGCGGACATCAGCCGCGTGTACCTGGTGACCCACGCCTGGCACATGCGGCGCTCGCTGCTGGCGTTCGAGCGGGCCGGCATCGACGCCGTGCCGGCGCCGGTCCGCCCGGACCCATGGCCGAAGCTCCGGGCGAGCGAGTTCCTGCCGAGGACCTCCGCCTGGGTCAACAGCTTCTTCGCCATGCACGAATGGGTGGGCCTCGCCTACTACGCGGCCCGGCGATGACGCCCGACGTGACCGCGGCCGAGCTTCATGAGGTTTCTGCAGAATGGGACGCGCTGTTCGCCGCCGGGCCAGGGTTCCAGTCGAGCCGCGCGTGGTTCGAGGCGACGGTGGAGGCCGCGCTGCCGCCGGGCTGCCGCGCCGAGTTCCTGCTGTGCCGCGACGCCGGGCGGCCGGCGGCGATGCTGCCGCTGCTGCATGGGCCGGGTTGCCAGGTGCGCGGGCTGTCGACGGTCTATACCTGCCTGTTCCAGCCGCTGCTGGCCCGGGGCCTCGCCGACCGGGACGTTCGCCGGGCTGGGGCGGCGCTGGGCGCGTATTGCCGGCGCTGGCCGACGCTGGTGCTCGACGCGCTTGATCCGTCATGGCCCGGGCTGCCGCCGCTGCTCGCGGGCCTGCGGGACGGCGGCCTCCTTGCCCGGCGGTTCGAGCATTTCGGCAACTGGCACCAGCCGGTCGCGGGGTGCGGCTGGCAGGACTACCTGGCCGCCCGTCCGGGCGTGCTGCGCGAGACGATCCGCCGCAAGACCCGCGCCTGCGCCCGCGACCGCCGGGTGCGGATCGAGCTTGTGCGGTCGCGCGACGGCCTGGAGCGCGCGATGGCGGCGTACGAGGACGTGTATCGGCGAAGCTGGAAGCCGCAGGAGGCCGCGCCCGGCTTCACCGCCGCGCTGCTGCCGCGCGCCGCCGCGGCGGGCGTGCTGCGGCTGGGCGTCCTGTGGTCTGGCGCGCAGGCGGTGGCGGCGCAATACTGGACGGTGGTGGGCGGCTCGGCCACCGTGCTGAAGCTGGCCCATGACGACGCCTGGCGCCCGCTGTCGCCGGGCACGGTGCTGACCGGGCACATGATCCAGGGCCTGCTGAGGGAGGGCGTCGCGGAGATTGATTTCGGCCGGGGCGACGACGCCTACAAGGCCGCGTGGTCCGGGCTGCGGCGGCGGCGGATCGGGGTGCTGCTGGCCAACCCCCGCGACTCCCGGGGGCTGCTGGCCTTGGCGCGGCAGTCCGCCGGCGCGGCGCTTCGGGGCGCGCTCAATCGGCTTGCATAATCACATCCATGTCAAAATTATTATATTTTGCTGGAGAAATAAGCCAGCAAGTGGTAAGGTATGGGCAAGTTCATCTCAGGCCGCGAAGCCTGTTTGCCTTTTTGTTGTCTAGGATAGCGTGTTCGGCATCATGGCCGCGTGAAGCCCGCAGTCCCGGGCGGGCGCGGGCATCACACTGATCGGAGGGGACAAGCCATGTGCGGCATCGTTGGCGTGATCGGCATTGAACCTGCGGCTCCCCTGCTGCTGGAGGCGCTGCGGCGGCTGGAGTACCGCGGCTACGACAGCGCGGGCATCGCCACGCTGCTGGGGGAGGGGATCGAGCGCCGGCGGGCGCCAGGCAAGCTCGCCAACCTCGCCGAGGTGCTGGAGCGGGAGCCGCTGCCGGGCGTTGTCGGCATCGGCCACACGCGCTGGGCCACCCACGGCGCGCCGACCCAGCGCAACGCGCATCCGCACGGCACGCCCCGCGTCAGCGTGGTGCACAACGGCATCATCGAGAACCACGCCGAGCTGCGCGCCGAGCTGGAGGCGGAGGGCCAGGTGTTCGAGACCGAGACGGACACGGAAACGGTGGCGCAGCTCGTGGACCTGCATCTCCGCCAGGGTATGGACCCGGTGGACGCGGCGCGGCGGGCGTTCGCCCGGCTGGAAGGGGCGTATGCGCTCGCCATGGTGTTCGCCGGGCACCCGGAACTGATGGTGGGCGCGCAGCACGGCGCGCCGCTGGCGGTGGGGTTTGGCGAGACGGCGATGTACCTCGGCAGCGACAGCTTGGCGCTGGCGCCGATGACCCGGCGCATCGCCTACATGCAGGACGGTGACTGGACGGTGGTGACGCGGGAAGGGGCGGCGTTCTTCGGGCCGTCCGGGCAAAGCGTGAGCCGCGAGGTGCGGCTGACCGTGCAGACCGGCGCCGTGGTCGGCAAGGACGGCTACCGCCACTTCATGGAAAAGGAGCTGCACGAGCACCCGGCCGCCATCGGCCAGACGCTGGCGCGCATGCTCGACCCGGCGACCCGAAGTGTGCTGCTGCCGAGCTTGCCGTTCGACTGGGCCAAGGTGCCGCGCATGACGGTGGCCGGCTGCGGCAGCACCTACTACGCCGGCCTTGCCGGGCGCACCTGGATGGAGGAGCTGGCGCGGCTGCCGACCGACATCGACGTCGCCAGCGAGTTCCGCTACCGCGCGCCGCCGCTGCCGGTCGGCGGCGTCGGGTTGCTCGTCAGCCAGAGCGGCGAAACCGCCGATACGCTGGCGGCGCTGCGCTACATGCAGCAGGCGGGGCAGCACGTTGTGTCGGTGTTGAACGTGTCGGAGAGCAGCATGGCGCGCGAGAGCGCCGTGGTGCTGGAGACGGTGGCCGGGCCGGAGATCGGGGTTGCCAGCACGAAGGCGTTCACGGCACAGCTGACCGTGCTGGCGTGCCTCGCCATCGGCGCCGCCCGGGCGCGCGGCACCATCACCGAGGCGCGGGAAGCGGCCCTGGTCGCGGCGCTGCTGGAGCTGCCGTCCAAGGCCGGGGAGGTGCTGGCGAACGTCGCCCCGATCCAGCGCCTGGCGGAGCGGATGGCGGAAGCACGGGACGTGCTGTGCCTGGGCCGCGGCGCCTGCCATGCCATCGCGCTGGAGGCGGCGCTGAAGCTCAAGGAGATCTGCTACATCCACGCGGAGGGCTATGCCGCCGGGGAGATGAAGCACGGCCCCATCGCGCTGATCGACCGGCAGGTGCCGATCCTGGCCATCGTGCCGTCCGGCCCGCTGTTCGAGAAGACGGCGTCGAACGTGCAGGAGGCCGGCGCCCGCGGCGGCCAGGTGGTGGTGCTCAGCGACGCCGCCGGCTGCGCCAAGCTGCAGTCGATCTCGGCGGAGGTGATCGAGCTGCCGACGGTGGACCCGTTCGTCGCCCCCGTCCTGCACGCGATCGCGGCGCAGTTGCTGGCCTATCACACCGCCGTGCTGCGCGGCACGGACGTGGACCAGCCGCGCAACCTGGCGAAAAGCGTCACGGTCGAATGAGCGGCCGGGGAATGAGCGGCCGGCACGCCGGCGGCCGCGGGCCGGTGTCTCTCGGATGTCGGCACGCCGCGCAACGGAGGCAGGATTGACGACCTACACGATCACCGGCGGCGCCGGCTTCATCGGATCGCACCTGGCGGACGCATTGCTGGCCCAGGGGTATCATGTGCGCGTGCTGGATGACTTCTCGACCGGACGGGCTGAGAACCTGGACCCGCGCTGCGAGGTGTTGCGCGGCGATGTCTGCGACCCGGCCGCGGTCCGGCGTGCGCTGCGCGGCGCGTCCGGCTGCTTCCATCTGGCAGCGGTGGCGTCCGTGGTGCGGGCGAACGAGGACTGGCTCGGCACCCACCGGGTCAATTTGGGCGGCACGATCACGGTGTACGACGCCGCCCGGGCGCTCGGCGGCATGCCGGTGGTCTATGCGTCCTCGGCGGCGGTCTACGGCAACGTGACGGGGCTGGCGCGGGAGGACGCCATGCCGGCGCCGCGCACGGCCTATGGCGCCGACAAGCTGGGGTCCGAGCAGCACGCCGGGGTGGGCCTGCTGGTCCACGGCGTGCCGTCGGTCGGGTTCCGCTTCTTCAACGTCTATGGGCCGCGCCAGGACCCGTCCTCGCCCTATAGCGGCGTCATCTCGATCTTCGCCAACGCGATCGGGGCCGGCCAGCCGGTGACGCTGCACGGGGACGGCTCGCAGACCCGGGACTTCGTGTTCGTGGGCGATGTGGTGAAGCACCTGGTCGCCGGGATGCAGCACCTTGCCGACCAGCCCGGCGCCTACCTGCTGAACGTCTGCACGGGGCAGGAAACCTCGGTGGCGGAGCTGGCGCACGCCATTGGCGTCGCGACCCGGCGGCAGCCGGTGATCCGGCGCGGGCCGCCGCGCCCCGGCGACATCGCGCAGTCCGTGGGATCGCCGCGGCTCGCGACCCTGACGCTCGGCATCAAGGCACGGACATCGTTGGCCGACGGCCTGGCGGCGACGCTGGCGGCGCTGCCCATGTGGGCATCGCCCGAGCACGCCACCCCGGGTTAAGAATCGTCAAGCGCATCGTTTGTGCGCGATTTAGTGTAAGTTAGCAGCAATCCTGTGGCATAGTCCGGTGCCGTCGCGGTCCAGGCGTGTAGCTCAGTGGCAGAGCGCTGCCATCACATGGCAGAGGCCGGGGGTTCAACTCCTTCCGCGCCTATCAGCGCGGCGCGGGATGGGCGGGCTTGACCCGGTTGTTGGATGGATCGGGGCGAAGACGATTCTAGGGTGAAGACGGGGCGATGATGGTGGCCAAGGATATGAGGCGAACGGGCTGGCGCTGGGCCGCGGCGCTGGTGTTGGCCGTGCCGATGCTGGCGGGTTGCCACCGGGGTGGCGCCCCAGACGCATCGGCCGTCCGGCCATCGACCGGGCTGGTGGCGAGCGCGCCTTACCTGATCGGACCCGGCGACCAGTTGAGCGTGTTCGTGTACCAGTCCCCGCAACTCAGCGTGCCGAACCTCGCCGTGCGCCCGGATGGGCGGATTTCGCTGCCGCTGATCCCCGACATCGCCGCTGCCGGCAAGACGCCCACGGCGCTGGCCAAGGACATTGAAGGGAAGCTCAAGGAATACGTGAAGGAGCCGAACGTTTCGGTGATCGTCAGCGGGTTCGTAGGTCCCTTGGACCGGCAGATCCGGGTCATCGGGGAGGCGACGGAGCCGTTGGCCATCCCGTACCGCGACAAGATGACGGTGCTGGACGTGATGATCCAGACCAAGGGCCTGACCCGCTACGCCGCGGGCAACAGCTCGGTGATCGTGCGCGAGGTGGGCGGTACGCGGCAGACCCTCAAGGTCCGGCTGAGCGACCTGCTGCGGGACGGGGACATCGACCAGAACGTCGCGATGCTGCCGGGCGACACGCTGATCATCCCGCAAAGCTGGTTCTGATCGGCCCGGCGACGAACTAAGCCGCAGACGGCTCAGGCTCTGGAGTTTACGCATCGATGCACGCATTGCAGGTCTTGCTGCGCAAGCAGGTTACGGCGGCTTGGCGCTACCGCTGGCCGGCGGTGTTCTTTTCCTGGCTGGTCTGCGTGGTCGGCTGGGCCGTGACGTTCACCATCCCGAACACCTACGAGGCGAGCGCCCGGCTTTACGTCGATGCCGATGTGGTGCTCACGCCGCTGCTGCGCGGCATCGCGGTCGACAGCTCCTCGGCCGCCCAGCTCGACGTGCTGCAGCGCACGCTGCTGAGCCGGCCGAACCTGGAAAAGCTGATCTCCAAGACCGACCTTGAACTGGACCTGAAAAGCGCGGCCGACCGCGAATCGCTGGTGGCCCAGCTTGCCGCCGACATCCGGATCACGCCGCAGACGCGCAACCTGTTCACCATCGCCTACCGCAGCACGTCGCCCAAGCTGGCGTTCGACGTGGTGCGGACGATGCTGACCACGTTTGTCGAGAGCAAGACCGGCAACAACCGGAACGACCTTGAAAACGCCGGCAAGTTCCTGGCTGCGCAGATTGCCCTGTACGAACGCCAGTTGCAGGAGGCCGAACGCAAGCGGGCCGAGTTCCGCGCCAAGTACGTCGATATCCTTCCGGCCGGGGACGGCGGCGCGTCGCGGCTTGAAGCGCAGCAGGGCAACGTCCGTGCCCTGCAAGGGCAGTTGCTGGATGCGATCGCCCGGCGCGAGGCGCTGGCCCACGAGCTGTCCACCACGCCACAGCTCATCGTGACCGATACTGATGGCGGCGGCATCGCTGGCGGCCCGTCGCGCCTGCACGAGGCCGAACGCACGCTGCAGGAGCTGCGGCTGCGCTACACCGAGCAAAGCCCGGACGTGGTGGCGCAGCGCAACCTGGTCGCAGCCCTGCGGTCGGGTGGCGCGGGCAGCAGCGATTCCGGCACTGCGCCGCGCAGCGGGCCGCGCAACCGTTCGGTCCCGAATCCGGTTTTCGAGCAGCTCAAGGTGCGCAACATCGAGAACGACGCGGTGATCGCCTCCTTGCAGAGGCAGATCCAGGATGCGACCCGCGAGCGCGACCGCCTGGAGGAGATCGCCCGGGGGGCGCCGCAGTTGCAGGCGGACTATGCCAACGTGAACCGCGACTACGAGGTGCTGCGCCGGAACTACGACGACCTGCTGGCCCGCCGCGAGTCGATGCGCATCTCAAGCGCGGCGGAGGCGGACGGGGACAAGGTGAAGGTGCAGGTCATCGACCCCCCGCAGGTCCCGCAGAACCCCGTCGCGCCCAAGCGGGTGCTGCTGATGTCCGGCGTGCTGGCGGCGGGCTTTGCCGCCGGGGTCGGCCTGGCGCTGCTGCTCGTGCAGATGGACCAGTCGTTCCACACGGTCGAGGACCTGCGCGCCATGGGCTTCCTGGTGGTGGGCGGCGTGTCGTTCCTGGGGGAAACCGTGCCGTTTGGCCGGCGCGCCCTGGCGATCGGCGTGTTCGCGCTGGCGGTGTCGGTGCCGATGATCCTCTACACCGGCCTGCTGATGCGGCTCGTCAAGACGGCCGTGGTGGTTTGAGCGGCCGTTGACGATCCGGCAGTGCGCCGTCCTGGTGGGCGGCCTTGGCACCCGCCTCGGCCCCGCCACGGCAAGGACCCCGAAGCCGCTGCTGACGGTCGGCGACCGGCCGTTCCTGGCCTGGCTGCTGCGGGAGGTGGCGCGCTACGGCGTCACCGACGTGCTCCTGCTGACCGGCCACTTGTCGGAGGTCCTGCAAGCAGGCCTGCAGGACCTGCGTGAGCGGCTGCCGCGGGCCATGACGCTGACCGTCAGCGAGGAGCCGGTCCGTGCCGGCACCGGCGGCGCGTTGCACCATGCCCGGGAGCACCTGCACGACAGCTTCCTGCTGCTGAACGGCGACTCGCTGCTCGACTGCGACCTGGCCCCGCTGCTCGTCCCCGAGCCTGGCGTCATGGGCCGCCTGGCGCTGCGCCGCCTGGCGGACGCCTCGCGCTACGGCGTGGTCGAGACGGACGGCGACCGCGTCACGGCGTTCCGGGAGCGCCCGCCGCCCGGCTCGCCCGGCGAAACCGCTTCGGTTTGCGCCGGCCTCATCAACGGCGGCATCTACCGGCTGGACCGACGGGTGGTGGACCGCACGGCGGCGGTGTGCTCGCTGGAGCGGGACGTACTGCCGGGCCTGGCCCGCGACGGCCTGCTGCGCGGGACGGAAAGCGCGGGCTGGTTCATCGACATTGGCGTCCCGCCCGACCTCGAGCGCGCCCAGTCCGAGCTGCCCCGGCGGCTGGCCCGGCCCGCGCTGTTCCTCGACCGGGACGGCGTGTGCAACATCGACCATGGCTGGGTGGGCACGCGGGACCGCTTCGAGTGGATGCCCGGCGCCAAGGCGGCAATCCGCCTGGCCCATGCCCGCGGCTGGCACGTCTTCGTCGTCACCAACCAGTCCGGCGTCGCGCGCGGCCTGTATGACGAGGCGGCGGTGCAGGACCTGCACCGCTGGATGCTGGACGAAGTGCTGCGATCCGGCGGCACGATCGACGACGTGCGCTACTGCCCGTTCCACCCCGAGGCCACTGTTGCGGCCTATCGGCGCGGCAGCTCCTGGCGCAAGCCGCAGCCCGGCATGATTTTGGATCTGCTGCGCGCCTGGGAACTCGACTCTGGGCGGTGCGCGCTGGTCGGCGATCAGGCGACCGACATGGCCGCCGCCGCGGCGGCTGGCGTCGCCGGGCACCTGTTCCCAGGCGGCGACCTGGCAGCGTTTGTCCGCCCTATCCTCGACGCGCACGGGGCAGGGCCGCCTGCATGACGCGGCGTCCGGCTACTCCTGCGCGCTCAGCGCCGCCGCCGCGAGTTGCGCGGTCAGGTCGGCTTGGGCGTCCACGAAGCGGCCCAGCAGGGCGTCCACCCGTTGCTGCTCGGCGGGGTTGAGCCGTTTGGGCGATTCGACCACGGCGGTGACCAGGACCGGGGCAAAGGCGGTGCCGAACAGGCTGTCGCGGGCCTGGCGGATGCGGCCGGCCATGCCGTCCTGGGCCGGCGCGCCGCCGACCCAGCTCGCGACCGCGACGGTGCGGGCCGGGCCGACCGTGTGGATCAGCGACCAGTCGCCCGCCGCCTGCGCCGTCGGCAGCGCGGCGACCGTCGCCTCCTCGGCCGAGAGTTCGCCGGTGATGCGCCGGCGCTCCCGCATCAGGCTGTTCGCGGTGGAGCGGCGCGGAAACGCCTCGACGGTCACAACCAACTGCTGTCCCGCGCAGGACAGGGTGGTCGTGAGACGCTGCGCTGGCAGCACAGGCGCCGACGCCGGGTCGGTCGTGCAGCCCGGCGGGGCCGCGAACGCCAGAGCCTCGGTGAACAGGGCCGGCGTGACCTGGCGCGCGAGCAGCATCGCGGCGGTCGGGCCGGTGGCGAGCAGGAGGACGACCGCGGCGGCGGCCCAAGCCGGCCGGTCCGCGGGCGCCGCGTCGGGTTGGCCGGACGGCGCCGGGGCCGGCGGGTCCTCGCGGAACGGCATCCCGCCCGCGACCAGCATCAGCATGACCAGGGAGAAGAAAACCCAGCCGTAGATGATGT
>CAXUJE010000206.1:0-9543 GCA_964251035.1 uncultured Acetobacteraceae bacterium
GTGCGGCCCGGCGCTTCGCGGAGGAGGGGGCGCGCGTCGCGCTCAACGACCGTGACGACGGGCCGGCGCTGGCTGCGGCCCATGCCTCGCTGCCGCGCGTCGCCGCCGGGCCGCACTGCGCCGTGCCGGGCAACGTGGCAGAGGAGGCGGCGGTGGAGCGCTTCGTGGCGGCGGCCATCGCCGGGCTGGGCGGGTTGGACGTGCTGGTGAACAATGCCGGGATGCAGATCCCGGGGGCGAGCGACGCGCTGGACATCGCCGATTTCGACCGTGTGCTGGCGGTCAACCTGCGCGGCTCCGTGCTGTGCGCCCGAGCCGCGATCAGGCACTTCCTGGCGCAAGGGCGCGGCGTGGTGCTGAACAACTCCTCGGTGCACGAGATGATCCCGAAGCCCGGCTTTCTCGGCTACTCCGCCAGCAAGGGCGCCATCGGCAACGTGACGCGCACCTTGGCCTTGGAGTTTGCGGGCCGCGGCATCCGCGTCAACGCGGTGGCGCCGGGGGCGACCCTCACCCCGATGAACGCCGCATGGGCCGACGACCCGGCGGCGCGCGCCGTGATCGAGCGGCACATCCCGCTTGGGCGCAGCGCGGAAGCGTCGGAGGTCGCGGCCTGCTTCGCCTTCCTGGCCTCGGCCGACGCGGCCTACATCACGGGGCAGACCCTGTTCGTGGACGGCGGGCTCACCCTGCACGCCGACTTCCGCGAGAACTGGTCTTCTTAGAGGCGCCACCCCGGCAGCTCCCCGCCGAGCTGCGCCGTGATCGCGTCCGCCTTGCGGCGCACCAGGTCGCCCAGCAGCGGGATGCGCCCGTCCGGGATGCGCGCCATGGGGCCAGAGAGCGACACCGCCGCGACCGGCTCCGCCCCCTCGTTGAAGATGAGTGCCGCGACGCAGCGCATGCCGACCGCGTGCTCCTCGTCGTCGATGGCGTAGCCGCGCACACGGGCCTGCAGGAGGTCGCCGCGCAGCGCCGGGGTGGTGGTGATCGTCTTGACGGTGATGCGGGCCATGCCCTGGCGGTGCAGGACCCGGGCCAAGTCGGCGTCCGGCATGGCCGAGAGCAGGGCCTTGCCGACGCCGGAGCAGTGCAGCGGCACCCGCCCGCCCGGACGCGCGAAGGCCCGCATCATCTGGCGGCACTCGACCTGGGAGAGGTAGACCGCTTCCGCCCCCTCCTCCACGGCAAGGTTCACCGTCTCCTCGCTTTCCTCCATCAGCGCGCGCATGTGCGGGCGGGCGGCGCCGACCAGGCTGCGGGTCTTCAGGAAGGCGTTGCCGGCGACGAAGGCCTGCACGCCCACGGACCACAGCCGCCGCTCGGCGTCGAAATGCACGTATCGTTCCTGCTCCAGCGTCGTGAGCAGCCGGTGCGCGGTGGAGGGCGAGAGGCCGACCTGCTGCGCCACCTCGGTCAGCGTGACGCCCTCGTCGGCCGCGGCGAGCCGGTTGACGATGGCGAGCGCGCGCACGAGCGACTGCACTTGGTCCGACCGCTCCGGCCCAGGGCGTGCGACCGGGCGCGCCGGCTTGCTGGGCTGCGCAGAGGGGCGGGGTGCTCGCACGGGGTTCTCTCCTGACCCCACTGCATAGCGAGTTTGGCAGAATTTCGCAATGCGGCAAACAACTGTTTTCGTTTGGGAATACCTGGCCGTTTCCGCATTGCGGGAAGGTTGGCAAATCCTCTGGCTTATTTGGCCGGGCTTCGCGATGCTGGGTCTAAGCAAAACCAGACGAGCGGGAGCAGAAAATGGCCAGAATGAAAGCGATCGACGCCGCGGTGCGCGTGCTGGAGCGGGAGGGCATCAACACCGCCTTCGGCGTGCCCGGCGCCGCCATCAACCCGCTCTACGCCGCGCTCAAGGCGCGCGGCACCATCCGCCACATCCTGGCCCGCCACGTGGAGGGCGCGTCGCACATGGCCGACGGCTACACCCGCGCCAAGCCCGGCAACATCGGCGTCTGCATCGGCACCTCGGGACCGGCGGGCACGGACATGATCACCGGGCTGTACACGGCGCTCGCCGACAGCATCCCCATCCTGTGCATCACCGGCCAGGCGCCGCGCGCCAAGATGTACAAGGAGGATTTCCAGGCCGTGGATATCGAGACGATCAGCAAGGGCGTCACCAAGTGGTCGGTCTGCGTGCGGGAGCCGGCGCTGGTGCCCATGGTGTTCCAGCAGGCGTTCCACGTCATGCGCAGCGGACGGCCCGGCCCGGTGCTGATCGACCTGCCGATCGACGTGCAGATGGCCGAGATCGAGTTCGACGACGACACCTACGAGCCGCTGCCGGTCCACAAGCCCGCCGCCTCCCGCCGCCAGGCGGAGCGCGCCATCGCCATGCTGAACGCCGCCGAGCGCCCGCTGCTGGTCGCCGGCGGCGGCATCATCAACGCGGACGCCTCCGACCTGCTGGTGGAGTTCGCCGAGCTGACCGGCGTGCCGGTGATCCCGACGCTGATGGGCTGGGGCACCATTCCGGACGACCACGCGCTGATGGCCGGCATGGTGGGCCTGCAGACCAGCCACCGTTACGGCAACGCGACGTTCCTGGAAAGCGACTTCGTGCTCGGCATCGGCAACCGCTGGGCCAACCGGCACACCGGGTCGGTGGAGGTGTACACCCGTGGCCGCAAGTTCGTGCACGTGGACATCGAGCCGACGCAGATCGGCCGGGTGTTCGGCCCGGACTTCGGCATCGTGTCGGACGCGAAGGCGGCGCTCGGGATGTTCATCGAGGTGGCGCGGGAGATGAAGGCGGCGGGCACCCTGCGGGACCGGACGGAGTGGGCCGGCGCCTGCGCGCACCGCAAGGCCAACATGCTGCGCAAGTCGCATTTCGACGCTGTGCCATTGAAGCCGCAGCGGGTGTACGAGGAGATGAACCAGGTGTTCGGGCGCGACACCTGCTACGTCACCACCATCGGGCTTTCGCAGATCGCCGGGGCGCAGTTCCTCCGGGTGTACGAGCCGCGCAACTGGATCAACTGCGGCCAGGCCGGGCCGCTCGGCTGGACCCTGCCGGCGGCGCTCGGCGTGCGGGCGGCGGACCCGCACAAGCCCATCGTGGCGCTGTCGGGCGACTACGACTTCCAGTTCATGATCGAGGAGCTGGCGGTCGGCGCGCAGCACAAGCTGCCGTACCTGCACGTCGTGGTGAACAACTCCTACCTCGGGCTGATCCGCCAGGCGCAGCGCGGGTTCCAGATGGACTTCGAGGTCAGCCTCGCCTTCGACAACATCAACGTCGAGCCGGACGGCGACGCGCCGCGCGGCTACGGCGTGGACCACGTGGCCGTCGCGGAGGGCCTGGGCTGCAAGGCGATCCGCGTCAAAAGCCCCAACGAGTTCAGCGACGCCTTCGCACGCGCCCAGGCGCTGATGGCCGAGCACCAGGTCCCGGTGGTCCTGGAGTTCATCCTGGAGAAGGTCACGAACATCTCCATGGGCACCGAGGTCGATAGCGTCAACGAGTTCGAGGACATCCTGTGCCTTGACCCGTCGCTGTCGATCCGCAAAAGCCAGGACATGGGCAACCAAGACACGGGCAACTCCGGGCCGCCGAAGGTGCTCGAACCCGCCGCGCGCTGACCTGCTGGATAGGATGAGACAATGAGCAACATCGGCTTCATCGGCCTCGGCATCATGGGGCGGCCCATGGCGGGCCACCTCCTTGCGGGCGGGCACAGCGTGTTCGCCTACAACCGCTCCCCGGTGAGGCAGGAGCTGCTGGACCAGGGCGCCCGCGCCTGCGGCAGCCCGGCGGAGGTGGCGGCGGCCGCAGACATCATCATCACCATGGTGCCGGACACCCCGGACGTGGAGGCTGTGCTGTTCGGGGAGAACGGGGTCGCCGGTGGTCTTTCGCCGGGCAAGACGGTGGTGGACATGAGCTCCATCTCGCCCATCGCCACCAAGGACTTCGCTGCCCGCATCAACGCGCTCGGCTGCGACTACCTGGACGCCCCGGTGTCCGGCGGCGAGGTGGGCGCCAAGGCTGCGAGCCTCACCATCATGGTGGGCGGGCCGGAGCAGGCCTTCGCCAAGGTCAAGCCGATCTTCGAGCTGATGGGCAAGAACGTCACCCTGATCGGCGGCAACGGCGATGGGCAGACCACCAAGGTCGCCAATCAGATCATCGTGGCGCTGACCATCGAGGCGGTGGCCGAGGGATTGCTGTTCGCCTCCAAGGCCGGCGCCGACCCGGCGCGCGTGCGCCAGGCGCTGATGGGCGGGCTGGCCACCTCGCGCATCCTGGAGGTGCATGGGGAGCGCATGATCAAGCGCAGCTTCGACCCGGGCTTCCGCATCGAGCTGCACCAGAAGGACCTGAACCTGGCGCTCGCCGGCGCCCGCGCGCTGGGCGTGAGCCTGCCGAACACCGCGACCTGCCAGGAGCTGTTCAACGCCGCCGCGGCGGCGGGCGGCAAGGCCTGGGACCATTCCGGCATGGTGCGCGTGCTGGAACGGCTGGCGTGTCACGAGATCGGCGAGGCTCCGAAGCCGGGCTGACCCGGCGGGGCCGGCGCTACTTCCTCCGCCGCGCCCAATCCACGGCATTGCGGAGGGGGCGCGTCGCCCGCCAAGTGGTGGAGGACTTGAGGGCCGCCACCTCCGCCCGCAACGCCGCGATCTCCCCGTCGCGCGGGTCCGGGCCGGGTGCTGGCACCGGGGCGTTCGGACCGGGCACGCCGAACTCGGCCTGATACCACCCGGCGCCGCGCAGGGGCGTTAGCGCCTCGGGCACCGCGAAGCGGCGCCGGTTGTGCCTCTGGCCCGGCCAGTTGTCGCCGAGCGGGTCGAAGATCGGGCTGGTGGTGCGGCGGAAGAACGCCGTCGTCCGCGCGTCGCCTCGGTGCTCCCACATCTCGTCGTCGCGCAGGAACTCGTACAGGCGGTGGATCGTCGGGATGTGGATGTCGTCGATCACCAGCACGCCGCCGGGGCGGATGTGCGGGTAGATGAAGTAGTACTCTAAATCCGGGAACGGGTAGGCGTGCGGGCCGTCGATCAGGGCGAAATCGACGGGATCGGAGAACTGCCACTTCGGCACCATCACCTGCGACGGCCCGATGACGAACTTCGTCGTCTCGGACCGCATGTAGGGGTGGGCCTGGGTGTTCTGCAGGCTGTCGCCATACGGCAGGGTGAAGGCGGTGTGCCGCTCGCTCAGGTTGGACAGCAGCAGCGTGCTCAGGCCGCAGCCGGTCTCCACCGACACGCGGGCGCGGGCGGCCTGGTGCTCGTCGAAGATTTTCCAGAGCACGTCGGGAAACAGCGACCCGCTTTCATGGAAGAAGGGGGAGACTTCGTCGATGATCTTCTTGGCGATGCCGTGTGTTTGGCCCGGCGCGGCGGCGTTCGGTTTGGCGGTCATCGGCGGGCACTGACCCATTTTGCCACGGCGGCGCAGCCCTCTGATGGCCGGCGCTGGGTAGGGAGTTTGTAAGCATGGAAGTTCATGCGCGGACGTCTATGTTCAAAGATTGGCATGCTAAACCCTGGCTATGCTGAAACGCAAAAGGACTTCTGGTTGGTTGACGTCTCAGTTTGGATGTCGGCTTTCGATCACTCCTTCGGCAGTGCGCGTGAAGATCGAGTTGACCGCGATCATCCTCGCTTGAGCGTCGGCTGGCTCAATAGGCGTTCACTGGAAGGTCGGCCTCAATCCGGCGCCCGTCCCGATCGAGGGTAATCTGGCGATGGTCGCCGGGCTTACCATGCAGAGCTTCGAGCAGGGTACCTCGCGGCATGGAAGCGGCGTCCCGTCCATCGACCGTCACAAGCCGGTCGCCAGGGCGCACCCCAGCCACCGGCGCAATCCCGTCGCGACGGACCAGCCCGCCGACCCGATAGCCGTCTGAGGTGTGGACGAGGGAAAGGCCGACCGCGTCCAGCTCGTCCGTGCGGGGTGGCACGACCTGCTCCCAGTAGGTGACGCGGTTGCGGTAGTCGATCGTCAGGCGATAGCGGGACAGCACGTTGCCGCCGAGCCAGCCCGCCACGGGGCCGGGCGCACCCTTCTCCCATGCGTCCCAGAACAGGCGCCCGATCAGCAGCCCGACCACGCCGCCCCTAGCCGGACCCGAGCCGAGAATGCCGACATCGCGGAGCTGCAAAGGGCCAAGCGCCATGGCCGGCACCCGCAACACGGTAGCGTCTCGCTCGAACGCCTGATCCACCATGGCCTGGTTGCTCCGGCCCGGGGCGCCCTCGGCACGGAGCCAGTCGGGATGCGCGGCGAGCCACTCCCGCACGACCCCGCCGCGCCACCAACTGTAGCCGGCCCCGGCGTCGATCACGACGGGGTAGCGGCGGCCGTCCACTTCGGCATCGGCGCTGATCAACCCGGTACCGTTGTTCATCCGCACGGACACGGGCACCCCCGGCGCCGACGCATCGGATGGTTCCGCAAGCGTGAGAGTTTGCCCAGCATAATCCAGCGTCACTCGGAACTGGCGCAGCACGCCGGCTGGCAGGATGGCCTCGACCGGCATGGGGCCGAGTTGCTGGGCGAAATCCTCGGCCGAGGCTGGCAGCACGGCCGCCGCATCGACGGTGACGGGCATGGACCCGATGCTGAACGAGACTGGCCGGTCGCGCCCGAGTTCGTCCCGCAGCGCCGGGGCGAGGCTGAGGCCGCCCATGCCCATGTTGACACACGCCAGGGCAAGGCGTGGGCTGCCATCAGGGCGTCGGAACGTCAGGGTGACGAACATGCGGTCGTTGTCGATCCGGGCCGGCACGGTGGTCGGTGCGGGAGTGAACGCACTGCTTGCCGTGTCGGACGGCGCATGCACCAGGCCCGCAATGGAGCGTGCCCCCGGCAAGCTGATGCATCCGGACAAGGAAAAACAGAAGCAACTTACGGCCCAGCATCCGGCCCACCGGACTGCTGGTGAGCGACGGAGGTGAGCTGCGGCATGCCACTTCATGCGGCGGACTTCTGCCTCAGCCAGATACGGGGGTCTATAACGGCTTTCTATCAACTGCCGATTCCAGACAGATCCACGTCCCCCGCCGATGGAACTTGACGCCAGGCGGTGGTACGAGGCTGATCCGGCCTGATACCGATGCGCCGCACGCGAACGGGGACACGCAGAGTTTAATGGCAGACGAACAAGGCATCTCGACGTGGCGGCAGGTCCTGGCCGAGAACTGGGAGGAGATGCGCACCCTCACCGACTGGATGGGCATCCCGGCCATGCACGACCACGTCGCCGAGCTGCATACCGGCCAGCCCCGCACGGTTGGCGGCGACTGGGTGGATCACTCCCTCCATCGGCACCTCCGCCCGCTGGCGGAGCGCCTCGCCGCCCGGGACGGCGTGCCCGGTCGCCGGCTCTCCATGGTCTCCTTCGGCTGCGGCACCGGGCAGATCGAGCAGGCTGTGCTCCAGCGCGGCTGGCCGGTCGGGCGGATTGTCTGCCGGGAATACGACCCGGCGCTGCTCGCCCGGGCGCACGACAACCTCCTGGGCTTGTGCCCGGACCAGGAGTTCCAGCAGTTCGACTACAACAACCCCGAGGCCGTGGGATTCGAGGCGTTCGACGTGGCGTTCTTCTGCCATTCCATGCACCACTGCACCGACATCGAGCGGTTCCTGCCCTTCCTCAACCGGGTCGTCGCCCCAGACGGCGTGATCCTGGGGCTGGACTACTTCGGCCCGTCCCGCCTGCAGATCACCCATGAGACCAAGCGGATGCTCGATGAGATCTTCGCGTCCTTTCCCGAGCATCTCCGGGTCAATCTCTTGACCCGCGAGGTCGAGCCGGCGCTCGTCATCGACACGGCGGCGGAGGTGGCGCGGGCCGACCCGAGCGAGGCGCCGCGCAGCGCCGACCTGCGCAGCCTGCTGTTCTCCTCCTTCCCGGTGCAGGAGGCGTCGCCGATGGGCGGCACGCTGCTGCGCACGCTGCTGGCGCGCCGGGCGGGGAACTTCCGCAGCGCCGGCGACCACTGCATCCTCAAGCTGCTGATGGTCCTGGAGCGGGAGCTGATCCGGTCGGGCCGCCTGTCTTCGGACAACCTCTACTTCGTGCTGGGCCGAAGCGGCCGGCTGAACGAGTAGGCCAGGATTGAACCATGGGTGAGATATTCCACCGCGCCGCACCGTCCTCCGCGCTGGCCTGGACGGGCGAGCGGCTGACGACGGAGACGGGGGGACAGGTCGAGATCGAACACCTGCACCGCTACTTCTTCGCCCGCAGCCTGTGCCGCGGCCTGGACGTGCTGGACGTGGCGTCGGGGGAGGGCTACGGCGCCGCCCTGCTGGCCCAGGTGGCGAACAGCGTGGTCGGCGTGGAGGTCGCGGAGGACACGGTCGAGCATGCCCGCGCGGCCTACGCCGCGCCGGGCCTCACCTTCCTGCACGGCGACGCGCGGCGCATTCCCTGCCCGGATCAGAGCTTCGACGCCGTGGTGTCCTTCGAGACGCTGGAGCACTTCTACGAGCACGACGAGTTCATGGCCGAGGTGCGCCGGGTGCTGCGCCCGGGCGGGATGCTCGTCATCAGCTCGCCCGAGCGGGACGTGTACTCCCCGGCGGGCGGCACCCCGAACCCCTACCACGTCCACGAGCTGACCCACGCCGAGTTCAGCGGGCTGCTCGGCAAGAATTTCGGCCACGTCGCAATGTATGCGCAGCGCCCGCTGCTGGGATCGGCGCTGGTCGCGGAGGAGCTGCCGGCCGAAGCCGCGCCGTTGCTGACGTTCGAGAAGCGCGACGCCCAGATGTTCGAGGCCTCGGTCGGGCTGCCCCGGCCGATCTACCTGGTGGCCGTCGCCTCCGACCAGCCCTTCGTCCCGCACATCGGCAGCCTTTACGTCGAGACCAGCGGCGTCGAGGCGCTGCTCGCCGCACCGGCTGCCGCCCGGCAGGAGATCCGGTCGCTGACCGAGCGCCTGACGGAACAGGGCGAGTACGCGCAGCGCGTGCAGGCGGAGCTGAACCGGCGCGATGAGCAACTGGCCGGCCAGGTGGCGGAGGCGCAGGACTGGCACCGCCAACTGGTCCGACGCAACGAGGAACAGACGCTGCTCGGGGCCGAGGTGGCCTCGCTGACCGAGCGCCTGCTCGCGGCGGAGGCGCGCGTGCAAGACGAGACCGCAGCGTTGAACGAGCGCCTGGCCCAGCGCGAGGCGGAGGCGCACAGCCTGGCGCAGCAGCTTGACCGGCGGCACGCGGACTATGACGGCCTCGTCCAGGCGCATGGCGCCCTGCTCAAGCAGCGGGCCGACCGCTACGCCCGGCACGAGGCCGCCTACCGCGCCGAGCTGGAGCGCCAGGCCGAGCGGTCCTCGGCGCGGGAGGCCGGGCTGCGCGCCAGGCTTGCCAAGGCGGAGGCCGACGTGGCGAAGTGGCACGCCGACGCCCTCGCGCAGCAGGCCCGGGCGGAAGGCGTCGAGGACCAGTTGCGGGCGGTGCTCGGGGCGTCGAGCTGGCGGCTCACCGGGCCGGTGCGCGGCATCGCCGCCCGGCACCCCAAGGCCGTCGCCCGGGCGCATGGCTTCCTTCAACGCAACCCGCACGTGCCA
>CAXUJE010000207.1:0-9530 GCA_964251035.1 uncultured Acetobacteraceae bacterium
GTTGACGCCCAAGCGCAGCCGCAGCCATGCCGGGACCAGCGCCCACAGCAAGCCGCCCATGCACGCCGCCAGGGCCATCACCCAGAGCAGCGCCCCAGGCAGGCTGGCGCCATGCAGCGCGACGGAGGTGGCGAAGACCGCCCCCCAGATCATCTGGCCTTCCAGCCCGAGGTTCCAGAAACTCACGCGGAACGCGAGCGCGGCGGCGACCCCCATCAGCACCAGCGGCGTTGACCGCGCCAGGATCGCGCGCAGGCTGTCCGGGGTAGACAAGGCGACGATGAATTCCTCCGCCAGATCCTGGCCGGGCACGCCGGCCACGATGAGCGCCAGGATGAAAATCGCGATGCCGGACGCCACCGTGAACGCCAGCGCGCCGGCGCGCAGCCATGCCGAGGGAGCCTCGCGCATCGTCAGGACGAAGCGGCCCCGGCGCCGGTCCGGCGCGCGTCCCGCCGTGAGGGGCGCGCCGTCAGGCATGGCCGACCATCGCCTGGCCAACGGCCTGCCGGTCGGCGGGGGCGTCGAGCAGCGTCACCAGCCGGCCGAGGTTGAGCACGCCGACCCGGTCCGACAGCGCCAGCACTTCCTCCAGGTCGTCGCTGACCAGCAGGATGGCGGCGCCGGCCTCGCGTGCGGCCAGCAGCCGGCGCTGCACGTCGGCGGCGGCCCGGACATCCAGGCCGCGGCATGGGCTGTGCGCCAGGACAAGGCGCGGCTGGCGGGCGAACTCCCGTGCCAGCACCAGCTTCTGCGCGTTGCCGCCGGACAGCAGCGCCGCCTTCTGCCCCAGGCTCCGCACGCCCTGCACGGCGAACTCCTCCACGGCGAGGGCCGCATCTCCCGCATGTGCCGACGCCGGAGCCGGAACCTGCCGCCGTAACGGCCCCCATGCACCCCGCCTACGGCGTAGTTCTCGGCGACCGACAGCGGCCTGGCGAGGGCAAGCGCCGCGCGGTCGGCCGGGATCACGGCGATGCCCAGCGCGCGGCGCCGGTCCGGGGCAAGCGCGGCGATGTCGCCGGCGCCGTCCAGCACCATGCGCCCGGCGAGCGGCGGGCGCAGGCCGATCAGCGCCTCCATCAGCTCGCCCTGCCCGTTGCCGCCGATGCCGGCGAGGCCCACGATCTCGCCGGCCCGCACCTGGAGATCGAGGCCTGGAACAGCGACGTGGCCATCCGGGCGGACGCATCGCAGCCCCTGCAGGGCCAGCCGCACGGCGCCGGGTTCGCGCCGGGGGCGCGGCACGGGCGGCGGCGAGGCGCCGACGACGAGATGCGTCAGCTCCGCGCCTGTCATCCCCCGCGGGTCGCGGGTGGCGACCGTGCGGCCTCCACGCATCACCGTCACCCGGTCAGCAAACGCCGTGACCTCGCGCAGCTTGTGCGTCACCAGCACCACGGCAGCGCCGGACGCGGCGAACCGGCGCATGGTCGCCAGCAACCGGCCGCCCTCGCCGTCGGTCGGCACGGCGGTCGGCTCGTCGAGGATCAGGATGCTGGCGCCGCCGACCAATGCCTTCAGGATCTCCACCCGCTGCTGCTCGGCGACGGAAAGGCTGTCCACGGTGCGGCGCGGATCGATGGGGAGGCCAAGGGCCATGGCACGCTCGGCGATCCCCGCCTCGGTCCGCTTCAGCCCGGACCGGAAGGCGCCGCGCGGGACGGCCGGCAGCTTCGGCCGGCAGGAAAGCGTTAGGCGTTCCATACGGAATGGTCAGGCTTTGATCGGCCTCTTGGCCGGCCTGCCCGTTCTCTCCGCACTCGGCGGCATCTATCGGGGGATCGGCAGCCGTGGCGCCGGCCGCGTGAGTGCGCCACCCTGCGCCATGGTGCCGTGTCGCAGGCCCTTCTCCCTGAACCGGCGGCGGTGGGCCTGGGTCGGGACCTCGGCCCGCGGATCGAGGGGCGCCGCGTGGCCTGCTCCGGGTCAGCGGCCCAGTGACCTTCGGCGTGCACAGGCTCGTCCCTTTCGCGGCACGCTACCTGCAGCACTCCATGATGGGGGTCGACCGCGTGCTCAACGACCGCTGGGCCGGGCCTCGTCGAGGGAGGACTTGCCGGCGGCCGCCAAACTCCGAAGCTCCATCGACTGCGCCGTTGAGGAGCTTGGCTGCTGACTCGCTGGCTTGCCAACGCCGGCCTGCTCGTCCCGGCCTCGCGAGAGCATGAGGACGTGTGGGATGCTTATGCCGCCATGAAAGAACCGAGTGGCCTTGCCAGCAAGTCGGCGACGCCGTGCCGCGATGTGGGAAAACTCACTTGTTTCCGCGACTCCAATGGAGGAGCGTCCCCACCTTAGTATTGATGCAAAGGTGGTAAATAATGCTTAAAGGTTTTGATGGGCGCTTGAAGCGGCTTGGACGCCGTCAGCTGCTGCAAGCCGTGGGTGCCGTGGGCGGCGGCGCGCTGCTCGGCGGCGGGCTGGCGCTGCCGGCGAGGGCCGCGAGCCTCGCCGACAGCCGGGGCGGGCCGGGCAACCCGCAGATCGCGGACGAGGTTCGTGCCGAGTTCATGCACGCCTGGACCTGCTACAAGAAGTACGCGTTCGGCTATGACCAGGTGATGCCGCTCTCGGGCAAGCCGGAATACCTCTTCTTTCCCAAGGACAAGATAACGGTTGGCCTGTCGATCATCGAGGCGCTGGACACGCTTTACGTCATGGGCCTCGACAGCGAGCTTAAGCTCTCCCTGGACTGGATCTACACCAATCTTACCTTCAACTGCTGCTTGCGAAGGACTTCGCCGACCGGATCATGCCGATCTTCACCAAGTCGCCGACCGGGATGCCGTATTCGGCGGTCAACATGGCGACCGGCGTGGTTTCCCAGCCGAATTCGATACTGGCCGCCGTCGGCAGCAACATCCTTGAACTCGGCACGTTGTCGCAACTGACCGGAGACCCCAGCTACTACAACGTGGCCAAGCGCGCCTTGAGCGAAGTGTACAGCCGCCGGTCTCCGCTTGATCTGCTGGGCAGCTCGATCAACGTCGAAACCGGCCAATGGACCGGCGGCGCCGACACCGGACCCAACCCGGTGACCGATTCGTTCTACGAATACCTGTACGGCGCCTATGCCCTGTTCGGCGACAAGGATTGCCTCGCCTGGTATCATACCATCAACGACGCGATGACCAAGCATCTGGTCGAGAGCTACAACGGCCTGACCTGGTACAAGACGGTGGATTTCCGGACGGGCGGGGTGCTCAACGGCAGCCTGTCGTAGTTGGCCTCATTCTACGCCTACCTCGTCGCCGCGGGGGGCGACCTCACCCTTGGCACCGCCTATTACCAATCCTGGACGAAGGTGCTGCAGCTCTACCCGGTGTTGCCGGGGAGCATCGACTATACGACGCTGAAGGCGACCGGCGTGGGAAACGCGTTCTTTCCGGAATACGTCAACTCCTCGTTCGACTTGTATTGGAGGACCGGAAACAACTTCTACGCGAACACCGCCTACCAATACTTCATAGGCCTGAGGGACAACGCCCGCACGCCCGAAGGCTACACCGTCATCACGGACGTGACCACCAAGCCGATGAAGCAAGGCGACTCGTTTCCGGCATACGGGTTCGCCGAGAACTTCAAGTACTTTTACCTCATCTTCGCCCGCACGCCCCGTTTCGATACGCAGGACTTCTACTTGTCCACCGAGGGCAAGATCCTGCGTGGGCTGAAGCCTGACCCGGCCCTGACCGGCTATTAACAGCCGCACCCCGCCAGTCCGCAGCGGCCATACCCATCGCAAACAGCAAAGGGCTTCCAAGGCTCCAGGCTTGCCCTGCGAGGCTGGCGGCCATGCCCGTCGCCACGACCAACACGAGGGAAAACAATGTCGAACGCAGCAAACACCAGGCTCGCGCGAATCCTGCTGGGGTTGTTGATCTCCGCCAGCGTCGTCAAGCCGCACGTCGCGGCGGGGCAAGGCGTGCCAGCCGCCATTGCAACGCAAGAAACAGGACAAGCAGCGTCCAGCACTTACCTGGCAGAGGCAGCCGCGGGCATCAACACGCTGCAGTCCTGGTACGTCCAGGCCAGCGGGACCTATCAAACGACGGCATGGTGGAACGACGCCAACATCATCACCGTCCTGGCCGATTTCTCGAAAGCCAGCGGCAGCAAGGCCTACGTTCCTGTCTTTCAGAACACCTACATGCAGGCTCAGAAGCTGTATTACGGTTTCATCAACAATTTCTATGACGACGAGGGCTGGTGGGCCCTGGCCTGGATCGACGCCTACGACGTGACGGGCGACCGGCAATACCTTTCGATGGCCCAGTCGATCTTCGAGGACATGGCAGCCGGCTGGGACAGCACGACCTGCGGCGGCGGGATCTGGTGGAGCAAGGACCGCAAGTACAAGAACGCCATCGCCAACGAGCTGTTCCTTTCGGTGTCAACCCGCCTCGCAAACCGCATGGCCGACCCGGCGCAGAAGGCGCATTACCTGACCTGGGCAAAAATGGAATGGCAATGGTTCAGCCAGTCTGGCATGATCAATCAATCCCATTTGATCAATGACGGACTGGACTCCTCCGATCCCTTGCGCTGCGTGAACAATGGGCAGGCTGTCTGGTCCTACAATCAAGGCGTCGTCTTGGGCGGACTGGTCGCACTCAGCAATGCTGACAATACCGAATCAGCAGTGTTGGCGACAGCGAAGGAAATCGCTGATGCAGCGTTGGCCCACTTGACTGACGCCAACGGCGTTTTGCATGACCCGGGCGAAGCGAAGGGCGGTCCTGACGGCGGCGGCGTGCAATTCAAAGGGATATTTGTACGCAACTTGCTTTATCTTTACGAGAAGACTGCGCAGCCGCAATATAAGAGCTTCTTCACCGTAAATGCCGACAGCATATGGAACCATGCGCAGGGGGCTGGTGACAAGCTCGGCCAAGTCTGGTCTGGTCCATACGGCGGGGCGTCAGCCGGCACTCAGTCATCGGCGATCGACGCCCTCATTGCTGCTGCCCAGGCGGTGAACCCTCAACACCTTCCGTAGCTGTTGACGACGGAGCGCCGCACCTCGCCCCGGCCACGGCGTCATTGATCGGCATCTCCCGCAGTTGCAGGCACGGATTGCCGAAGGCTGCGAGGATGGCGCCGTGCCGTGGCGGGCGTTGCAAGCGTAAGGCTCCCCCAGCACGGCCACGATGGAGGACCAAAGCCACCCTCACCGCCATTGCTTCTCCTCTGCGGTCCAGGCCCATCCCGGCAGCCTGCCGGGCTTCGCGAACGCGGTCACGATGTTGCCCAGCAGCGTCGAGACGTTGTTCTGGAAGTTGGCATAAGGGAGCGACTGGCTGAAGGCGATCGACCCGGTGGAGAACACCGCTCCCCCGTTCGGCGCCGTGAAGTACATCATGTCCGCGCGCACCCGGTAGTCGTGCGACCCGGACAGGCCCGGATAGGGGTAAAGGATCTCCTCGGTCACGGTCACGTAGGTGTCGCTGTGGCCGCCCGAGGAGGCGACGATCAGCGCGTGTGGGGGCGTGCCGAGCTTGAGGTCGTAGCGGTCGAGTTCCAGGCCGCCCGCGGCGCCGTGCGCCAGGCCGAAGTCGCCGAGGATCTCGCCCTCGATCCCCTCGAACATCCAGGCCGCGCGCCGGTGCCAGCCGTCGGGCATGCGCCGGAACGGACGCGCCGAATCAAAGCCTTCGGAGATGAAGCCGACGCCGGTCAGCTTCTGCGGCGGACGGCCGAGGTCCTTCCACAGGCCGCTCTTCTGGCCCGTGGTCGCCATGTAGTACTCGCCGGGCCGCGCCTGCCAGGCGCGCATGCCGGAGTTCAGCTTGCGCACCTCCATGCACCAGGGTTCCGCCGCGCGGTAGCCGGCGTTCCAGTAGAAGCCGTTGCCGCCCATGTAGATGAGCCGCCCGCCGGAGGCGACGTAGTCCTCGGCCGCGTCGAGCATCGCCTCCGACGTGTATTCCGGATGGGTCCCGGTCAGCACGACCCGGTGGGGCGAGAGCGCGCCCACGCCTTCCCGGTGCAGGTCCTCGTCCGTCACCAGCTCGTAGTCGTAGCCCCCGTGCTCGAGCCAGGCGATGATCGACAGGTCGGCCGCGAACTGCCAGCTCACGCCCATGGACGCGATGCGCGCCTTGGGCCGCATGTTGAGGATGGGGCGGCGGTAGGAGCTTTAGCAGACGCCGGTCCCGTCCTCGTGCAGGTCGTACATCGACAGGCCGAACTCGCGCGACTGGTACAGCTCGATGTCGTGCTCCGACAGGACCGGCGACTGCCCGGTGAGCGGCTGCATGATCTCCGCGTCGAAGCTCAGGCGCTCGTTGGCGTAGGCGAGGTAGCTGCCGGTCGGCACCAGGAAGGCGACGGGCGCCCTCGGCTGCCGGGCGCGGACGAAGAACACGATGTACTCCTCGCGCAGGCCCCGCCCGTCGCCCATGCGCAGGCGGATGGCGTAGGCGCCGCTGCGCAGCCCCGGGACGACGAAATCCCGGGTCCGCTCCCAGTTGCAGTCGATGACGGCGTCGTCGTGGAACTCGATGCCGCCGTACTGGTGCGGCGCCAGGCGGAAGCAGTCGTCGCGCCCGGTCCAGTTGAAGCCGGTCTGGCCGCGGACCAGGCGGTTGGTGCCGCGCGCATGAAGCTGATGCGGGCCGATGTCGATGACCTCGTCGCCGATGCCGGCGTCGGTGTAGCCCAGCGCCGTGTCCCAGGCGGCGATGATACCGCTCTCTGGTCCCTCGGCGGGCGGCGTCCCGCTGGCGCGGTAGGCGTCCAGCTCGGCCCGCGACAGCACCCGGTCGAACACGGCGGGGCGGTCGAGCTTGCCGTTCAGGCATTGGGTGACGAAGGAGCCGCGCAGCGTGTGGACATCCACGGCGCCGCCCAGCAGGAACGGCAGGCCGGGCGGGTTGAGCGGGCGGAAGCGCAGCGTTTCCCCCACGTGGGAGCGGAAGTCGATGCCGGCGACCTTGCCGAGCAGGCTGTTGTAGCGGTTGGCGGCGCTCTCCTGGTACAGCGTGGCCCGGTCGGTCTTCGCGTCGAAGGTCGCGGCGACGAAGTACCAGTTGCCTTTCAGCAGCGGCGCCTCCGCATCGAGGTAGTCAACCTCGGCGCCGTCGCCGTAGCCGAACTCCAGCAGGCCGGCCGGGTTGATCCACGGCCCGTAGCCGCGGTTGGCCGAGGCATCCCAGCGGCCCAGCAGGCATTGGCGGACGCCGCCGCCGGGCTTGTTGGGGCAGACGAACGCGCACAGCGTGAAGCTGCCGTCGAGCGCCAGGCGCCGGTCCGGGTCCTCGACGGTGAGGAACGACCCGACCTGGGTGAACTGCTTGCGGACCTCCCATGTCCCGTTCAGGACGCAACCGACCTCCTCCTCCTTATAGCCCGGCCCGGCCGGGTGCACGTCGCCGTGGATCAGCCGGACCAGTTGCGCCTGCGCCTCCCGCCCGCCATCCGCATGGACGTAGAAGGAGATGGCGTCGCCGGGCTTCACCGAGATCTTGTCCGCGTATCCAAAGATTTTCTGTTCGGCCATGGGTTCTCGGCTCCGTCGCTTCGCCCGGCGGGATCAGGATTCGAGCAGGTCCTGCACGCGCCGCAGGAACAGCGCGTGGTAGGCCTCGTCGCGGGTGGGATAGGCCCGGTCCTCGACCACGCGGGGCGCGGTGCCCCAGTGGCCCGAAAGCGCCACGATCCGATAGGCCTTGAACGCTTCCGTGGCCAGGATGGCGTACTTGTCCACCTGGCCCTGCCGCCGGAAATAGACCAGCAGCCGCTCCAGCGCCTCGCTGTGCTGGCCGAGCGGGCGGGTGCGGTGCTCCTCGACCACCCGCTCCGTGACCAGCCGCTTGAGGAAGTCGCGCTGCATCTTGTCGAAGCGGCGGTAATAGACCTGGTCCTTGTCAGCCGTCTCGGTCGCCTCTTCAGGAAGCATCTCTCCACCTTTCTCTGCTCGTGAGGCGCGGCGCTCGCTCTTTTTCTTGTCGCGCCAGTTGCGGAACTGCGGCTTGATGCCGAACAGGCCGCCGCGCAGGAACAGCACGACCCCCAGCATGATCGCGCCGATCAGGACGAAGCGCAGCGGCCCGAAGTCGATCAGCACCCGGTCGATGAACACGACGATGGCCGTGCCGGCGACCGCGCCCTCCGCCCGGCCGATGCCGCCGATCACCAGCATCGCCAATGACAGCAGCAGGGTGTCGAAGGAGAACAGGTTGGGCGACGCGCCGCCGAAATGGATGGCGTAGAACCCGCCGATGAAGCCCAGCCCGGTGGACGACACCAGGAACACGGACACGCGGGCGCCGACGTAGTTGACCCCGCAGGCCTGGGCGAAGGCCTCCTTCTTCTCCGGCGCCATCCGCAGCACCCGGCCCAGGCGCTTGCCGTCCACGAAGCGGAACAGCAGCAGGGCGGCGCCCATCAGCAGGGCTGCGGCGTAGTAGCCGAACAGCAGGCGGCCCCCCTGCGACAGGCCCGCCGGGATGTAGCTCGGCGCCCCGTACAGCCCGCCGGTCGCCGAGCCGAGCTGGCGCGACTGGATCACATAGACCCGGCACAGCTCCACCACGCCCAGCGTCAGCAGCGCGTAGTAGAACCCGTCGAGCCGCATGGCCGGCAGCGCGATGACGACGCCGAAGGCGAGGCCGATCACGCTGCCGATGAGCGGCAGCGCCCACCACGGCAGCCCGGCCTGGATCGCGATATACGTCGCGCCGTACGCCCCGGCGCCGACCACGGCATAGCTGGCCAAGGAGAACACGCCGGCGGTGCCGATGATCAGCATCCAGCACAGGTTGACGGAAGCGTAGATGCCGAACACCGCCGCCGTGGTCATCGCCGTGTTCCACACGCCGGACGGGATCGCCCACGGCAGGACCAGCAGCGCCGCGAAGGCCAGCGCCCACCAGACCGGGCGCTTGTCCGTGATCGTCTTCTCGCGGCGCATCGTCTTGGGGTTGTAGTCGCCGGCGATGTTGAGCACCCGGCGCCGGGTCGGCCACCAGCGGGTGCGCTGCCACAAGCGGGCGCCGTGGCCCGGCCATTTGTAGTAGTAGCGCAGCCGCCCCACCTTGTGCATCGCCGGGGTGGAGCGGGTGGTCTCGTCCCAGGACGCCTGCGGCGGGATGTGCGGGTCGATCGCGACCTCGCGGGCCGGCTCCTCCGGCGCGAAGCAGCCGAGCGGGTCGATCCAGTGCGGGCGGGCCGCGTCCTCCATGTCGCTCATGCTTCCCGCGCCTTGTCGAGGATGCCGGCGATGCCGCGTGGGCGCACCAGGAGGATGAGGATGATCAGCAGGAACTGCGTGATCAGGACGTACTGGCCGCCCAGCAGCGTCGAGGTCAGCGATTCGTTGATGCCCAGCAGCACCGCCCCCAGCACCGCGCCCCGCACGCTGCCCAGCCCGCCGACGAGCGCGATGCTCAGCCCCTTGACCATCGGCGTGACGCCGCCGAAGGGTGCGACGTAGTAGGTCTGCGACAGCAGCACCGAGGCAAGGCCGGCGAGGCCCCCGGTGAGCGCCATGACATAAAGCGACGTGCCGCGCACGCCGATGCCGA
>CAXUJE010000208.1:0-9500 GCA_964251035.1 uncultured Acetobacteraceae bacterium
GGCGCGCATGGGTGCGAAGAAGGCCGCCGTGGCCATCGCGCACAAGATCCTGGTCGCCGCCTTCCACATGCTGCAGCGTGCCGTCGCCTTTAAAGACCTCGGCGCCGAGTACCTCGACCGCGTCGACAAGCACCGCACCGCCAAGCGCCTGGTCCGCCGCCTTGATGCGCTCGGCTACGCCGTCATGCTCCGCCCCAAGCCTGCCACCTGAGCCCCCCATGGCACATCAGCATCCCGGACCCGGCCCACCCGCGTGAATCTTCGGGCCAGCCTCGGAAGTCTGCGCGCCCTGCGGCCCTCGCGCGGAACGCACACGCAGGATGTCGGGAAGCAAGTGTTCGCAGTCGAGGACACGAGCTGCCCTCCCCGTCCTCCTGATTATAGATGTGGCCCCGCGTAGGTAGTTTCCGAGCCTGTGCCATGAGCGGCAGCCGTGTCCTTATCCGGTCGAACTCGGTCGGGGTGGAACATGCCGCAGGCAAGTTTGGCTGATTACGTTCATGCCCTGGACAAATTACTAGCCGGAGCCTGAGCGGAGTTGACCCATGCCGACTATCTCCAAGCGGCATCTCATGTCGCAGTCCTTGCTGGCAACGGCCGCCGTAGCCGGCCGCCCGTTCGCTGCCAACGCGGCCACCCTGCCGAAAGGAGGAGTGCAAGTGCCGGATGTGCATCATGCTAGGGTCAGCATCGGACCGGTCGATGTGTTTTACCGGGAAGCAGGAACTCCGGGCGCTCCGGTCCTGCTCCTGCTCCATGGTTTCGCCAACTCGTCGCACTACTTCCGGCACCTCATGCCGAGGCTCGCCGACCGGTTCCACTTGGTTGCACCCGACTTGCCGTCGTTCGGATTCACCACTGTTCGGCGAGGCGCGGGATACAGCTATACATTTGCGGGCCTGACCGAGACGGTCAAGGGCTTCACCGATGCGCTCGGCCTGAGCCGCTACGCCCTGTATGTGTTCGACTACGGCGCACCCATCGGCTTCAACCTGGCCGTTGCCGATCCCGACCGCATCACTGCGATCGTCTCGCAAAACGGCAACGCCTACGAGGAGGGCCTGGGCGTCGAGGCCTGGGCGCCCCTCCGCGCCTATTGGAAGGAGCCTTCGCAGGCGATCCGCGACAAAATCCGCGAGCGGATGACCCTCGACGGGGTGCGCGCCGCATACGTCCAAGGCGTGCCGGACCCGAGCGTCATCGAACCGGAGGCATACTGGCTCGACGCCGCCCTGCTGGCGCAGCCGGGCAGCATGGACATCCAGGTCGACCTGAAGCTGGATTACGACGCCAACATCCGACGCTACCCGCTCTACCAGGAGTACTTCCGCCGCCACAGGCCGCCGCTGCTGGCAATTTGGGGCCGGAACGACATCTTCTTCACCCCGCCCGGTGCGGAAGCATTCAAGCGCGACATCCCGGACGCTGACGTGCGATTGCTGGATGCGGGGCACTTCGCGCTGGAAACGAACCTGGACGAGATCGTCCCGGCCATCGCGGCCATGCCGATCAGACCCAGTGACCGCGAAGCGGGGTTTCGCTTGCCGAAGTTATTTTGGGAGAACGGTCAATGACACCGCTTGCCGACATCGTGCCACCATCGTTTGAAAGAAGTGCCACCCAGCTGCTGCGGCTCTCGATGGTGGTGATCTTTTTCTGGTTCGGACTCCAAAAGTTCACGGCCTATGAGGCAATGGGCATCGCGCCCCTGGTCAGCAACAGTCCGCTAACCTCCTGGTTGAACGTACTCGGCACACAAGGTGCCAGCATGGTCATTGGAACGTCAGAGCTGATTTTCGGGCTGCTTCTGGCGATTGGCCTTCGCTGGCCCGGCAGCTTGGCCGCGACGTTGGGGGCGCTCGGGTCATGCGTGACGTTCCTGACGACGCTGAGCTTCATGGTGACGACGCCTGGCGTGTGGGCGCCCAGCGGACCGCCCCTCCTGTCCGGCACCACGGGTGTGTTCCTGATCAAGGATATCGTGCTGCTCGCAACCTCGATCCTGTTGCTGACGCAGGCTCTGGCCTACCGGCGGACGATGGTGACGGCTGCGGAGAGCCGCCCCGCCAGGGCCGCCCCGGTCATTGCATCGCCGGCCCTGTAGGCGAGCGCGCCCCGCTTCTCGAACCGACGCCGCAGTCGCAAGGCCGCCGGGCCAAAGCAAGGACACCCGAGATGTTGCAGCAGATAACCACCAGCCCCGACCCCTACGAGCCTTTTCTGCTGTCCCAGGGCATCCGACTCGGCGAGCTGCTCTTCATCTCGGGTCAGGCCGGCTACGACGCGGACGGCCGGATCGTCCAGGGCGGCTTCAAGGCGCAAGGCGAGCAGGCCTTCGCCAATCTGCGCCGCGCGCTGGAAGCCGGCGGCTCCAGCCTGGCCGATGTCGTCAAGGTAACGATCTTCCTGACCGACATGGGAGACTTCTCCAAGGTCGTCGATCTGCGGCGCAAGTTCTTTACCTCGCCCTACCCTGCCGACTCCATCGTCGAGGTCAGGGGGCTGTATTCGCCCGAAGTGATGATCGAGATCGAGGCTATCGCGGCTGCCGGCGGCAGCGGGAACGCATGACGGCAACGCCGGATACTGACGGGAAAGCGGCTTTGCTATCGCCTTTCCGTCTCGGCACGCTGGCGCTGCGCAACCGCGTGGCCGTCGCCTCCATGACCCGCGTCAGCGCGACGGCCGACGGCCTCGCGACTGGTCGCATGGCCAAATACTACCGCGCCTTTGCCGAGGGCGGCTTCGGCCTGGTGATCACCGAGGGCATCTACACGGACAAGGCCTTTGCCCAGGGCTACCTGCACCAGCCGGGCTTGGCCGATGATGCCCAGGAGACAGCTTGGCGCCGCGTCGTCGCAAACGTTCATGCGAGCGGCAGCAAGATCATCGCGCGACTCATGCACGCTGGCGCGCTCTCGCAAGGGAACACGCATCACGCCGGCACAGTAGGGCCTTCGGCGGTCCTCCCGAAGGGCGCTCAGATGGCGAACTTCCGCGGCTCCGGCCCATACCGGATGCCGGAAGAGATCAGCCCAGGCGATATCGCCTGGGCCGTCGGGGGCTTTGCGACCGCCGCGGTCCGAGCGCGGGACGCCGGGTTTGACGGGGTCGAGGTGCATGGCGCGAATGGCTACCTGCTCGACCAGTTCCTGACGGAGGGCGTCAACCTGCGCACGGACGCTTATGGCGGTTCGGCCACGGCGCGGGTGCGGCTAATGGCCGAGACGGTCTCCGCCGTGCGCGCCGCAGTAGGGCCGGAAATCCTGGTCGGCGTGCGGGTTTCGCAAACCAAGGTGAACGACCACACGCATGGCTGGCTGGGCCGCGTGGACAAAGCGCGGACCGTCTTCCAGGCTCTGGCGGCGAGCGGGGCGGACTACATTCATACGACCGAGCATGAAGCATGGCGTCCGGCCTTTAAGGACGGCGGCCTCAGCCTTGCGGCGCTGGCCAGGAAATACGGCGGCCTGCCGGTCATTGCCAACGGCGCGCTGCATGACCCGATCCGCGCTGCCGCCATGCTGGACGCCGGCGAGACGGACATGATTGCGCTGGCCCGCGGCGCCCTGGCAGACGTCGATTGGCCGGACCGTATATGCGACGGCAGGCCCCTGCAGGAGTTCGACCGCGACACCCTGTTGCCCGTGGCCGACCTCGCCACCGCGGATGCGCTCCACAACGCTGAGACACAGCCTGCCACGGACTCTTCCAGTCTGGAGCGGTTGTACGGATAGCGGAAAGCCGTCCCGGTTGCGACGACATTCAAACCCTAATCGGAGCAGCAACACATGGTTACGGCAGCAGCGTTCGAGGCTCGCGAAAATAGCGTCATCGACCGGCTCGGCTCTTACGGCGATGTGGTCAGCCGCTTCGGCAGTTGGGCGAGCACGGTGGCCCTCGTGATCATCTTCCTGTGGTTCGGAAGCATGAAGTTCATCCCGTTCGAGGCACAGGGGCTGCAGCCAATCATCTCGAACAACCCGCTCATCTCATGGCTCTACACCCTGTTCGGTGTCGAAGGAGGAGCGAGGTTCCTCGGCGTATTCGAGATCGCTACGGGTCTCCTGATCGCCGGGCGTGCCATCAACCCCAAGCTGTCGGTCCTTGGTGGGCTTATGGGCGCATGGTCATTCGTCCTGACGGTCAGTTGCCTATTCACGACGCCAGGCGTGATCCAGGCGGGTTCCACGATCGGCCTGAGCGCGCCAGGCTCGTTCCTTATCAAGGACATCGTCCTGTTCTCGGCATGTGTGTGGATTTTGGGTGTGTCATTGGTCGAAATGCGCGCGGGCACCGCTTTTGACCGGCCAGGTGCGGGACGGCCCAGCCATCCCATACCTTCTGCAATCTCACTGCCACCTTGAACGGAGGAGAACGATGCCGGCACTTTTTCGTGACCTGAGTCGTGCTCTCTGATGGGCTGGATCTGGCTTCTGCTCGCGAGCGCGTTCGAGGTCGGCTTTACCACGACGCTCCGTCTGAGCCACAACTTCAAGAACCTGTACGCCGTTGCGGGCTTCGTGGTCTGCGTGGCGCTGAGCTTGCTTTTCCTCGAACTTACGGAACGCCTGATCCCTCTGGGAACGGCTTATGCGATCTGGACCGGCATTGGCGCCGTAAGAACGGTCGCGATCGGCATCATCTGGTTCGGCGAGCCTGCAACGGCCGTCCGCCTGCTGCTGATCGCCGGGCTGATCGCATGCGCTATCGGCCTCAAGATCACGTCGGGCCGGTGATCGTGGCCCCTCCCCCGAGCTTCTGTGTTGCCGCGCCCGGGCGTGGAGACGGCGAGGTCGATCCGATGCTGCCGCGTGATCGACGGACGCGGACTGCCCAAGCCATCCGGTGTGGAGTGTTGTCATGAGAGCGGCCTATTATGAAAGAACAGGGGCAGCGAAGGATGTCCTGACCATTGGCGAGTTGCCGAACCAGAACCTGTCTACAGGCGAGGTCCGCGTTCGCCTCCATGCCTCGGGCGTCAACCCTTCTGACGTGAAGGCGCGCGCCAGCCGGCCGATGATCGCCCCGAAGATCGTGCCGCACAGCGACGGGGCTGGGATGATCGACGAGGTTGGCCCAGGGGTTCCCAAGGACCGGCTGGGGCAGCGTGTGTGGGTCTGGAACGGGCAGTGGAAACGCCCGTTTGGGACCGCGGCCGAGCATATTACCCTCCCGCAGGAGCAAGCCGTCCCTTTGCCAGAGAACATCACGTTCGAGGAAGGAGCCTGCCTGGGCATACCCGCACTCACCGCACTCCGGGCCTTGAGCACCGACGGCTCCGTCCTTGGCAGCACTGTCCTGATCACCGGCGGAGCGGGTGCGGTTGGGACCTACGCGATACAACTCGCCCGTCTGCTTGGGGCGGCGAAGATCATCTCAACCGTGAGTTCCGCCGAGAAGGCGCGCATCGCGGAAGGTTACGGCACCGACCATGTGATCAACTACCGGACGGAGGACGTGGCGCACCGAGTCAAGGGGCTGACGGACGGCAAGGGCGTGGACCGCGTCGTCGAGGTCGATGCCGCCGCCAACGTCAGGTCGCTGCCGGACATCATCGCACGGGACGGGCTCTACGTCGTCTATGGGTCCGGTGCTGCCGAGATACCCTTTGCATTCGGGCCGATGATCGCGATCGGGGCGGCTGTCCGCTTCTTCGTAGTCTATGAACTCGTGCCGGCCGTCCGGGAGCGGACCGTCGGCGCGTTGAACACCTATCTTCGCGCGGGTGTCCTGAAGCACGCCGTGGCACGAACCTTCCCGCTCGACGACGTGGCCGCGGCGCACGAAGCCGTTGAAAGCGGGAAGATGATCGGGAACGTCGTGCTCGATATCGAAGGCTGACCGTGGACCGCCGACTGTCTCACATCAATGCTGGATGAGCTGGTCAATCAATCAGGAGGCGAATATGCCATTCGTGAACATCAAAATAGCAGGCTCTACGCTGACGCAAGAGCAGGTTCAGCGCCTACAACAAGGCGCGACCGAGCTGATGGCTGACGTTCTGCGGAAAAAGTCTGAGTTGACGGCCGTCCTCGTCGAGCAAGCGGCTTTCGCCGCCTGGGCAGTTGGCGGCAACGAAGTGGCCGCTGCTGCCCACCTGGATATGAAAGTGACTGAGGGCACCAACACGACTGAGGAGAAAAGCCGGTTCATCGGCGGAGCAATGGAAATGTTCCGGTCTGTGCTTGGGAAAGATTTATGCCCGGTGGCTTACGTCGTCGTTCACGAGATACCCAAGGACGCTTGGGGCTGGGATGGTTTGACGCAAGCACACCGTGCGAAAGATAAGGCCGCTTGATATGAAATTTGTGACACAAACCTGCTTCTTGTTGGCCGCCCTGTTATCCTTGGGCTTGTCGAGCAATATGGCATTGGCGCAAAGCCAGGCGCCTGGAGGGATGCAGGCGCCGGCTGGAATGAGCTTGGCAGAGTCCGCAGCGATGCGCTTCCCACAGCCTGTCCGAGCAGGCGATCTGCTGCGCAGGGATGTTTTGGAGCCTGTGGAAAGGCAGCGCTTCTTGGGAACCGTGGAGCAAGTCGTCCGTGGCAGCGACGGCACGCTCGAGGTGGTGATCAACTATGGAGGTTTCCTGGGCTTTGGTGCGCGACCAATCGCAGTTCCAGTCGATGCCATGGTTTTGGTAGGGCAGGTTATGGAGGTCGTCGCCTACACGCCGAAGCAGTTGCAGACATTTCCCACTTTTTCGCCCAGCAACACGACGCCAGTTCCCGCGGATAGCACAATCAAAGTCGGGCTTGCGAAGCCCTCGCACTGAACGCCTATCTCGCAGCACGATTGGAATCCCACAAACCGGCTCCATCCCGTAAGTCTTGCGGGGTTAGCCAGGCAAATTCGCTGTTCATCGCTAAATCCTAGCCGGAGGTAACCATGCCTTGCCACAATGATCACCTGCCGATTTCGAGCCGGGCTGGCCCTCGGTTATGCCGGTGCATACTCGGCAGCGCTCTTTTGTGTCTTTGCGCGTCCGGCGCGGTTGGGCAAGTCAATGGAGCACAGGTCGTCGCCGATCGGTCGGAAATGGCGAATGACAAGTTAAAGACCTGTTTTCAGCGCCACTATGAACCCGCCAACGACGATATGGCAAAATATCGATTAGGCGACCAGCTGATCGCTACCTGCAGAATCGAGTGGGAAACGGCGAAGTCGGCATGCACAGAGCAGCCTGAGAAGAGCCATGAATACTGTGACGCCCAAACAAAAATGATGTTGCTGGGTTTCGTCCCGATGCACTGAACCGTATCGCTGGGCAGCGGGGAACAGATGCTTGATACAAGGGAATGGCGCTGCCGCTCGCCTGTCAGGGGGAAACGCATGAACATGCTTGTCCTTGGCGTTACGGGCGGCACAGGCCGTCAGATCATCTGCAAGGCTCGAAAGAAACGCCATTCTGTGTCCGAGGCTGGCCGGTCGCAGTGCCGGTCGACCCATGACACTGCTCGGCGCCGAGATGGAAGTCGTCGGCTCCACGCTCAAACAGCTCAGCAATTTCGCGTCACTCAACGCCGCCCGATCGGCTACGATCACGCTGAACAACTCAACTCGCGTTGGCTTAGCGCGCCCGTTGCACTGATGCGATCCCATAGGATCGCTCCCATGCCTGCCCCACCTCTTCGCGCCCTGGAGCCATGAATGAGTGACAGTATCCTTGCGACGCCCTCAAGTGTTGCGCCGGCGAAGCCCCTCGGACGCCGGCTGCACCCAATACCGATACGGATCATGCATTGGACTAACGCGGTGGTGATGATCGTCATGATCCTGTCCGGCTGGGGCATCTATAATGACGACGTGATCATCAACGGCTTGCACTTCGCTCATTTCCTGCGCCTAGGCAGCTGGGCGGCCCAGAGCCTGCTTTGGCACCTTGCCGGCATGTGGCTGCTGGTATTGAACGGCGCCGCCTACCTGGTCTACGGTTTGGTGACCGGCCGCCTGCGGGACCGATTGCTGCCAATTCGCGTGCGGGACGTGATCAAGACGGTGCGGGAGACGCTGCACCTCCACATCGATCATACCGACCTGACGGTCTATAATGCCGTGCAGAAGGTGCTTTACGTGGTCGTGATCCTGGCCGGCATCTCGCAGGTCGTCACCGGGCTGCTGATTTGGAAACCGGTGCAGCTCTCCAGTTTGGTCGCGTTGCTGGGCGGCTTCCAGAGCGCCCGCGTGATCCACTTTGCTGGCATGTCGATCATCGTGGGTTTCCTGGCAGTTCATGTCACGCTGTCGCTGCTGGTGCCCAAGACGCTGTGGGCCATGCTGTTCGGCGGCCCCCGTCTGCAATCTGGGAGGCCAAGCTGATGCGTTCGCCGTTCCGTCCGGACCACGTGCCGAACCCTGCCATCCTGGACGATCACCGCGCCCTGGTGCGCTCCATCGAGCGCCGCGGCATGATCCGCGGCGGCCTTTCGCTCGGCGCATTGACCATGCTGACGGGGTGCGACGTCAGCACGTCCGGCGCGGTCGAGTCCGGGCTGAAGGCGATCTCCGCGATGAACGACCGCGTGCAGCAGGCGTTGTTCGACCCGACCCACCTGGCGCCCACCTACCCGGCGTCAATGGTCCTGAAGCCGCCCAAGTTCAACGCCTACTTCGATGTTATGGACGTGAGGCCCGTCAACGGCGCAGATTGGAAGCTGGAAGTGTCAGGGCTGGTCGACGACAAGCGGCCGTGGACCGCGCAGCAGCTTGCGGCGCTGCCGCAGACCGACATGATCATCCGCCACGTCTGCGTCGAAGGCTGGGACTACATCGGCGAGTGGTCCGGTCCGACGCTGCGCAGCTTCCTGGAGCGGGTCGGCGCTGATACCCGCGCCAAATACGTCGCGTTCAAGACGGCCGACGATTACCCGAGCAGCATCGACATGGCGACCGCGCTGCACCCGCAGACGCTGCTGGCGACGAAGTACGCCGGAGAAACATTGGCTGACCCGTTCGGCTTCCCGCTGCGGCTGCGCATGTCCACCAAGCTCGGGTTCAAGAACCCGAAGTGGATCACCGCGATCGAGGTGACCAACACCTACCCGGGCGGATACTGGGAGAACCAAGGTTTCAACTGGTTCGCCGGGATCTGACCGAGCTGCATGCGCACCGGCATCCACCTGGAGGCATGCCGCATGCTCCGTAGGATGAGCGACCCGGGCGCGGCAGCGACCGTATCGGCACTGTCCGGCTTGGCGTTCGCGGATGACTTCGCGTCCTACCCGCCGATCGCCGACTACGCCGTGGTGGGCGATTGCCGGACGGTGGCGCTGATCTCGCGGCAGGGCTCGGTCGATTGGTTGTGCCTGCCCGACGCCTCCGGGCCATCGGTGTTCGCCGCCCTGTTGGACCGTCGGCAGGGCGGCCGCTTCGCGCTGCGCCCGACGGCGCCGTTCCGGACCGAGCGGCGTTACCTCGACGGCACGAACGTGCTCGAAACCACCTTCATCACCGCATCCGGGCGCGTCCGGGTGACGGATGCCATGACGCTGGAGGG
>CAXUJE010000209.1:0-9476 GCA_964251035.1 uncultured Acetobacteraceae bacterium
CAGGTCCGTCCTTCATGGAGGCGAACCAAGCTTAACCACCTGTCCGAAAAACGGGGACCATCTCAGTTGGCTGCCCGCACTTCCGGCCATCACACCAGATACCAGCCAGCGGCACCACCCGGATCACCACCCCGGAACCCGCCAGGAGCCATGCTCGATTTCAGCCGGCTGCGACCAGCTCCGAGTCCCGCACTGTGCCGGCAGGCTGGCCAGGAGCGGCGCGAATGGGCAGACAGGCCCGAATCTTCTCGACCAAACGCGCCAAGTCGACCGGCTTCGTGTCGTACTCGGCGCAGCCAACCTCAAAGCTCTTCTTGCGGTCCGTCGCAAGCGCGTGCGCGGTGAGGGCGATGACCGGGATGGCCGCCGTCTGCGGATTGTCCTTGATCCGCCGCGTCGCTTCCCAACCGTCCATGTCGCCGAGCGCGATGTCCATGAGGATCAGGTCCGGCGCCTCCTGCACGGCCATGGCCACGCCTGACGGGCCATCCACCGCGAAGCACACGGCGAACCCTTGCCGCTGCAACCGGCGGCCCAGCATGTCCCGGTTTTCCTCGTTGTCCTCGACCAGCAAGATCTTCGTCATCCCGGCATCCTCAGCGTTGTGAGAGTTCGGAGCGCGGCTTCTCCATCCTGGCATCCGCCGCGCCTCTTCTGCGGCTCAGGCCACCGGCTCGGCCCTTTGCGTGGCAGGCTGGGCCGGGTCAAACCCAGGCGTGCCGCCCAACAGGGGGCGCCCGTCTTGCGACACCGGGATGCGCACCGTGAAGCAGGACCCCTTGCCCAACGTGCTCTCGACCGAAAGGTCGCCGCCCATGAGCCTACAAAGCTTGGAGCTTAACGGCAGGCCAAGGCCGGTTCCGCCATACTTGCTCGTTGTCGCGCCCTCATCGTCATCGAAGTTCTCAAACAGCGTTCGCAGCCGCTTGGCCTCGATCCCGTTGCCGGTGTCACGCACCCTGATGACCAGCCAGCCGTCGCCCCTCAGCACAGAGACATCGACTGTCCCGTCCCGCGTGAACTTGGCGGCGTTGCTCAGCAGGTTGGCAAGCACCCGGCCGAGCTTCGTGGCGTCCCCCTCGATGCAGCCGACGTCGCCCGGGCAGTCCACCCGCAGCATGTTGTCGCCGGCGGCGATCTGCCCGCGGTGAAGCGCGACGACGTCGCCGACCAGGACCGCGACGTCCAGCGGCTCGAAGCAGAGCTCCATCTTGCCGGCATCCAGCTTGGAAAGGTCGAGCAGATCGCTGATCAGGGCAAGAAGATGCTCGCCCGCATTGTTGATCTTCTTGAGATCGCTCTGCTGCTGCTCGCAGCCGGCCTCCTCCATGTCCTCAAGCAGGATCGCGCTGTAGCCGATCACCGCGTTGAGCGGCGTGCGCAGCTCGTGGCTCATCTTGGCGAGGAAGTCCGACTTGGCCTTGTTGGCCAGGTCAGCATCTTCGGTCGCTTGGCGCAGCCGCTCCGCGGTCTCGAGCCTGCGCGCCACTTCGCGCTCAAGCTCAGGCTGCGAACTGACGACCTTGGCGTAGTAGAGCGCCATCATCGAGACGTAGGCCGCCGCGCAGATGGTCGAGACGATGCCGAGGCCGGACAGCGATGCCAACGGTATGTGCTCGGGGAAGACTTTGCCCCCGCCCGAGAGAGTGTAGAACAGCAGCAGGTTGGCCAGGATGAGCGTCACGACGAACGCCTGCACGGTCCGGCTTGACCCGAGATAGAAGAAGGCCAGCAGCGGGATCGTGATCACCCATGGCATGATGGGGGAGTTCAGGCCGCCATAGGCGTAGCAACCCCACAGAATGGTGAATGTCAGGTTCTGCACCGAGAATAGCGCCAGCACCGAGTAGGAAACGTTCAGCTTGAGCCCGATAGGGAATGCCCAGAACGCAGTCATAACACTGAAGAGAGTCCACCAGGCAAGACCCGGGTCCGTATCCAGAGCGAGGAGGCACAGGATGATGGTGTGTCCCAGGAACGGGCCGAACAGGTGGCTGACCATGAACATGCGAACGCGCCGCAAGACCTCAATGTCGGTCCTGAGGTCCTGCGGTATGAACCAATCCAGGAGCTTGTAAATGCCGTCTGGAGAGATCGTCAGCGGGCGCGGCATCGTGGTGTCCCCAAGCTCTGTACTAGCAGCTCGATCTTGCATTGGTCTTGCTCACAGCACGCATCCCGTCGTGCCTGCTGGTGCGCAAGGGTCTCAGACCGAACCCCTTGCGCACCAGGATGCGTCACGTTGGATCTCAGGCCAAAGCGGGTTCGAGTTTGGCGGCCGGAGGAGCAGCGGGCTTGGCCGTTGCTGGTGTCGTGCAGTCGTCAACGGCATGGCGCAGGCATCGCACCATCACGTCGCAATCCTCTTGCGAGTGCTGTGCCATGACCTGCAGCCGGAAACGGGCATTGCCTTTGGCAACGGCTGGATACTCCACGAGGTTGGCCACTGCCCCGATCAACGCGAGTTTCCGGCTGGCCATGCGGGCAAGGTCCTCCGACCCCACCACGACCGGGATGATCGCTGAGGGATTGCCGATCACCCGGAAACCCGCTTGGGTCAGCGCTTCTCGCAAATAGGTCGCCCGGCTCAGCATCATGTCACGCAGTTGCTGTCCCTCGTTCGACTGCACGATCTCGAACGCTTTCAGCACCGTCGCGCACTGGACCGGCGAAAGGGCATTGGAAAACGTTCCCGAGCTGCCGTAGTACTTCAAATACTGCTTTACGGCTGGCGCGTTACACGCGACGAAGCCGCCGTTCGAGGCGAAGGTTTTCGAGAAGCTGCCCATCACGATATCGACCTCGCCGAGCACGCCTTGCAGGCCGATGTGCCCGCGCCCGTCCGGTCCGAGGCAGCCGAGGTCGTGCGCGACGTCAACCAGCAGCGTGGCGTCAAACTCGCGGCACAGTGCCTGCATCGCACGCAGGTCCGGCGTGTCGGAGTCCATCGAGAACAGGCTCTCGGTGACCACGAGGATCGCATTGGCGGTGTCGCGTTCACGGATGCGGCGCAGATAGCGGCGCAGTGAGTCGAGCTTCAAGTGTCCGTGGAGGTGAACGTTGCGGGTCGCCGCATACGCGCCTTCTTGGAGGCAGGCATGGGACAGCCCATCCATCACGACGTGATCATCGCTGCGGACCAGGCCACGGATCACGCCGTAACCAGCGGCCCAGCCGGTAGGATAAAGCACGGCATGGCTGCAGCCCAGAAACTGGGCGATGGCTTCTTCCAGCAGCAGCGAATATCTCGTGTTGCCGGACAGCGCCGACGACCCGGCGCTGTGCACGCCGTACTCGTCGATCGTTGCTTTAGCCGCCTGCTTGATGGCCGGGTGCGACGCCAGGCTCAGATAATCCTGCGAGCCGAAATTCACGCCGTGGAAACGATTGCCAGAGTCGTCCCGTGCAGCGCAGACGGGGCGCGGCGCTTCCTCGGTCGACCTTGAGTACGGCCAAAGGCCGTGATCCCGGCGAGTGCTCTGCCAACGGTGAAACGGCGTGACCCGCCCGATCAGATCGATGCCGTGCGGGTCGCGGAAGTCGCGCAAGCTGCCGCCGAGCGCTTCGGCTGGGACGGCGCTGGCATAGGTGTTGCGCATCGAAGGTTCCTTTAGGGACGGGATATGTGTTGCAAAATACTCGTTACATTCAAGTTATAAAATGTACGTAGCACGGTTTGTCAGATGAGTAGCGAAAAAAGCAACGTTGTCTGACGCAAGCTGCCTGATATGCGTTTATTATAGGAAATATCTTGTAACGGATGGACTTTGCAGGAAATATGTCTACATACAATAAGTAACAATTCTACAAAAATTGCAGAATGTTGAAGGGGTTGGATATGGTATTCACAAGCTGGGAATTGGCATCCGACCCTCGCCATGACGGCGTTGGCCAAAGTCAATGTTCAAAGGCAGCGGTCATGGGCTTAAGACGTTTTTGCTATACGCCCAAGACAGCCCCTCTCGACAAGGTTGAGAGTTGCCATGCTCTTGAACAATCCGATCATCTCAATCCACATCTGATACAACTGCTGCATATCTCGCCAAATCCACACTCCCGCCCCCCTCTTCAGTCGCGTCGTCACGCCGGCTCGGCTTCAAGGCTGACCGGCGTGCATGGTCCAGAGCCTATGATTCAAAGATGAAGCATTGGTGAACGGCGCCCCATTCGCGAACGGCACCGCGGCGTGACGGCACAGCGACCGTGCGCGTTCAGCAAACGTTAAGTTTCCCCCTGTAAGCCCCCAAAACGCCGAATGCGGCTGCCCCCGACCGGAGACCTCCATGTCCGAACCATCCTTCCTGCGCGCGGTCGATTGGTTCGTGCCGGCGCCGCTGCGCTCCGACATCGCGCCGCTCTGGAAGGCGCGGATCTTCGTGGTCAGCCACCTCGCCGGGCCGGCTCTGGGCGCGCTGATCGTCGCCTACCTCCGCGGCATCGACCCGGATCACGCGATCCATTTCTGGATCATCGCCGGGTGTATCGGGGTGTTCTGGTCGCTGCCGCTCGTGCTGCGGCAGACCGCGCGCCAGCGGCTCGTCGCCGTGGTCTCGGTGGCTGACCTCACCTTCGTCTCGCTTTACGGCTCGTTTTTCTACGGCGGCATGAGTTCCCCGTTCGTCGCTTGGGTGCTCGTGGCCTTGCTGATCGGCTTTTTCTACCTCGGCGAGCACAAGCTGCTGCTGCTGGGGATATTCGGGACGTGCGCTCTCGGCTTTTCCCTCGCCTATGCCATGAATGGCGGCTTTCCAGAACACGCCGCACCCGCCGCGCTGGCCGGTGTCAGCGCGCTCTCGGTGTGCTGCGCCACGGCTTACACCTCGATGATGGCGGCCTATTACGCGCATGTGCTGAGCTTGCAGTCGCACCTGGAACAAGAGGCGCGCCGCCACCAGGCCCTCACCGACCGCCTGCAAGTCGTCAAGGAAGCTGCCGAGCGGGCCAACCAAGCCAAATCCATCTTCATCGCGAAGATGAGCCACCAGCTTCGCACGCCGCTCAACGCCGTGATCGGCTACAGCGAAATCCTTTTGGAAGACGAGGAGTTGTCGAGCAACAACCGGCAGACCGCCAACCTCAAGCGGATCAACAATGCCGGCAAGCACCTCCTCTCGCTGGTCACGGACGTGCTCGACCTATCGAAGCTCGACCGCGAGAACTTCGACATCGCGCTCCAGAGCTTCGACCTGCGCAGCTTTGTCGAGGATGTCGGCGAAACCTGCCGCAGCCTCGTGCTCAACAACGGCAACCAGTTCCACATCGATTGCGGCGACGGCCTCGGCACGGTGGTTTGCGACCCGCGGCGGCTGCGCCAGGTCATCTTCAACCTGCTCAGCAATGCAGGGAAGTTCACCAAGCGGGGAAACGTGACCCTTTCGGCGTCCCGCGAGCGCGGCGGCTCCGACCTTGTCCGGCTTGAGGTGCGCGACAGCGGGATCGGCATCGCCCAGGATACCTTGCACAAGCTTTTCAAAGACTTCAATCAGGTCGACGCCGCCACTGCGAGCCGTTTCGGCGGCACCGGCCTCGGCCTCGCCGTCAGCCAAAGCCTTTGCCGCCTGATGGGTGGCGAGATCACGGTGGAAAGCGAATACGGCAAGGGCTCGTGCTTCACGGTGATCCTGCCGGCCGAGCCGGGTGCGCCGGGGAGCGCTGCTGCGGCGCCCCACCGCACAGACCTGGCCGCGTGAAGCCCATCAAGCACACGGACGAACCCACATGATCATCTACATCATTGACGACAACGAGACCAATCTCGACTTGTTCGAGACGGTCGTCCTCAAAACGGACGGGACACTGGAGCCGGTGTGCTTCACAGACCCGGTCGAGGCGCTCCACGCCTGCGGACAGCGCATGCCGGATGCCGTCGTGGTCGATTACATGATGCCCGGCCTCAACGGGCACGAGTTCGTCAGCCGTTTCCGCGCCCTGCCCGGCGCCGAGGCGGTCCCCGTCGTCATGATCACCGCGGAGATCGAGCGGCAGGTCCGCCGCACGGCGCTCGATCTCGGTGTTTCCGACTTCCTCACCAAACCCATCGATCCGTATGAGACACGGGCGAGGCTCAGGACCATCGTCGCTCTGCGCCGGTCCTACCTGGCGCTGCAGGACCGTGGCCGCTGGCTGGCCGAAGAGGTCAGCAAGGCGACGCAGACGATCCTTGAGCGGGAGCGGGGCCTTAAGCTCGGTTGGGTCATTGCGGACGCCGCGAACCGGGCCGGCTCGATCAGCGACATCTTCCATTTCGCGCTTGCCGAGATCGGCGGCTTTGCCGGCTGGGAGGTCGGGACGGTCTTCTTCGTCGATGGCCAGTCGTTTCGGCCAGGCCCGCTGTGGCACAGCAAGACCGTGGAGATTGCCGAAACATTCCGTTTCATTGCGGATATCGTCCCGTCCATGGCCTCTCTCGCTGGCCAGGTGGCGGCCGGGCGTGGGGCGCGCTGGGCCGACGACCTCACAGGCGCCCCCGGCTGCCCGCAGCAGGCCGCAGCGGCAGAATGCGGCCTCAAGGCGAGTTGCGCGTTCCCAGTCCTCCTCGGCGCCGAGGTCGCCGCGGTGCTGCAATTCTTCACCACGGGAACCCTCGGGCTTGACGAGAGCCGTTTGGGCTTGCTCGCACAAGTGGCCATGCAGCTCGGCCGCGTCATCGAGCGGGCGCGGGCGGAACAGTTGCTGGTCTTCAACGCCTCGCACGACTCGCTCACCAACCTCCCCAACCGCTTGCATTTCACCGATCGCCTGGAGCAGGCCATTGCGGCTTACAGGCGTGATCCCTCAATGGGCTTCGCGGTGCTTTTCATCGACCTCGACCGGTTCAAGATCGTGAACGACAGCCTCGGGCACCTGGCCGGGGACGACCTGCTGGTCCAGGTCGCCGCGCGCATGAGGCTGTGCACGCGCAGGTCGGACGCCCTGGTATATGGTGAGGCAGAGCATCTTGGGGAGGGTGGCCTTCTCGCCAGGCTCGGCGGCGACGAGTTCACCGTCTTGCTGGAGCAGATCGAAGATCCGAGCGACGCCCTGCGCGTGGCCAACCGTCTTCAGGAGGAGCTGCAGCGGCCTTTCTCCGTTGCCGGGCAGGAGGTCTACACGGGCGGCAGCATCGGCATCACCCTGAGCTCGACGGAGTACGAAACCAGCGCGGCCGTCCTCCGGGACGCCGACCTCGCCATGTATCGCGCCAAGGCGCTCGGCAAGGGACGAAGCGAGATCTTCGATCAGGCGATGCATGAGGCGGCAATGGCCCGCCTCACCCTTGAGGCTGACCTCCGCCGTGCCCTGCGCAACCGGGAGTTCATTCTGAACTATCAGCCGATCGTCGACTTGGCGACGCGCGGCATCGTAGGTTTCGAGGCGCTCGTGCGCTGGCAAGTGCCCAGCGGGGAGATGGTCCCGCCAGCAGGCTTCATCCAGGTCGCCGAGGAAACCGGCCTGATCGTCTTCCTGGGCGCGTGGGTGCTTCGAGAGGCTTGCCGCCAGTTGCGCGAGTGGGATGCCAAGTTCGCTAGCCAGAAGCTGCTCACGATGAGCGTGAACGTGTCGCCGCGGGAGTTCAACGAGCAGGGCTTCATCGACCAGGTCGCGCGCATCCTGCGGGAAACCGGCGTCGATCCCACGCGCGTGCGCCTCGAAATCACTGAGAACGCCACGATGGGCGACGCCGAACACGCCGTCGAGGTGCTTTCCCGGCTGCGCGCCCTCGGCGTGCAGCTCAGCGTGGACGATTTCGGCATCGGCTATTCCAGCTTGAGCTACCTGCACCGCTTCCCGCTGAACGTGCTCAAGGTCGATAGGTCGTTCGTCACCGACATCCTCGACAGGCCCGAAAGCCGCGACGTGATCAGCTCCATCGTCGGCCTTGCGCGCAGCATGGGCCTTGCTGTTGTGGCGGAAGGCGCCGAGCACGAGGGTCAGATCGAGGTGCTCAAAGGACTCGGCTGCGACTTCGGGCAGGGCTTCGTCTTTGACCGCCCGCTCGATGCCACGGCGGCGATCACCTTGCTCCGCACTCGCGGCGAAACAGAACCGTTGGACTGCTCTCGGGATTCGCAGGATGTCTGGGATGGCTCACGCCGCGACGGCTTGAGCGGCGCCGTTCCCATTGTCGTCGGCGAAGCCCGGATACCAGCGCCCGAACAAGGGCCGGAGTGTACGAGCGAACATCCGCGTCCGGGCATGCAGCAGCAGATGCGCACCCCGCTCGGTCCGCTGCCTTTGCACAAGCTTGGCGCAACACTTGCTAGGGATGGCGTTAGCTGATCTGTAGAATGTTGTTGCATAGGCTGGTGAGGGGCTGTCTAGCCCCGACACCGTTCATTTGAACGTTCAGACGCCCTATATCGCCGGTCGAGTTTTCTGGGATGGACAGCGATGGCGGGTGTTCCCGCCGGCCTTCCTCCGGCCGGCATCCGTGTCAGCGACCACATCAGCCTCGGCGTGATCACCCGGGCATTTCCGCCCGGCCTCGCGCAAATCGCTTCGCGGTTTCGCTAGGTGCAGCAGGTCCTGGCCGAGACCGGCAAGGCGAGCGAGCGTCAGCCAGGGGACTCGCTTGAAGGGCATCAGCCTGCCTGAGTGATCGTGTTGAGGAGAGGCTCTTGTCGGGTTCTGGGGTGTTTGCCTGCGTCAGCCGAGAAGGGCGGCGATGAGCGTGCCGAGCAGGGCCTTGCCCCATCGGCGTGCATCGTGCACGAACTGGAAAAGGGGTCTGGGGGAGCAGCGGGACGGAAAACCTGTGCAAGACTGGTTCGTTGCTGGCTGAGCACGGACCTTGCCGGGGTTGCAGCGCGCCGAGCGACAGTTTCGGGCAGGGTGGGGGCGTGGTGGCCGACCACGTTGATGCACCCGACCGCAAGCGGCGACGGTCTCGGCACAATCCTGCCTCGCATATCGAAGCCTTCGGCGCAGAACCGTCCAGCACGGCGGCGCCCTATAAGGGGCTTAGATCGCGACGTGCTCCGTACTGTGACTGACGGCAAGTATGTTCAAACTGACTTTCAGGTCAGAAGGCGCTTAACGGCGCCATGGCGAGTGACGTCCAAACCGAACTGCGCACCTCCTTTCCAGCCATTGCGGGAGTGTTCGAAGGCGTGCGTGTCCTGTCCTTGGTCGAACAGTTGCCTGGGCCGTTCGCGACCATGCTGCTGGCCGTTCTCGGGGCCGATGCCATCCTGGTCGAAAGGCCCAAGGACGGCGATCCTGCCCGCGCGTTCCCATCGCTGTTCGAGTCCATGGCGTGCAACAAGCGCAGTGACGACCGGTTGAACCCGGGCAGTTCACCTCGCCATGGTTCACCGGCGTGCTGCAGCGGGCTGGCGTATTTCCATGGACGGGCGGGGGCGCTGGATGGACAACGTGTTCATTGAGCGGCTCTGGCGCAGCCTGACGTATGAGTGCATCCACCTGCACGCGTTCGAGACTGGCTCCGAGCTGCAGGCCCTGACCTGACCCCCATTGTTTCCTCCACTTGGAGCTAG
>CAXUJE010000210.1:0-9465 GCA_964251035.1 uncultured Acetobacteraceae bacterium
AAGGAGTCGGTACTGGCTGTCTCTGTGGTCAGCGTCCCTTCCCATAAGGAGCGTCGTGGGGGGGGGGGGGGCGGGGGGGGGCGGGGGGGGGGGGGGGGGGGGGGGCGGGGGGGGGGGGGGGGGGGGGGGGGGGGGGCGGGGACGACCTGCGCCGCGTGACGGAGGTGGAGGAGGCGGTCGCGACCGCCTTCCTGTGGACCGTGGGGCTGGTCGCGGCGCTCGGGATCGGCGGCGGCGCGCTGCTCAGCCGGGCGTTCCTGGCCCGCGTCGACGCGATCGCCCGCACGGCGGAGGCGATCATCGGCGGCGACCTCGCCCGCCGCGCGCCGGGGCGCGGCACGGGCGACGACCTCGACCGGCTCGCGGGCACGCTGAACCACATGCTGGACCGCATCGGCGCCCTGATGGACAGCCTGCGCCAGGTCAGCACGGACGTGGCGCACGACCTGCGCACGCCGCTGTCGCGGCTGTACCAGCGCCTGGAGGAGGCGCGGCTGCACGCGCGCTCGGTGCCGGAGTACGAGGCCGCGGTCGATGGCGCGGTGCGCGAGGCGGAGGGCCTGCTGGACACCTTCTCGGCCCTGCTGCGCATCGCGCAGGTCGAGGGCGCCTCGCCCCGCGCCGGCTTCGGCGACGTGGACCTGAGCGCCGTGGCCGACGCCGTGGCCGACGCCTACCGGCCGGACGCGGAAGAGGGCGGGCGCCGCCTCATGGCCGACGTGGCGCCCGGCGTCGTCGTCCGTGGCGACCAGGAACTGCTGACGCAGGCGCTGGCCAACCTGGTGGAGAACGCGCTGCGCCACACGCCGGCGGGCACCCGGATCGGCGTGAGCCTGCGTCTCGGCCGCCATGGCGCCTGCCTCGCGGTGGAGGACGACGGCCCCGGCGTGCTCGCGGAGGACCTGCCGCGCCTCACGCACCGGTTCTACCGTGGCGAGCACAGCCGCACGACGCCGGGCAACGGGCTGGGCCTCAGCCTGGTGGCGGCGGTGGCCGAGCTGCACGGGGCGGCGCTGCATCTGGCGGCGGTCGCCCCGGGCTTGCAGGCGAGGCTGTGCTTCCGCCTGATCGACGTCACCGGGCGGGCCACGACGACGCGCCTGCGTTATGCCAGGGGTGAACAGACGATCCCCTATCCTTCGGAGGGACGATGAGCAGCATTGCCGAACGCAGCCTGAGCAAGGTTCCCGCCGTCACCCTCGGCTTCTGGATCACCAAGATCTTCGCGACCACGCTGGGCGAGACCGGCGGGGACGCGGTGACGATGACGCTGGACTGGGGATACCTGCTCGGCACCGCCCTGTTCGCCACGATCTTCGTCATCGCCGTCGCGTTCCAGATCGCGGCCAAGCGGTTCCACCCGTTCCTGTACTGGGCGGTGATCGTCGCGACCACGACGGCCGGCACGACGCTGGCCGACTTCTTCGACCGTTCGCTGGGCATCGGCTACGTCGGGGGATCGTCGATCCTGTTCGTCCTGCTCATGGCGACGCTCGGTCTGTGGCACTGGTCGCTCGGGTCGGTTTCGGTGGACAGCGTCGTCTCGCGGGAGGCGGAAGCGTTCTACTGGGCGACCATCATGTTCTCGCAGACCCTGGGCACCGCGCTCGGGGACTGGATGGCCGACACGACCGGGCTGGGGTACGAGGGCGGGGCGCTGGTGTTCGCGCTCGCACTTGCGGCCGTCGCCGCCGCCTACTTCTACATGGCCGTGTCGCGCACCCTGCTGTTCTGGGCCGCCTTCATCCTCACGCGGCCGCTCGGGGCCACGGTGGGCGACCTGCTCGACAAGCCCGTCGCCAATGGCGGCCTCGCTTTGGGCCGGTTCTCCGCCTCGGCGGTCCTCACGGTCCTCATCGTCGCCTGCATCCTGTTCTTCCCGCAGCGGGCAGGCAGCCATCCGGGGCAGCAGGGGCAGCACCCGTGACAAGCGTCATCGGCCGCGCGGCCGGGCATGCCCGGTCCGATGCGGCGGCACGCCGCGCGGCATGAGCGCCGAAGCGCCGGTGATCCGCGCCAAGGCCGTTGCCGTCCGCATCGTGGCCGCCTGCCTGGCGGCCTGTCTGGCCTTGGGAGGCTGCGCCGGCTACCAGGCCCAGCCGCTCGCGCCCCAAGCTGCCCTCGCGCCCGATGTCGCGGCGCTCGACCGGGCGCGTCCGGGCCTGCCGCCCATCCCGGCCGACCGGCCGCTCACGCCTGCGGATGTCGCCCTCCTTGCGGTGCAGAACAGCCCGGACCTCCGCGCGGCCCGGGCGCAGCGGGGCGTCTCCCAGGCGCAGGTGATCGAGGCCGGGCTGCTGCCAGACCCGGTGCTGTCCGGCAACTACGGCGTGTTCCTGGCGGGGCCGGGCTTCGCCAACGCTTTCGCCGCGACGCTCACGGCCGACATCGCCTCGCTCATCACCCGCCCCGCCCGCCGCCGCGCCGCGCAGGCCGCTGCCCTGCAGGTGGACGCCAACGTGGTCTGGCAGGAATGGCAGGTGATCAGCCGGGCGCAGACGCTCGCCATCGACCTGGTCGAGCAGGGCCGCCTGCTGGGCCGCCTTGAGGAAACGCTCGACCTGCTGCAGAAGCGCGGCGACATCGCGGCGCAAGCCTTGGCCCAGGGCAACACCACCCTGCAAATCGTGGCGCCCTTCGCCGTCGAGCTGACCGCGCTGCAGACGGAGTACGATGCGGCGACGCTGGCCCAGGAGCAGCGCTGGCAGGAACTCGACGCGCTGCTCGGGTTGCAGCCCAGCGTGCGGCCGCGCCTTTCGGCCGCCTTGCGCATCCCCGGCATCGAGGCGGCGGAGGCGGCGCAGCTCCTCGCCACCCTGCCGCAGCGCCGGCCCGACCTGATCGCGCTGCAGCTCGGCTACGCCTCGCAGGAGGCGACATTGCGCGCCGCGGTGCTCGGCCAGTTCCCCGCGCTCACCGTGGGACCCAACTACGGCAGCGACACGACCCGCGTGCAGTCGTTCGGCCCGTCCATCTCGGTCGGCCTGCCGGTGTTCAACCGCAACCGCGGCCAGATCGGCATCGGACGTGCGACACGCGAGCAGCTTCGCGAGGAGTACGCGGCCCGCCGTGCCGCCGCCGACGGCGGCGCGCGGGCGATGCTCGCCAACCTTGGCCTCCTGCAACGCCAGTTGGACAGCGCGCGGGCCGGGCTTGGCCAGGCGCGAACCCTGGCGGCCGACGCGGACCGTGCCTTGCGCGCCAGCCTGCTCGACCAATTGAGCTATGTGCAGTTGGTCTCGGCGCGGCTGGGCAAGGAGCGGCAGGTCATCGGGCTGGAGCAGCAGGTGTTCGACCAGCGCACGGCGCTGGCGACCTTGCTCGGCGCCGGGCTGCCGCCGGTGGAACTCTTGCTGCCCAAGGAAGCGAGCCTGTTATGAGACACCTTCTTGCCGCGGCGTTGGCCGTCCTGCCCGCGGCGGCGCTCGCCCAGGGCGGGGCGCCGGCCCCCAGCGTGTTGGTCACCACGGCCGCGCCGCACGAAGGCAGCCTCCCGCGCACGCTCACGGCCTACGGCACCGTGCAGGCCGCGCCGGGGAGCAGCGAGACGCTGAGCCTGCTGCGGGCCGGGCAGGTGACGCGGGTCCTGGTGACGCCGGGCCAGGCGGTGCGGCAAGGCCAGCCGCTCCTCGTCGTCAGCGCCGACCCGGCGGCGCTCGCCACCTTTCGCCAGGCCGTCACGGCGCTGACCCTGGCGCAGGGCGAGCGGGGCCGGGTGGCGCAGATGCTGGCGCAGCACCTGGCGACCCGCGACCAGCTCGCGCAGGCCGACAAGGCCGTGACCGACGCGCAGGGCAACCTCGACGTGCTCACCCGGGCCGGCGGCGGCAGCGACGGGCAGACGGTCGCCGCCCCGTTCGACGGCGTCGTGTCCAGCCTGCCCGTGGCGACCGGCGCCCGCATCGCGTCCCAGGCGCCGTTGGTCACTCTGGACCGCTCCAGCAGCCTCGTCGCCGCCGTGGGCATCGAGCCTGCGCAGCGTGGCCTGGTCGCCGGAGGCCAGCCTGCCCGGATCGAGCCGCTTGACGGCACCCCGTCCAGGCCGGGCAGCGTGCTCGGGGTCGGCGGCATGCTGGACCCGGCAACCCGCCTCGTGCCAGTGCTGGTCAGTCCGCAGGCTGGCCAACCAGGGGCCGGGCTGCTGCCGGGCGGCGCGGTGCGCGTTGCGGTGCAGGTGGGCGAGTATCGCGGCTGGCTGGTGCCGCGCGACGCCGTTTCGACGGATGCGAAGGGGCCTTACGTGTTCCAGCTTGCGGACGGCAAGGCGGCGCGGGTCGATGTGCAGGTCGCGGGCGCCGTGGGCGACACGACGGTCGTGACCGGCGCGCTCGACCCCAAGCGCGCCCTGGTCACGAGCGGCAACACCCAGCTCCAGGACGGCGTCGCGGTGCGCGAGGCGGCGGGCACGGCCGGCGGGATTGCGGCCCGATGAGCGACGAAGCCATCCGCGGCCCGGCGGCGCACGCCGTGGGCGAGGGCGGATGGGTGGCGCGCCACACCCGCTCGATCCTCGCCGTCGCCCTGGCGCTCATGCTGGCCGGCGGGTTCTCGGCCGTGCTGCTGCCGACCGGGCTGTTTCCGGTGGTGCAGTTCCCCCGCGTGGTGGTGAACGTGGACGCGGGCGCCCGGCCGGCGGACCAGACCGCGCTCCTGGTCACGGTGCCGCTGGAACAGGCGACCCGCCGGGTGCTGGGCGTGCAAGGCGTGCGCTCGACCACGAGCCGCGGCTCGGCCGAGGTCTCGCTCGACTTCGCGTGGGGCACCGACATGGTCGCCGCCGCCGTGCAGGTGGACGCCGCGGTGGCGCAGGTGCTCCCCTCCTTGCCGGCCGGCAGCGCCTACCAGGTGCGGCGGATGGACCCGACCGTGTTCCCGGTCATCGCCTATTCGCTGATGTCCAAGGATGTCAGCCCGGTGGTGCAGCGCGACATCGCGCAGTACCAGATCGTGCCGCTGCTCACCGCCATTCCCGGCGTGTCCCATGTCGGCGTGCAGGGGGGCGACATGGAGGAGGTCGAGGTGCTGGTGGACCCCCACCGCCTGGCCGCACGCGGGCTGGCGCTGTCCGACGTGGCGACGGCGCTCGGCAAGGCCAACGTGCTCAATGTGGTCGGCCGGATGCAGGACCATTCCAAGCTGCTGCTGCTGGCGCTCGACAACACGGCGCGCGGGCTTGAGCAGGTGCGCAGCACCGTCATCCCCGGGACGCCGGGCGGGCTGGTGCGGGTCGGCGATGTCGCCGAGGTCAGCGGCGGCGTGGTGCCGCAATGGACCCGGGTGAGCGAGGACGGGCAGCCCGCCGTGCAGTTCCAGGTCTACCAGCAGCCGGACGGCAACACCGTCGCCATCGCGGCGGCGGTGCGCCAGGCGCTCGCGGCCTACCAGCCGCAACTGCCGGCTGGGGTCACGCTGGCCAACTGGTATGACCAGAGCACGCTGGTCACGGACTCCGCCAGCAGCGTGCGCGACGCGGTCCTGATCGGGCTGGTGCTGGCCGCACTGGTGCTGCTCGCCTTCTTGCGCAGCCTGCGCGTGACCCTGGTTGCCATGCTGGTGGTGCCGGCGACCTTGGCCACCACGGTGCTGCTGCTGCTTTCGCTCGGCATGACGTTCAACATCATGACGCTGGGCGGCATCGCGGCGGCGGTTGGGCTCGTGATCGACGACGTGATCACCATGGTCGAGCACCTGGCCCGGCGGGCAGGGGCCAGCGATGCCGCCGGGGACGGCGACGCCGTGCTGGCAGCCGGGCGCGAGTTCCTGCCGCCGCTCACGGGATCGAGCATGGCGACCCTGCTCGTGTTCCTCCCGCTCGCCTTCCTGTCGGGCGTCACCGGCGCCTTCTTCAAGGCGCTGTCGCTGACCATGGCGGCGGCGCTGGTCATCTCCTATGGGCTGACCACGCTGGCCGTTCCCGTGCTCACGCGCTTCATCGTCGATTTCAGGCGCTGGAAGGACCCGGGGCAAGGGCCGGAGGGCCGCGTCGGCCGCGCCCACCGATGGCTGCTGGAAGGCCTGTTCGCCCGGCCCTGGCTGCTGGCGCCCGGCCTCGTCCTGCTGCTCCTGCTCGGCTGGTTCGCCTCCAGCCATGTCGGCAGCGGCTTCATGCCCAAGATGGACGAGGGCGGGTTCGTGCTCGACTTCCGCTCCGCCCCCGGCACCTCGCTGTCCGAGACCACGCGCGAGCTGGCGCAGGCCGAGGCCATCCTGCACGCGACGCCCGAGGTCGCGACCTTCTCCACCCGCGTCGGCGCCGGCCTCAACGGGGGCTTGAGCGAGCCCAACAGCGGCGACTTCTTCGTCCGCCTCAAGGCCGGCCCGCGCCGGCCCATCGAGGCGGTGATGGCGGACGTGCAGGACCAGATCGACGCAGCCGTGCCCGGCCTGCACGTCGCGACCGCGCAGCTCATGGAGGACCTGATCGGCGACCTCACGGCGGTGCCCGAGCCGATCGAGGTCAAGCTCTACGCCGCCGACCCGGCCGCCCTTGCGCCGGCCGCGCGCAAGCTCGCCGCCGCCATCGCCAAGGTGCAGGGCGTGGTATCGGTGCAGGACGGCATCGTGATCGCCGGCGACGGCCTCAACATCCAGGTCGATCCGGCGCGCGCCGCAATCGAGGGCGTGGATGCCCAGTTCGTGAGCGACGCGCTGCAAAGCTACCTCGAAGGCACCGTGGCGACACAGATGCCGCAGGCGACCAAGCAGGTCGGCGTCCGCGTCTGGCTCCCGCCTGGGCAGCGGCAGCGCGACGACCAGCTCGCGGACCTGCCGATCCGCGCGCCGGACGGCCACGTGTTCGCGCTCAGCCGGGTGGCGGAGGTCTCGGCGGCGCCGGGGCAGGCGGAGGTCACGCGGGAGAACCTGCAGCTCATGATCCCGATCACCGCGCGCCTGCAAGGCGCCTCGCTCGGCGCCGCCGTCGCCGACGTGAAGACGGTGCTGGACCAGAGGGGCATGCTACCGCCCGGCGTGCGCTACGAGCTGGGCGGCCTTTACGCGCAGCAGCAGATCGCCTTTGCCGGCCTCGCCCGCGTGTTCGTCGCGGCCCTCGTGGCCGAGTTCGTGCTGCTGCTGTTCCTTTACGAGCGGTTCTGGATCCCGGTGATCGTGCTGGGCGCCTCGGCCCTGTCCACGACGGCTGTGTTCGCCGGGCTGTGGCTGACCGGCATCGAGCTGAACATCACGGCGATCATGGGCATGACCATGATCATCGGCATCGGCACCGAGATGGCGATCTTCCTGGTCTCGGAATACGTGGACCTCGCCCGGGAGATGCCGCCCCGGCAGGCGCTGCTGGAGGCCGCGCGCAACCGCTTCCGCCCGATTGCCATGACCACGCTTGCGGCCATCCTCACGCTGATGCCGCTGGCGCTTGCCATCGGCGCCGGGTCGGGGATGCAGCAGCCGCTCGCCATCGCGATCATCTCCGGCCTGATGCTGGAGCTTCCGCTGGTGCTGCTGGCCGTGCCGGTGCTGATCGGGCTGACCCTGCCGCGCCCGGACCGCTTGCGGGCGACTTGAGCTTTCGCCGGCCGGCTCAGCTCAGCCCAGGCCGAACAGCGCCGCCGCGTTCCCGCCCACCACCGCCGCGCGCGCAGTTCCGGACGGCGCTCCCGCGCATGGTGCAGCCACCCGGCATGGGATGGGGCGTAGCCGCCGCCGTGGCGGATCAGCACGCGCAGCCCGGGGTGCCGGTGCAGCACGCCGCCCAAGACCAGGTGGTGGAAGGCGATCGTTTCCTCCAACGGCTGGCCGACGACGTTCACCACGAAGAACGGCCCCAGCCGCGCCCCGTCCGAGAAGCCGAGCGGGTGCATCACAAGCGCCACCCCCAGCCCGGACAGGCACTTCCATAGGGGATCGCATCCCGTGAGGCAGGGGAAGGTAGGCGGGTTGGCTGAAAGGGAGACAGGCCGCGCCGCCCGGCAGGGCTGGGTGCAATGCCCGGCGTGTCAATCGGCTCCTTCAAGCCGCCAAGAACCCGCCGATTGCCGCCACGAACGCCGCCGTGTCCTGCAATTGCGGCACGTGCGCCAGGCCGGGCAGCCCGGTGAACGACGCATTCGGCAGCAGGTCCGCCAACTGCCGGGCCATCGCCGGGGGCGTGGCCTCGTCAAGCTCGCCCGCCAGGACGAGCACGGGGACGCGCAGGGCGGGCACGGCATCGCGCAGGTCCAGCGCCGCCAGGGCATTGCAGGCGGCGGCGAACATCGCGGGGTCGGTGGCCAGGAACCGCGCCCGCCGCTCCGCGAGCAGGGCAGGGTTGGCCTGCTGGAACGCCGGGGAGAACAGGCGGCGCATGGCCGTGTCGGCGATGGCCGCCAGGCCCTTGCCAGAGGCCGCCGCCGCCATGCCCCGGAAGGCGGCGCGGCCCGGCTCGTCGAACGCAGCGCCAGTGCCGGCCAGCAGGAGGCGGCTGACCAAGGCGGGATGCCGCAGCGCCAGCGTCAAGGCCACGAAGCTGCCGTAGCCGTTGCCGATGATGGCGACGGGGCCGCCCGCTTCCCCGATGGCCAGGGCCAGCCGGTCCGCCACCGGCTCCAGCCCGGTATCCACGGGCGCCGAGCCGCCGAACCCCGGCAGGTCCGGGACCGTCACGCGATGGCTGCCCGACAGGGCGGCCGCCAGCGGCGTGCAACTGCCGGCGTCGGCGAGCAGGGAGTGAAACAGCGAGACTGGCGGGCCGTCCCCGGTGACGGACGCCGTGATCGTGCCGACGGCGTAATGGTGGATCATGCGCCTTTGCCTCCCGCTTCGCGCCCACGCCCTATCACGCAGCCGGGCGGTAAGCCAGGATGCGCCAGCGCAGGTCATGTCTCAGCTTGAAGTTCGGCTTCTGGGCAAGCAGCCCTTCCCCATTCGCGAAGGAGTCTCCAAGTTCCCGACATGGACGCCGTCTCCCAAATCCGGAGTGTCATCCAGGCAGACCCGCTTCGCTGGCACATCCTCGGCATCGTGCGTGCCCTATGCCTGCCGGACTGCTGGATCGGAGCGGGTTTCGTCAGGAACGCTGTCTGGGATCACCTGCATCAACGCCCTCATGCGCCGCCGGACGGTGATGTTGACGTCATCTGGCATGACCCCCGGCAGACTGATCCCGCCGAGGATCGGAAGCATGAAGCGGCGCTTCGGGCGGCAGAGCCATCCATGCTTTGGTCGGTCAAGAACCAAGCGCGGATGCACACGCGCAATGGCGATGCTCCCTATGCCTCAGCCACGGAGGCGATGCGGTGCTGGCCCGAGACCGCAACGGCAATCGCCGTCAGGCGGAACGGCGAGGAAGGTTGCGAGATTGCCGCACCTTTCGGGTTGGATGACCTCCTGAGCCTGACCTTGCGGCCGACGCCACGTTTCGCCCGGGAGAAACACCATGTCTATGTGGAACGCCTGCGGACCAAGCGATGGACTGCGGCATGGCCCCTGCTGAAGGAAGCGGAGGCGTAGGCCCGTTCCTTACCAGTCTGA
>CAXUJE010000211.1:0-9461 GCA_964251035.1 uncultured Acetobacteraceae bacterium
CGGGGCGCGGCGGCTGGCCACGCTGCCCGTGAGGGTCCCGGCGGCGGCGGCCGTCCTCGCAACCTCGGCCGGCCCGATGCTCACCCGGTCGGGCCATATCGGCCCGGACGGGCGGGTGGTGTTCCTGCGGCAGTTCCGCACGACCTACCGCCATGCGGCCGGGCATGGGGTCGTGCCGGACCGTTCCCGCGGGGTCACGCCGGTCGGCTGGGTCCTGCAACGGTCGGGGATCGCCCGGCTGCCGATGCTGGCGGACGTGTGGCAGGGCAGGATCGGGTTGGCCGCAGCGCTCCGCGCCTGACCCTCGGCTCGGCGCTCATTCGCATTTCGACCAGCCGCAGTGGCGGCAGCTCAGGCACCCGGCTTCCCGCACGAGGCCGGGCTGACTGCATCTCGGGCAAAGCGGGCCGAGCGGTTGGCCCACGGCGGGGGCCAGCGATACGGACGGCACCGTTTCCGCTGAGGGCGGCAGGAAACCGGTCTCGGCCATGTGCCGCTCCAGGATGCCGCCGATGGCCGCGATCAGCGACGGCACGTAGCGCCCGTTCTGCCATTGCCCGCCGCGCGGGTCGAACACCGCCTTCAGCTCGTCGGCCACGAACGCCACGTCGCCGCCGCGGCGGAACACGGCGCTGATCATCCGGGTCAGCGCGACCACCCAGGCGTAGTGGTCCATGTTCTTGGAGTTGATGAAGATCTCGAACGGCCGGCGGCGCCCGTCCTGCTCGATGTCGTTGATCGTCACGTACAGCGCATGCTCGCTGTCCGCCCAGCGCAGCTTGTAGGTGGCGCCGGTCAGCTTCTCCTCCCGGTGCAGCGGCTCCGGCGACAGGCCCAGGACCGGCGCCGCGGCCGGCGCCGCCGGCGGCGTCACCTCCAGAACCGACCCGGTGATCGCGTTCGGGCGGTAGGTCGTGCAGCCCTTGCAGCCGCTGGCATAGGCGTCGAGGTAGATGTCCTTGAACGCCTCGAAGCTGATGTCCTCCGGGCAGTTCACCGTCTTGGAGATCGCGCTGTCCACATGGCGCTGCACCGCCGCCTGCATCCGCACGTGGTCTCGGGGCGTGAGCGTCTGCGCCGTGACGAAATACTCCGGCAACGGCGCCTCCACCCCGAACAGCGCGCGGTAGCGGCGCACGGCATGGTCCGACACCTCCTCCTCCCGCAGGCTGCCGTCCGGGTTCTTCACCCGGCGCGTGTAGGAAGCCGCGAAGATCGGCTCGATCCCGCTCGACACGTTGTCCGCCCAGAGCGAGATGGTGCCGGTGGGCGCGATGGAGGTCAGCAGCGCGTTGCGGATGCCGTGCTCGGCGATGGCCGCCCGCACGTCGGCATCGAGGCCCCGCACCGTCTCCCCGGCCAGGTAGGCGTCGCGGTCATACAAGGGGAACGCGCCCTTCTCCGCCGCCAGCGCCGCCGACGCCAGGTAGGCCGCCCGGTTGATCCGCGCGGTCCAGCGGTCCGCGAGCCGCACCGCCTCGTCCGAGCCGTAGGTCGCCCGGCACATGATCAGCGCGTCCGCCAGCCCGGTGACGCCCAGGCCGATCCGCCGCTTGGCATGGGCCTCCTGCCGCTGCGCCTCGAGCGGGAAGCCGGACACGTCGACCGTATTGTCCAGCATCCGCACCGCGGTCGCGACCAAGTCGTCGAGCGCCGCCTCGTCCAGCCGCGCCGCCGGGGTGAACGGGTCGAGCACCAGGCGGCTCAGGTTCACCGACCCCAGCAGGCAGGCGCCGTATGGCGGCAGCGGCTGCTCGGAGCACGGGTTGGTGGAGTGGATCGTCTCGCAGTAGGCCAGGTTGTTGCGGGCGTTGATGCGGTCGATGAACAGCACGCCCGGCTCGGCATAGGCGAAGGTCGCCCGCATGATGCGGTCCCACAGCGCCCGCGCCTTGACCGTGCGGAACACCCGCCCGCCGAAGCTCAGGTCCCAATCCAGGTCGGCTTCCACCGCCGCCATGAAGGCGTCGGTGATCAAGACCGACAGGTTGAAGCTGCGCAGCCGGCCCGGCTCGCGCTTCGCGTCGATGAAGGCCTCGATGTCCGGATGGTCGCAACGGAGCGTCGCCATCATGGCGCCGCGGCGCGACCCGGCGGACATGATCGTGCGGCACATCGCGTCCCACACGTCCATGAACGACAACGGGCCGGAAGCGTCGGCCCCCACCCCGCGCACCGGCGCGCCCTTGGGCCGCAGCGTCGAGAAGTCGTAGCCGATGCCGCCGCCCTGCTGCATCGTCAGCGCCGCTTCCCGCAGGTTGGCGAAGATGTCGCCGAGGTCGTCCTCGATCCCGCCCATGACGAAGCAGTTGAACAGCGTGACCCGGCGCCCGCTGCCGGCGCCGGCGATGATGCGGCCGGCGGGGATGAAGCGGAAATCCGCCATCGCCGCCATGAACCGCTCCGCCCACGGTGCCGGGTCGGCCTCCGGCTGCGCGAGCGCGACCGCCACCCGCCGCCAGGTGTCCGCGATCTCCCGGTCAACCGGCGTGCCGTCCGCTTGCCGGAGCCGGTATTTCTGCTCCCAGATGAACGTCGCGATCGGCGCGAGCGCGTCCGGCGGCGCGGGCAGGCTCACGGCGGAAGGGTGGTCGAGCGCGGGCATGGTCGGACTCCATAGGACTGGGGGGTGGAGCGCCTGGTGGCCGCGCCTCTCATGCGGCAGGCGGCGGCGCCAAGTCCAGGACTAGCTTTCCGCGCCTGCCGCTTCCAAGTGAAAGGTCCCGCCGCCGTCCGGAGAAACCCATGCGCCACAGTCTCTTGCTGCTTGCCCTCGCCCTGTGTGGCGCGGCGGGCGACGCGTCGATGGACATGCCGGGCGAGCGCCACCGCATCGAGTCGGGCACGCTGCCGAAGCCGTTCGAGACCCGCTCCGCCGCGCGTTCGCCGGGCATCGTGCCCTGGCCTCCCGGCGCCGCGCCGCACGTCCCGCCCGGCTTCGAGGCGACGCTGCTGCTGTCCGGCCTGGAAGGGCCGCGCACCCTGCGGACCGCGCCGAACGGCGACGTGTTCCTGGCGGAGACAGGCGGCGGCCGGGTCCGCGTGCTGCGCGGCAAGGAGGCGCCGGTGTTCGCGGACGACCTTGAGGCCCCGTTCGGCATCGCCTTCTGGCCGCCCGGCCCCGCGCCTCGCTTCGTCTACGTGGCGGAAACCGAGCGCGTCGTGCGTTACCCCTACGTGCCGGGCGCGCTGCGCGCCGCGGGGCCCGCGCAGGTGGTGGTGGACGGCATCCCGGCCGGCGGGCACTCGACGCGCGACGTGGCGTTCAGCCCGGACGGGCGCCGCATGTTCGTCTCGGTCGGCTCGGCGTCCAACGTGTCCGACCAGGGCGAGGAAGGCCGGGCGGAGGTGCGGGAGTACGATCCGGAGGGCCATGGCGGCCATCCGTTCGCGACCGGCATCCGCAACTGCGTGGGCCTCGCCATGCAGCCGGACGGCACGCTGTGGTGCGCGGTGAACGAGCGTGACGGCCTGGGCGACGACCTGCCGCCCGACTACGTGACGCGGGTGCAGCCGACGGCGTTCTACGGCTGGCCCTGGTTCTACATCGGCGCCCACCCGGACCCGCGCCACCCCGGCAAGCACCCCGAGCTTGCCGCCCATGTCACGGTGCCGGACGTGCTGATCCAGCCGCACTCCGCGCCGTTGAGCCTCACGGTTTACCCAGCCGACGGCGCCTGGGCCGAGTACCGCGGCGACCTGTTCGTGGCGCTGCACGGCTCATGGAACCGGTCCGCGGTGACGGGCTACAAGGTGGTGCGCATCCCCATGCGGGACGGCAAGCCGACCGGCGGGTACGAGGACTTCGCCACGGGGTTCGTCTCCAGGGAGAACAAGGCCTGGGGCCGCCCGGTGGGCGTGACGGTGGCCCAAGACGGCTCGCTGCTGCTCAGCGAGGACGCCAACGGCACCGTCTGGCGCATCAGCCGCGCGCCGCTCTGAGCACGCGAGCGCCGCCGGGCCGGCGTCAGCCCTTGACCTTCCCCGCCACCTCTCCGGCATGCAGGCTGGCCTCGACCTCGGCGTCCGGGTGCGCGGGCCGTTCGGCTTTCGCCTGCTGGGCCTGGGCCATCTCGGCCGCCCATGCCTTGTCCTGCTGCGGCACGTTCTCGACGCTCCGGCCATCGGCGGCGATCCGGGTGCCCGATTGGAAATCCAGCAGGACTTCGGAGGCGTAGATCAGCCGCTGGGCCGGGGTCGCCATGGGGTAGGCATGGACGGGCGCGCCGATGGAGTCGTTGGACATGGGGGCATCCTTGCAGTGAGACGATGGGATGCGGGCATCCCTCTTCCCCGATATGGGCCGGCCAGCCAGGACCGCATCCATGGCCAGGGCCAGCATCACCGGGCCGAGTTCTTGCCGTTCATCAAATCTTTGATGACCCGATCAGCCAATGCAAGGTCGTGGTCGTCGGCCGGGGCGAACGGGCTGAACAGGATCTTGATCTTGTTGATCCTGGACTTCCTGAACTTGGATTGCTCTTCGGATTGCAGCCGGGTGGTGCGGATCAGCCGTGCGATCCTTTCACGCTGCGTCAGTGATTTCGGAGGGGTCATCGGGGGTATCTCTGTTTAAGAACGTCTAATGCCAACCGCCATTTGCTCGGGTCTATACCGTCATTGTGAGCCGCCTTTGCGGCGCAACCATCCAGGAACCGCCGAGGCCGCCCTTGCCGCTTCCGGGTTGCCGTGTCGCGGCGCCGCCCGAAATGGCAAAGTCCACACTAACGCTCCTTGGTTTAATGCCTTGACCCCGTTCCATGCAAATCGGAACGGCGCGCTCAGGCGCGGATCAGGTCGAGCAGCTCCTCCTCGCTCAGCCGCGCGCTGGTTTCCGCCCCTTCCAGCAGGTCGGAGGCCAGGTCGCGCTTGTCGCGGTGCAGGCGCACGATCCGCTCCTCGATGCTGTCCTGCATGATCAGGCGGTAGATCGTCACCGGACGCTCCTGGCCGATGCGGTGCGCCCGGTCCGAGGCCTGGTCCTCGACCGCCGGGTTCCACCAAGGGTCGAGGTGCACCACGTAGTCCGCCGCCGTCAGGTTCAGCCCGGTGCCGCCGGCGCGCAGGCTGATCAGGAACAGCTCCGCCCCGCCCGCCTGGAACGCCGCCACCCGGCGCTCGCGCTCGGCCGAGGGCGTGCCGCCGTCCAGGTACTCGTACCGGACACCGCGGGCGTCGAGCGCCGCGCGCACCAGCCCGAGGTGGCCGACGAACTGGCTGAACACCAGCGCCCGGTGCCGGTTGCGCACCAAGTCGTCCACGAGGTCAAGGAAGGCGTCCAGCTTGCCGCTCGCCACCCCGGCGGCGGGGTCGATCAGGGCGGGGTTGCAGCACGCCCGCCGCAGCCGGGTGATCTCGGCCAGGATGTGGATCTTGCGCTTGCCCGTGGGCGCATCGAGCGCCGCGATGTTCTCAAGCGCCCGCTGCCGCATCGCCTCGTAGAAGGCGCGCTCCGCCTCGCCCATCTCGACCTGCACCGTCTGCTCGGTGCGCGGCGGCAGCTCGCTCAGCACGGCCGCCTTGGTCCGGCGCAGCAGGAACGGCCGGATCAGCGAGCGCAGCGCCTGCCGCGCGCTTGCGTCGCGGTCCCGCTCGATGGGCAGGGCGAAGCGCTTGCCGAACCCTTCGCGCGAGCCGAGCAGGCCCGGGTTCACGAAGTTGAACAGGCTCCACAGCTCGTCGAGGTCGTTCTCCACCGGCGTGCCGCTCAGCGCCAGGCGGAAGCCGGCCTGCAATGCCAAGCTCGCTTGCGCCCGCTTGCTGTCCGCGTTCTTGATCGCCTGCGCCTCGTCCAGCACCGCCATCTGCCAGGGCCGCCCGCCCAGAAGCTCGGCTTCCCCGTGCAGCAGGCCATAGCTGCACACCAGCACGTCGCGCGGACCGAGGCCGGCCACCAGCGCCGCGCGGTCGCTCGCGGCGGACAGGCGGTGGGTCGTGAGCGTCGGCGCGAAGCGCGCGACCTCCGCCTGCCAGTTCGGGCACACCGAAGTCGGCGCCACCACGAGGCAGGGTCCCGCCTCCGCGTGGTCCAGCATGGCCGCGATGGCCTGCACCGTCTTGCCCAGGCCCATGTCGTCGGCGAGGCAGGCGCCCGCCCCCCAGCGCGCCAGGCGCGACATCCAGGTGAAGCCCTCGATTTGGTAGTCGCGCAGCTCCGCCTCCAGGGTCGGCGGCAGCTTCGGCGTCCAGCCCTCCGCCGCGCGGATGCGGGACACGTGCCGGGTCCAGGCCGCGTCCGCCTTGACCTCTCCGGCCTCCTCCAGCACCGCGTCCAGCGCGGGCGCGCCGAGCGCGTGCACCCGGCGCCCGGCCCGGTTCGGCTCCGACACCGCTGCGAGGCGGCCCAACTGCGCCTGCATCTGCCGGGTCAGCGCGATGAAGCGCCCGTCGTCCAGCGGCACGAACCGGCCCTGGGCGCGGCCCAGGCGGTCGAGCAGGAAGCGCATGTCGAGCACTTGGTCCTCGTCCACCGCGACGCTGCCCTCCACGCTGAACCAGTCGCGGTCCTGCTTGACCCGCAGCCGCAGCTTGTCCGGCGTGAGCGGGCTGACCCGCATCGCCTGCCCTTCCGGCCATTCGACCGAGACCGGGCCGGCATAGGCCTGCAGCTCCAGCAGCAGGTCGAGGCAACCCTCCAGGTCGTCGATCTCCGCCTCGTGCGCGTCGGCGCCCGCGCGGTCACGCAGCGTCGGGCAGGCCTCGACCAGGGTGGCCCGCTCGGCCAGCTCGGCGGCCAAGTCGCGGCTGGCCCGGAGCTGCTGGCCGCCGACGCTTGCCAGCACTGACCGGCCGCCGAGGCCTGCGACGTAGGCCGGCCCCTCCGCGCCGAACGGGCGCACGACCAGGCTGAGCCGCAGGCCATCGCCCTGCGGCACCAGTTGGACCACCGGCGCGGGTTGCCCCGGCGTCGCCGCCTGCTCGCCCGCCCCGATCTCGTCGCGAACCGGCAGCGCCGGGTTGTCCCGGCGCACGAGGGCGACCAGTTGGTCCCGCGCGCTGCGCGGCACGGCCAGGCCGCGGCGGCCCAGGATGTCCTGTGCCGCCAGCATCCGTTCCGGGAACTCGACCACGCGGTAGCGCGTCGGCGTCTCGGCTTCCAGGAACACGGTCGGCTCGGCCGCGGTGTGCGACAGCGCGAGGTGGTAGCCGCCGCGCCGCTCGGTGACGACCAGCTCCAGGGGGTAGCGCACCAGCTCGATGGGCCGCGAACGGTGGCGGGCGTCGAACACCGCGGGGTGCCCGACCAGGGCCGGGATCGTGCGGAGTGCGTCGAAGTAGTAGCTCTCGTCCCCGTACCAGCCCGCCCCCTCTTTGCGGAGCGAGCGCAGCGCCGCGCGGTCCTGCTCCGTCAGGTAGTCGAGCCGCGGGTCCCGCTCATGCAGCCGCTTCATCGCGACCGGGCGGCCATCGGTCCAGCCGTCCCGGCCCTTGGCCGACTGCTCGGCCACTTCCACCGCCCGCGTGTCCGGGTCCAGGAACCAGGCCAGGCGCTTGGCCTTGCGCGGCCCCGGCCCTGACGCTGCCTTCGACGTGCCGGCGCCGAGGAAGGCGTCCAGGCTTTCCAGCGCGCGTTCCCAAGGCTGGCGCACCTGGATCAACTGCGTGAACGCGATCCCGACGCCCGGGTCGGCTTCGGCCAGGTAAATCTTGTACAAACCCGGCGACGCCGACACGCCCGCCAGGATCTCGGCGTAGATGCGGGCGACCAGCGGCAGGGTGTCCTTCAGTTGCTCGAAGCGGGCGTCGAGGTCAGCCTGGTGCGCGTGCGTGAGGTCGGGGTCCACGGCGTGCTCCGCAAGCGCCACGCAGGCCGCCGACAGCGGCTCGGCCGGCATCGCCGCGCGCAACTGCCCCGTAAGCGCACGGGCCTTCGGCTCAAGGCCTTGGGCCAGCCACAGCAGCGCCTGCATCGCCAGGAACCCGCCGGCATAGGCGGACGGGGCGGACAAGGCCGCGTCGATCCCGGCCTGTGCCTCCGCCTGCAACGCGGCGTCGTTCGCGCGCAGCAGGGCCATCAGGAAGAACAGGCCGTGCGCCCCGTCCAGGAACAGCTTGCGCTTGCCGGCCTGCTTCCGGCGCAGCTTCAGGGCGTCCCGGTAGTGCTGCAGCGCCGCCTCGTTGCGGCCGCCCAGGAACTCCGCCGTGCCTTCCACCGCCTGCCATGCGGCATCAGCGGGATCTCCGGCCGCCGCGATCCCGCGGCGCGCGTCGTCGAGCCGGCCGGCGAGCAGGTCGAGCAGCAGCAGCGCCGGCCGCACGGCGGCGAAGCCCTCCTTGTCCCCCTGCGCCCGGTAGTGGTCGAGAAGCGCCGGCAGGTCGGGGCCGGGCACGCCGGTCCATAGGAAGGCGGACAGCTTGGCGTCGAACAGGGCGAGCTGGATCGCCGGATGCCGGCTGGCCAGCCAGCCGGGCGCGAGCGGCACCGCGGCGAACAGTTGGCCCAGCAGGTCGGCCGCACGCGACGCGCCGCACTTCTTGTCGTGGAGGTCCCAGTTCGTGCTGAACCCGGCCGCGTCGTCCGCGTAGATCGCCAGCCGGATCAGGCGCCGCACCGCGTCACAGTCAAGCTGCTCGACGGACGAGTAGTAGGACAGGCTGCGCCGTGCCGGGAACGCCTGGCGGACCGCGGCGACCAGCCGCTCGCCGTCCGCCGAAGCAGCGGCATCAACCGCGACGGGGTGCAGCAGCGCCGCGGGACAGGCCAGGCCCTCGGTCAGCAGGCCCTCGCCCAGCAGCTCCTCAAGGACGGCGTTGGCGGAACGGGACGACCATGCGCGGCCGTCGGGCGCGCGCAGCCCGGACCGGGCCAGGCAGTCCACGAACGCCGTCTTGCCCGTGGGCAGGAACACCAGGCTTTTCAGCCGCAGGACCAGCTTGGGGCCGGCGAGCAGGCGCACGTAGCGGTCCCAAAGGTCGGCCTCAGAGGGGAGCTTACGGATGGCGGTCATCGCGCCTCCAGCCGCTCAGCACTGCGCGACGACTGCATCCAGCCCCAAGATCGCGGGTGGGTCGGACATGGTCAAGGATTATGGCCTGTTGGAGTTGCGGGCCAGCAGCCGTTCCCAGAGATGAGGCTGCCCTCCGCTGTCAACGCAAGGAGAACGTCACCGGAACCGTCAGGGTGAGCGTGCTGCCCGGCAGTTCGGATGGCATCGGCGGCAGCGGATCGGCCCGGCGCACCAGCGCCACCGCCTCCTCGTCCAGGGATGACGAGCCGGAACTGCGGACGAGGCTTGCGGACAGCACGTGCCCGCTCCGGTCGATGGTGAAGGTCACGGCGGCGGCGCCCTGCTCGTCGCGCGCCCGCGCCGTGTCCGGGTAGCGCTTCGCGCGCTGCAAGCGGCCGGCCAGCTCGCTTTTCCACCCCGGCAGCACGCTGGAGGCCGGCGGCGCGGAGACGGCCGGAGAGGGCGCGGGCGCCGGAGCGGCGTTCAATGCCGGCGCCTGCGGAACAGGTGGGG
>CAXUJE010000212.1:0-9434 GCA_964251035.1 uncultured Acetobacteraceae bacterium
GCGCTACATCGCAAGCGGGGTGGCGGTGCCGGACCGGGGGGCGGTAACGCTGCACATGCGGGCGTAGCCAACACCCCGCGTTGCGGGCATGACTCCCCAGCCCGCGTATGGTACGCCGCGCCCATGCACATCGCGTTCGCCCTTCCCGGCCGCGCCGACACGGGCGGCGGTGGCCTGGCCTACGCCGAGGCCATGGCCGCGGCCCTGCGCGCGACTGGCCACACGACCGATGTGACGGAAGACGACGATCCCGCCTGGGCGCCCGGCGCCGTGCCGGTGATCGACGGGCTGCTGCTGCCGCGCCTGCTGCCACGGCTGGACGCGCTGGCGGAGGCGGGCGCGGTGGCGCTGATCCACCATGCCCTCGCCCGCGCCGGGCGCGACGCCGGGCAAAAGGCTGCGGTCGCGGATGCCATGCGGACCATGCTGCCGCGGCTCCGGCGCGTGGTGGCGACCAGCCGGCCGGTGGCGGACCGGCTGGTGGGGGAGTTCGGCCTCCCCGTGGTGGACGTGGTCGAGCCGGGCGCGCGCGACCTGCCGCGCAACGCGCCGGGGAGCGGGACGTGCCGCATCCTCTCGGTCGGCGTGCTGACGCCGCGGAAGGGGCATGACGTGCTGCTGCGGGCGCTGGGGCGGCTGCCTGACCTCGATTGGACGCTGACGGTCGCCGGCTCGGCCGGGCGGGACCCGGGCCATGCCGCGCATCTGGCGGCGCTGATCCCCGAACTCGGGCTGGATGGCCGGGTGCGCCTGCTGACCGACGCGGACGGGGCGGCGCTCGACGCGCTGTGGCGGGAAGCGCACCTGTTCGCGTTGGCGACAAGATGGGAGGGCTACCCGGCCAGCATCGCGGAGGCGCTGCGCCGCGGCATCCCCGTCGTCGTGACGGAGGGCGACAAGCCCGGCGGCGTCGGCGCGATGGTGCCGCAGGGCGCGGGCGCGGTCTGCGCGCTGGAGGACGAGCCGACGTTCTCAAAATGCCTGCGCCGCCTGGTGTTCGACACGGGGCTGCGGGCGGAGATGGCGGAGGGCGCTTGGCGCGCCGGCCAAGGCTTGCCGGGCTGGCCGGCGCAGGCGGCGCTGCTGGAACAGGTGTTGGGGAGCTAGGGCATGGCCGTGCTGGGCTGCATCGCGGACGATTTCACCGGGGCGACCGACCTCGCCTCGACCCTGGTGCGCGGCGGCATGCGCACCGTGCAGTTGATCGGCGTGCCCGCGGCGCACGAGCCGGCGCCGGACGTGGACGCCGTCGTGGTCGCGCTGAAGTCCCGCACGGTGCCGGCGAAGCAGGCGGTGGGGGAGAGCCTGGCGGCGCTCGCCTGGCTGCAGGCGGCCGGGTGCCGGCAGGTGGTCTTCAAGTACTGCTCGACGTTCGACAGCACGGACGAGGGCAACATCGGCCCGGTGGCGGACGCCTTGGTTGCGGCGTTGGGCTGCGGCTTCGCCATCGCCTGCCCGGCGTTCCCCGCCAACGCGCGGACCGTGTACCAGGGGCACCTGTTCGTCGGCTACGCGCTGCTGTCTGAGAGCGGGATGCAGGACCATCCGCTGACGCCGATGCGGGACCCCAACCTGGTGCGCGTCTTGTCGCGGCAGACGGACGGGACGGTGGGGCTGGTGCCGTTCGCGACGGTGGCGCGGGGCGCCCCGGTGATCCGCTCGGCGCTCTCGACGCTCAAGGAGCAAGGGCGGCGCTACGCGGTCGTGGACGCGGTGACGGAGGCGGACCTGCTGGCCATCGGCGAGGCGGTGGACGGCCAGGCGCTGGTGACGGGCGGCTCGGGCGTGGCGATGGGGCTGCCGGAGAACTTCCGGCGCGCCGGGCTGCTGGGGCAGGAGGACGCGGGCGCGCTGCCGGACGCGCCGGGGGCGGCGGCGGTGCTGGCCGGGTCGTGCTCGCGCGCCACGCTGTTCCAGTTGGGGGCGGCGCGGGACCGGGTGCCGACGCTGGAGCTGGACCCCATGGCGACGCCGGACGCGGCGGCGCTGGTGGCGCAGGCGCTGGCCTGGGCGGAGGGCAAGCTCGGCGAGACGCCCGTGGTGATCGCGGCCAGCGCGCCGCCGGACCGGGTGCAGGCCTTGCAGGCGCGGCTGGGCCGGGACGCCGCGGGGGCGTTGGTGGAGGAGACGATGGCCGGGATCGCCGCCGGGCTGGTGGCGCGGGGCGTACGGCGCATGGTGGTGGCGGGCGGCGAGACCAGCGGCGCGGTGGTGGGACGCCTCGGGGTGAAGCGGCTGCGCATCGGCGCGGAGATCGATCCCGGCGTGCCCTGGACCTACGCCGAGGGTGGGGCCGCGCCGCTGCTGCTGGCGCTGAAGTCCGGCAACTTCGGCGGGCGCGACTTCTTCCTGCAAGCGTTCGAGCGGCTGGCGTAAGGGAGGCGAGTATGGACGAGGCGGAGCTGCGGGGCCTGCTGGTAACGTTGGCGGAAAGCCTGTTCGCCCGCGGCTACTCGGTCGGCAGTGCCGGCAACATCAGCGTGCGCCTGCCGGACGGGTACTTGATGACGCCGACCAACTCCTGCCTGGGCCGGCTGGACGCGGCGCGGCTGTCGCGGCTTGACGCCGGGTTCGCGCATGTGGGCGGCGATCCGCCGTCCAAGGAGGTGTTCATGCACCGGGCGTTCTACCGGGCGCGGACGGACGCCGGGGCGGTGGTGCACCTCCATTCCACCATGGCGACCGCGGCGGCGTGCCTGGAGGGGGTGGACGCCGAATGCCCGATCCCGCCGCTCACGCCCTACTTCGTCATGCGCGTCGGCCGGCGCCTGCCGGTCGTGCCGTACTACCGGCCCGGCGACGCCGCGATGGAGCCGGCCATCACCGAGCAGGCACGGACGGCGCGGGCGGTGCTGCTGGCGAACCACGGCCCCGTCGTCAGCGGGCGCACGCTGACCGACGCGGTGTATGCGGCGGAGGAGCTGGAGGAGGCGGCGAAGCTGTTCTTCGTGCTGCGCGGGGCGCCGGTTCGCACGCTGTTGCCGGCGCAGGTAAAGGACCTTTTGCAGACGTTCGGGTAAGGGGACGCTGCCCCCCGGCGCCCGACTACTGCGCCGCCTCCGCCTGCTGCACGAAGAAGGACGCGCCCTTCGGCGCCTGCGGCAGCCGCAGCGTGAACGGCGTGCTGCGCACCGACCCGGTGGCCTCGCCGTGGACGATCAGGCCCTCGTGGCGGCTCGGCACCGGGTTGGCGCAGAGCGGCACGGCGTCCTCCGCCGAATACACGGCGATAAAGAGCGTCCGCGCCCGGTCCGAGCGGTTGGGCGCCGAGCCGTGCAGCAGCCGCGTGTGCATCAGGCAAGCCGACCCAGCCCGGCCCGTGCAGCGCACCGCCTCCGCCATGCACCGCTCGGTGGTGGCCCGGTCCACCGCGCCGGTGAACCGCCCGTCGTGCCATAAGCTTTCCAGCGGCCCCTTGTGGCTGCCAGGCAAGACTTCCAACGGCCCGTTCTCCTCCGTCACCTCGTCCACCATCAGCAGTGCCGTGACCAGGTCGTCGTTGCTGTGCGGGGTGAACGGGAAATCCTGGTGCCAATCGACCTTGGTGGCCGTGCGGGGCAGCTTGGAGTTGATCTTGGCGTGGTGCAGCTTGATGTTGGGGCCGCCCAGGTCGGCCACGGCCTCCACCATGCGGGAGGCGGTCATCGCCTCGTAGAAGGCGTCCGACAGCTCGCCCGGCGAGGAGACCCGCCGCAGGCCAGGCGCCGCGGCGCTGTGGCCCGGCTCCAGGTCGAAGCGGGGGCGTCCGTCGATCATCTGCCCGTAGGGCGCCCCATGGCCGCGGCTGTCCGCGACCCAGCCGTCGAAGTCATGGCGCAACCGGGCCAGCAGGCCGGGCGACACGACATCCTCCACGACCAAGTAGCCGTAGGCGCCAAAGAACTCGATTTGCCCGGCGGTCAGCATGTCAGAACTCCAGCAGGTTGTCCCGGAACTGCTTGTGCGCGTAGGCGCGCCGCACCAGCCCGCGCTGCTGAAGCGCGGGGATCAGCCCGTCTGTCACCTCCGTCACCGTCTTGCGGCTGACGTTCGGCAAAACCAGCAGGAAGCCGTCGCCGCCCACCTCCTGCATCGCCTCGTCCATCTGCGCCGCGACCGTCTCCGGCGTGCCGACCAAATCCACGCAGCCGCCATGGCTGGTGTAGGCGATGATCGCCTCCCGCAGCGTGCGCCCGCCAGCCTTTTTCATGAAGTTGGCAAGGCTCGACTGATGGCCGTTGGTGGAAAGCTCCCCCACCGGGGCGTCGAGGTCATAGCCGGAGAAGTCGATGTTCGTGGTCCACCCCATCTGGGCCAACCGCCGATGCACCTCCTCGGTCGTGGCGACGCCGCGCCGGGCGGCGCGGGCCTGAGCCTCCTCGTCGGTGTTGGCCAGCACCGGCGTCGCCATGAACAGCACCTTGCAGGCGTCCGGGTCCCGCCCGGCCGCGCGCATCCGCATCCGCACGTCGTTGCGGTAGTCCTTCATGGCCTGCACGCCCTTCGGGTGCGCCACCACCGTGTCGGCGTAGCGCGCGGCGGTCTCCCGCCCCTTGGCGGAGCCGCCGGCCTGCGCGATCACCGGGCGGCCCTGCGGGCAGGGGCCAGAGTTCAGCGGGCCGCGGCTCGCGTAGTGTTCGCCCTTGAAGTCGATGGTGTGGACCTTGGCCGGGTCAATGAGCACGCCGGTCTTGCGGTCCGCCACGATGGCGCCGGGTTCCCAGCTGTCCCACAGCCGCGTCACCACGTCGATGTACTCGGCCGCCATCTCGTAGCGCGTGTCGTGCTCCGGCAGCTTGTCGAGGCCGAAGTTCTGGCCGGAGAAGTCGGAGCTGCCCGTCACCATGTTCCCCCCGGCACGTCCCCCCGACACCTGGTCCAGCGTGCCGACGATGCGCGCCGTCAGGTACGGGTGGTAGGCGAAGGTCGAGAGCGTCGGCACGATGCCCAGCCGGGAGGTCGCCGCCGCCATCAGGGCGGCCACCACCGACGGCTCCTGCCGGGGCACGGACATGCCGTTCTTCAGGAACATGTCGCGCGAGTCCTGCCAGTTCTGCCCGATGTAGATGGAGTCCTCGATCAGCAGGTAGTCGAAGCAGGCGCGCTCGATGGACCGGGCGAGGTCGAGGAACATCTCCGCCGACATCCACTCCTCGCTGATGTTGCCGCTCCACTGCTCGCCCCAGGCCTGGATGCTCGATCCCTGGAGGAACCAGGCGAGGTGGAACGGGTTGGCGGACATGCGGTGGCTCCTCAGAAATGTGGAATGGGCGAAGCATGGGGCGTGCCAGCGGCATCACGCCGGGCACACGTCATCGAACGCATCGTCCAGGAACGACCAGAACGCCTGCACCGCTGGGCGCATGGCGCCGCGCCGTAGGCGCAGCCGCATGATCCGCACCGGCGTCAGCGCCTCCTGGATCGGCAGCGCGGCCACGCGGCTGCCGTCGTAGGCCACGTCCGTGCAGGGCAGCACGTTGTGCAGCGAGTAGCCGAGGCCGTGCCCCACCATGCCGCGGACGAACTCGAACGACCGGGAACGGGAGGCGATCCGCGGCTCCATGCCGCAGGCCGCGAACAGCCCGGCGAAGTAGTCGCGCGAATGCGGCAGGTCCAGCAGGATGAACGGCTCCTCGGCAAAGGCGCGCAGAGAGACGGCGCCCTGCCCGGCCAGCCGGTGCGTCGCGGCCACCATGACGTGCGGCGGCAGGTCGGCCAGGCGCTCGCCCAGCACGTCCTCCGGCAAGGCGTAGTTGTAAGACACCGCCAGTTCTGTCCGGCCGGACAGCAGCGCCTGCAGGATGTCCTCCTGGTTGCCCTCCTCCAGCCGGACCGAGATGCCGGGGTGCGCGCGGGCGAAGCCGGCCAGCACCCGCGGCAGGAAGCGCGCCGTGAGCGTGACGAAGCAGCCGACCGCGATCTCGCCCTGCAACTGGTCGCCCATCGAGCGGGCATTGCGCCCGAAGTCGTCCGCGTGGCCCAGCAGTTGGCGCGCATCATGGACCACCCGCGTCCCGGCGTTTGTCAGCGTGACGCCGCGCGCGTGGTGGCGGACGAAGACGGGAAAGCCGACGGCGGCCTCCAGTTGGGACACGGCCGCGGAGATCGAGGGCTGCGAAACGCTCAGGCGCCGCGCCGCCTCGGTGATGTTGCCCATGTCGGCGGCGGCCACGACGTAGCGCAGCACGCGGAGCGATACGTCAGGGATCGCCGGGCACGCCGTAGCCGGGGGCGCCGCCGGGGTTCAGGGCGCGGGTGACGTAATCATCGAGCTGCGGCCGGTAGCGCCCCCACAGCGCACCCAGCGCGGCGACTGGGCAATCCTCCGTCCAGTCCACCCGCAGGTCGGCCACCGGCCATGGCACCTCCCGCACCAGGCAAAGGCCCGCGGAGTGGACCGGCCCGGCCTCTCCGCCGGCGGCCAGCCCGGCGCGCATCGCGGCGAGCAGCCGGCCGCCCAGGTCGCCGGACGCGCCGAGGAACGCCGCCATCATCGCGCCGGGCACCTCCGCGCTGGCCAGCAGGTTGCCGCCACAGGCGACGTTGTCGCCGGCCGCCTCGGCCCACAGGCCCAGGGTTTGCGCACCCGAATGGATGGCGGACCGCCCGGCGGCATCGACCAGCAGCACCTGCCGGAACGCCATGTCCTCGCCGCCGCGCAGCACGTCGATGGCCTGCGGCGCCGACGCGCCCAGGGCGAGCAGGTCGAGCGCCCGGGGGCCAAGCGCCGGGTCGGTGATGTTCTGGCTGGCAGCCGCGCCCACCCCGGCGCGCGCATGGGCGCAGCGCGCCGCCACCGCGGGGGAGGACGAGGCGACCGCGACGCCGAACATCCCCGTCTCCGCGCAACGGGCCACGACCGAGAAGGTCATGCGGCTTCCTGAGGGCCGTCCGGGATGACGGCGGTCACGTCCACTTCGACCACCCATTCCGGCCGGGCGAGGGCGGAGACGACGATCCCCGTGGACACCGGGAACACCCCTTTCAGCCAAGCGCCGACCACGCGGTACACCGCTTCCCGGTAGCGGGGATCGGTGATGTAGACCGTGATCTTGCAGACGTGCTCCAGGCGGGAGCCGGCCTCTTCCAGCAACATCTTGACGTTGGCCATCGCGCGCTCCGCCTGCGCGGCGGCGTCGCCGATCCCGACGCTTTCGCGCGTATGGAGGTCCTGCCCGACCTGGCCACGGACGAACACGGTGGTGCCGCGGGCGACGACGACCTGGCATAAATCGTTGTCGAGCTTCTGCTCGGGATACGTGTCGCGCGTGTTGAACGGACGGAGCCGGGTGTGGATGGGCATGGGTCAGGACGCCCCCGTCACCCGCGGCGAAAGGTCGGCGGCGCGGCGCACAAAGTCCAGCGGGCCGCTGAAGTCGAAGCTGTTGTAGACCGCGGCCAGGTGGTTGAAATGCGGCGCCTGGGCGAACTGCGCGAAGGTCAGGCGGTGCCCGGCGTAGTCGGAATTCAGCAGGTCGCGCGCAAACGCCAGGATCTTGCGCCGGTCATCCGACTGCCAGTTCTGGTTCAGGGTGTAGAACTTCTTCAGCCACTCCCCGGACCCCTCCCCCTCGAACGACGCGATGTTGGGCGTCACGCAGATCTGCCCGCCGCACAGCTCGCGGGCAATGTGCATCATCGCCGGCAGTTGCGAGCAGGCGAACACCCGCCCGGCGAACAGCATGGACTGCTGCGGCATCAGCAGCCCTGCCGGGCTGCGCTCCGCCATCGCGATGGAAGCGGTGAGGTGCGCGTTGATGCCCTCCCGGTAGCACACCAGGTCAGCGATCTTCTCCCGCACCGCCTGCATCTTGTCGAGGCCGGTCTGCTTCGCGTTCCACAGCGCCGCCCCGATCATCATGTCGGCCGTGTACATCAGCCGCAGCACGTAGGGGAACGCGGAGTAGCGGTGCAGCGTGCCGCGGATGAACTGGGCGGCGCGGGTGTGGCGGTAGAAGAACACGTCCTCCCACGGGATCAGCACGTCGTCGAACACGACCAGCGCCTCCACCTCGTCGAACCGGTTGGCAAGCGGGTAGTCCTCCGCCCGCCCGCGCCCGGCGAAGCCCCCGCGGCAGATGTGCTTCACCCCGGGCGCCCCCATCTTGACGATGCAGCCCACGGCGTAGTCCGACAGCGTGTCGTTGGCCCAGGCGCCGAGGGTCGGCTTCAGGAACGCCTGGTCGGCATAGGCCGCCGCCGTCTCGTACTTGGCGCCGCGGATGACGATGCCGGCATCCGTCTCCCGCGTGACGTGCACCAGCATGTCAGGGTCCTGGTCCTGCGGCGCGAGCGACCGGTCGCCTTTCGGATCGGTGTTGGCGGACACATGGAACAGGTCGTCGTCGCGCACGGCGGCGATGTGGCGGTCGATGTTGTCGGCGAAGCGCGGGTCGATCTCCGCCAGCACGTCGCGCCCGTCCTGCAGCGACCACATCTCGCCCACCGTCTCGTCGCCGACGCGGGTGACGACGCCGCCGATGTCCTTCAGCACGGCGTCCACGGCGGCGAGCTTGTCCGTCCAGTCCTTCGTTTCCGTGGGCGGACGGTTGAGGATCGAGTTGCGCCCGTTGCCCGCGACGTAGGTCAGCGTGTCCTGGTGCGCGGCCTCGAACGCCATGTCGTACATGCGGGCGCGCACGTCGATGATCGGCTTCAGCGCCGGGTGCGCCGTCACGTCGCGCACGCGCTCCCCCTCGATCCACACCTCACGTCCGTCCCGCAGGCCCTCGCGGTAGGCATCACCCGTGCGGATCATCGCATCACCCTCATTGCCAGCCGGCAGCTTGGCCCGGAAGCCGGGATCATCCAAATCGTTTTATCGAGCCGATTGGATCGGATTACCGGATACAAGCGCTTATGGGCCTTGTTCGATCAGACCGGAGCCAAACGCCTCCGGCGCGCACGCATGGCATCCAGTCCCAGGCACTCGCCGGCGCGGTCCAGCACGAAGAAGGCGTGCACGAGCATCAGGAAGACGTAGTTCCACGGCCACTCGTCGCCACGGTGATACAGCCCGACCCAGAGGTTGAGCGTGAAGGCGATGCCCACCAGCCCGGCCAGCCGCACGCCGAAGCCGAGCATCAGCGAAAGGCCGAGCAGCGTCTCGGTGAGCCAGACAAGCGGGTCGAGGACCGCGATGTTGGGCAGCAGCACGTCCCGCACCAGGGCGGCGTGGGCCGGCAGCCAGGAGTGCTCGACGAGCTGCCCCGTCCAGTACCGGAAGCCGCCGGCCACCGGCAACGGCAGCTTCCACAACGAGCCTTGCAGCCACATCGTGCCGATCAGCGTGCGGAACAGCCAGATGGCGAGGCGGCGCCCATCGCGCTGCGCCGGATCGCGGGACCATGCCCGGGCCGCCACGGCGCCCCCGCCGATCAGCGCGGCGGCGTAGAGCGCCACCAGCAGGTACTTCGCGCTGCCCAGCGCCTCATGGTCCGGGGTCTGCCCGATCA
>CAXUJE010000213.1:0-9400 GCA_964251035.1 uncultured Acetobacteraceae bacterium
CTCCACCGTCTTGGCCCGCAGCGCCTGGATGCGGCCGATCAGCCGGTCCAGCTCGGTGTCCTTGGCCCCCGATCCCGACGGCGCCGTCCCGAGCCGGCGGCGCACCTCGTCGAACACGCCCCGCGCACCCGGCGGCAACTCGCCCGCGGCAATCTCGGCTTCCAGCGCGGCTTGCACCGTGTCCAGCCCGGTCATTCCCGACCCCGCGGCGGCGCGGCGGTGCAGGGTTTCGAGCTGCATCAGCGCAATCGCCGCGTAGGCGTCCGACAAAGCGCTCAGCCCGTGCTCGCGCGTGTTGGCAGCGGAGCCGAGCACGTCCAGCACCGCATCGAGGCTGGCCTGCGCGCGGATGAACTGCACGTCCTCAGAGTCATGCCCGGCGCCCGGCTCCGCCCAGCGAAGCGCCAGGAGATCGAGCTCGCCCGCCCCCTCGTCAAGGCCAACCTCCCAACCGTCCGGCGGCCGGTTCAGCCCGGGGATCTCCAGCGTGCCGTGGCGCAGCACGTGACGATAGACCGCCTCGGCGCAGCGATGCGGGTTCAGCAGACCGCGTGCGCCCGGACGGACGAAGCTTTGGGCCACCGCAAGCCCGGCCGCGTCGAGCGGCGTCGTCCCACCAACCCACAGGTATCGGCCGTCGCCCACAGGCGCGAGCCGGGCCACGAGCGCCACCTCCACCGCCTCCGACCCGATGCTCTCGTCGAGCACCGGCAGCACCTCGCCCGTGACCAGGTCACGCAGCCGGGCCGTCCCGTTGCTGCTGGGCGCCTCCACCCGCAGCAGCTGGAACTGCGCCCGGCGCAGCGCGTCGAGGGCCGCCGCCTGCTCCGGGTCCGCCCGGCCAAGACGGCGCGCCAGCCGGTCGAACGCGGTCGCGCCGCTGACCGACGGCGTGAACAGTGCCAGGTCGGTCGCCATGCCGAACGCATCGGCCACCAGCAGCATCTCGCGGCCGGGATCGTCGTCCACAGGCTCGGCCCGCGAGAGCCACCCGCGCGTAGTCTCTTCTACTCGGGCCGGCGAGATGAATTCGGCGGCCTGCAGCAGCAGTTCGGCGATGTGCTCGCGCAGGCGGTCCGTATGCGCCAGCCTGGTGCGTGGCTGCGGTGGCGCCGCACTGCGCCCCGGCCTGCCGGCTGTTCTCGCTTGCACCATCAACCCCTCCAGCCCAGTCCCGGGCCGCAGGAGTAGGCCGAAGCGGCAAGGTGCGGCAAGCCGGTCGGCGCTGCGAGGTGGACCCGAGAGGAAGGACAGTGGTGCTGGGCTGTCCTGCCGATGCGGCGCTGGAGTATAGGCTTCGAACGTTGCCCTCCGCCCCGGTATCAGGCGACACGCCATGACGCCCGACAAATTCGGCGGCAGCCGGCCCGTCGCGACGACGGTTGGCACGGTCAGGTAGTTGTGGAAGCCGCGAAGAAGATCTCACAACCGGACACGCTTCCGGGCGCAAAGGATTGCGGTGCGCCGCCCATAGACCCGCATCGTGCAAATGTCGGCCTGCCCAGGAAAGGCGTGCCAGCGCCATGGACAGGGACGGCTTGCCATGACCATCCAGGCGGCGCAGCCTGTGCCGCCTTGGGCTGCATCGCGAGGAAACGGACGTGTACGCGGGACCGATCATCGACCCCCATCACCACCTCTGGGACTTGTCGCTCGGCAAGCATCCCTGGCTGTCCCCCGCCGACCCGTCCGTGCAGGCTCTGTCCGGGCTGTCCTTGATCGCGCATGACTACCTGGTGGATGATTACCGGCGCGACGCCGCCCGGCACAGCGTCGTGGCGACGGTGCACATCGAAGCCCTCTGGGCCGGGGACCCCGTGGGGGAAACCCGCTGGCTCGATACGCTCGACAAATCGCACGGCGTGGCGGCCCGCTACGTCGCGGGCGCTGCGCTCGGGACGCCCGGCGCGGACAGGATCATCGCGGAACAGGCCGCGTTCGACCGGGTGGTCGGCGTGCGCGGCATCCTGAGCTGCCATCCCGATCCGAAGAAGAGCTTCGTCGCCGACCCCGCCCTCGCCTACGACGCCGGGTGGCGGCGCGACGCGGCGCTGCTGCGCGGGCATGGGCTGCATCTGGAACTGATGATGTACCCGTATCAGGCCGACGCCGTGTTCGATCTCGGGCGAGCCTTTCCCGACCTGCCGATCATCATCAATCATTGCGGCAGCCCCATCGACCGTGATCCCGCGGGGATGCAGCGGTGGCGCGACGCACTCAAGAAGCTTTCGGCGCTGCCCAACCTTGCCATCAAGATATCCAACCCGGGCGCCTACGACCCGGCCTGGTCGCTGGACAGCATCCAGGATGTCGTCATGCACTGCATCGGTTGCTTCGGCGCGGACCGTGCGATGTTTGGCACCGACTACCCCGTGTCGCGCATCCAGATGAGCTTCGACCAGATCTACGAGACCTTCAAGACGATCGCGGCCGCCTTGCCGGACGCCGACCAGGCGAAGCTGTTCCATGACAACGCCAAGCGGTTCTACCGGCTGTGACAAGGAGCCGTCAGGCACTGCGGGCGTAGGCGATGACGGCGTCGAGGAAGGCAGTGCAGCGGTCCAACTGGTCCACGGCGATCCATTCGTCCGTGATGTGCGCCTCGGTGTCTCTGCCCGGGCCGCACAGCACGGTCGGGATGCCGGCCGCTTGGAAGATGCCGGCCTCCGAGCCGTAGTTGACCGTGGCGGTCGCGTTCGTGCCGGCGAACCGCTTGGCCAGCGTCTCGGCCAAGGAGCCCGAATGCGGAACCAGGGGCGGCACGTCATAGGCCATCGTCGTCGTCACCGACGCCTCGGGCACGCCCATGCGGGGCAGCACGGTCTGTGTCGCAAACCCGTCGAACCGCTGGATCAATGCCTCCGCGACGCCCGGCTTGGCGGCCCTGATGTCCCATTGGAAGGCGCAGTCGCCGGGAATGGAGTTCCGCGCCGTCCCGCCTGACACCACGCCAACGCTCAGCGAGGTGTAGGGAACCTCGAACGCCGACTCCGGGGCGGGCTGCGCCGCCAACTCCTGCGCGTAGCGGCGCAGCTCCGCGATGCAGTCGGTGGCGTGGAAGACCGCGTTGACGCCGAGGTCGGGGCGGGACGAGTGGCAGGAGCGGCCCGAGACGGCCGTGAGCAGGCCGGTGCTGCCCTTGTGGCCGTTGACGACGCCCATCGCCGTCGGCTCTCCCACAAACGCGGCGAGCGGCTTGGCCATGGCCTGGGCGACATGCGCGACGATGCCGTGCACGCCCAGGCATCCAACCTCCTCGTCGTAGGACAAGACGATGTGGAGGGGGATGCGGAGCGGCCCTTCGAGCATCCGCGGCACGCGCGCCAGCACGCAGGCGACGAAGCCCTTCATGTCCGTCGTTCCGCGCCCATAAAGCTTTCCGGCCTCTCGGCTCATCTTGAATGGGTCGCGGGTCCAGTCCTGGCCCTCGACCGGGACAACGTCCGTATGGCCGCTCAGGACGAACCCGGGCTGGTCGGCCGGGTCGACCGTGGCGACGAGGTTGGCTTTGCGGCCGGTCTCGTCCGGGATCGTCTCGGACGCGACGCCCCATCCGGCCAGGTAGTCCCGGACGAACGCGATCAGGTCGAGGTTGGAGTTGCTGCTGACCGTGTTGAACGACACGAGGCGGTCGAGCAGCTCGATGGCCGATAGCTGGTGCATGGCGCAAAGTCCTGCGGTAAAGGCAAACGGCGCCACGATCCGGCTTGTGGCATGGGGCCAGCAGCGAGGGGCCACTGCCAGCTTGCAGCCTCGCTCATCTCCGCCGGTCAGCCAAGGGCCTGCGCTTATCCAACGTGGCCTTGCCGGTTGGGCGTGTTCGGAGGGGCTGGCCCGGAAATCCATGGGGGTGGGCCTGGTTCGGTGTGCTGATATGCCATGGCGGGCTTGGGGCGGAGCATGACTGCGTAGCCGAGCGCGTCAAGGCGGCAGACCAGGCGCTTGGCGGTGCGGTGCTTGTCGACGCGGTCGAGGTAGTCGGCGCCGAGGTCGGCAAAGGCGGTGGCGCGCTGCAGCATGTGGAAGGTGGCGACCAGGATCTTGTGCGCGATGGCGACGGCCGCCTTCTTCGTGCCCATGCGCGCCCGCAGCCGGTGGAACTTGTCGCGCAGGTAGGTGCCCTTGGTTCGCGCGCCACATACCGCGGCGGTGACCAGGGTGGCCTTGAGGTATGGATTGCCTTTGCGGGTACTGCGACGCGTCTGCTTGCCCGCGCTCTCGTGGTTGGCCGGGCCTAGGCCAGCCTAGGCGGCAAGACGCTGAGCGGTGCCGAAGACGGCCATGTCCATGCCGATCTCGGCGACGATGGCTGCCGCCGTCAGCGCGTCGACGCCGGGGATGAAGTCCGCAAACTGAGCCCGCCATGGCATATCAGCACACCGAACCAGGCCCGCCCCGTGAATTTTCGGGCCAGCCACACAGCTTTGAACACAACCGCTGGTACTGCCTGAACCGTAGAGATTGTGCCTATACATCTTCCTGATGTATCACATGAGCAACGCTCAGAGAGATTGCAGCCAGTGGCCTCACGTTCAATCGAACCGACAAGCATTTCCGACGTGTCACTCCCTAACGAACCACCAATGCGGCCACGAAAGAGCCGCGGCTCGGGCCATGAGCGCGTTGATGAAATCCTGGCCGCAGCCCGTGCGCTCTTCCTGGATGAGGGCTTCGAGAACGTTTCCACCCGGCGGATTGCGAAGCGGGCCGGCATCTCGCAGACGACTCTGTTCCTCTATTACCGCACCAAGGACGAAATTCTTGATCGTTTGAAGGAAGCGGCCTTCGTTAAGCTTGGCATGGCCATCCGGACGATTGATCGCGATGTGGACAGTCCAGAGGACTATTTCCGGGCTGTAATCCCGGAATACATCCGGTTCGGGCTGAGATATCCGGATGAGTACCGGCTCGCCTTCCTGGTGCGGGAAGCCTATCGCAAGCCGATCAACAGCACACATTTGGAGACGCCGGGTATTGCGATGGGACTGGACGTATTCCAAGGCATGCAAGCCAGGGTGGGGCAGGCAGCGGAGGCAGGCCTGATGCGGCAAAAAGACGTCCCAGTCAACGCACTGGCTCAGTCAATCTGGGCGGCAATGCATGGTCTCGTTGCTCTTGTCATTGCCCGCCCCGGCTTTGCGTGGGCGGACGAGGACGTGCTGGTCCACGTGCATACCGAGATGCTGCTTGCAGGCCTGTTCGAGAGGACGACCAGGCTGCCCGACGCCTTTATCTGAGCGACGCTCATTTTGGGCTTGAACCTGAGCAACGCTCATGCAAATGTTCCTTTCTAGCTGAGCGGCGCTCATACAGAGATCGTTGGCAGCCACATGGAACGGGATCATCATGGATCAGCACCGGCTGAGTACGCTTCTCCTTGCCGTCAGCCTGCCCTTGGCAGCTTGCGCGACCACACCGACCGATCCCCTCGCGCGGGCTGAGTTCAACGAAAGGAACGATCCTGCTGAGCCGGTGAACCGAGCGACCTACGGCGCAAACGCATTTGTCGATCGCAATGTTCTGAAACCTGTTGCGAGGACGTATGCCGAGAACGTCCCAGGCGGTATCCGGCGTGGCGTCCATAATGTCCTCGACACGCTGGGTCAGCCGGTTGTCGCGATCAACGATGTGCTCCAAGGCAACCCTGAACGCGCCCTGACGAGCACGGGACGATTTGTCACCAATGCGACCGTGGGCGGCCTTGGCGTTTTCGATGTCGCAACCGGCTGGGGTCTGCCGGGCCATCAGGCCGATTACGGGCAAACCTTGGGCGCTTGGGGCGTTCCGTCCGGCCCATTCGTCATGCTGCCGCTTCTCGGCCCGTCCAATGCGCGTGACGCTTTCGGCACTGCTATCGGCTTCGTGGCCAATCCGCTGACCGTTGCCGGCGGCGCCTCGACCGTTGCGACTGCCCTGAATGCCACGGGCACCGCGATGGGCGTCGTCGATGGCCGGGCCGAACTGCTTCCCGTGCTCGACCCCGTCCTGGACAGTGCTTTGGATTCTTATGGCACGGTCCGCAGCCTTTCGCAGCAACGACGAGCCGCGCTGGTCAAAGAGGGCCGTGCTCCAGACGCTTTCGGTAGCGGCGCAGGCCACAACGCTTCCGGTCCGGCTGTTGACAGCAACGAAATCATAGTACGTCCGAAACCCCCTTCGAAGCCTTGAAGCAACGGCTTCTGCCGGAAGCATTGCTGCTCAGCTTCCCGGACAGAATAGGCTCGTCTCGCTGGCCGCCACCTGCGCTAGCGCATCCGGTCGTTCCGTATAGGGCTGACCATCCGCCTTTTACCTGTGGAGAAGATTCGATGCTACACCGCATTCAGCAATGGTTGCTCGTCACGTTTTTCCTGGCGCCTTGGGTGTTGCTGCCCGTGATGCCAATCATCGCTGCAGTCATGTGGATCTGTGGCCTCGACTAGCCGACGAGAAGAGTGAGCCATTTGGAAGAATAGCTTTTGCAATCAGTAGGATAAAGTCATGCGAACATACCCCGTTCGGGTCAGACTTGACGATCTACTCTCCGACGATTTGATCCAGACAGTCATGAAGGCAGACAACGTTGACCCGGCTTCTATCATCGCCCTTCACAACACCATCTATCGTCGCCCGAAACGGAACCGATTGTTCCGCAGCATTGCCAAGCTTCTTGCCTGTCGACGTGGATGGCGGTTATCAACCCTATTCCATTGGTATCGTGCCAGTCAGCCGAAAGTACAGTTCTGACGCATCCCGCGACGATTAAGGCTAGGGCCTGTTAGCCTTTGATCCAGTCGATGGCTGCGGCCATGCAAAGGACGCCCATGAAGGAGTTGGCCGTCTTCTCGTAGCGTGTCGCGACCGCGCGCCATTCCTTGAGCCTGGCCCAGAGCCGCTCGACCTGGTTGCGGTGCGTGTAGATCCAGTCCGGGCAGGCGACCGGCGCCTCGTTCCGCTTGGGCGGGATCGCGGGCCGTGCGCCCAAGTTCCAGATGTGCTCGCGAAAGCCGTGGCTGCTGTAGCCGCGATCGGCAACCACCCAGCCAGGCACGCCCGGCAGTTGCTCAAGCAGCGCCACGGCGTGCGGCAGTTCGTGCGCCTGGCCTGGCGCCAGGACAAAGGCCACAGCCCGGCCGATCGCGTCGGTGATCACGCAGGCCTTGGTGCCATAGCCGCCACGAGAGCGGCCAAGTGCCTCGCGATGATCCCGGTGCGCTGACGTGCCGCCGTTTTGGCTGCCCCGGCCGCTTTCTGGTGCGCTCGGATGCTGGTGCCGTCGAGGAACGTCATCCCAAGCTGCACGCCCTGCTCCTGGGCCAGCGTCAGCAGGCGTTCCCAAACATGGAGCCGCGACCAGCGGATGAAGCACTGGGCGGCCATCCACCATGGGCCGAGTTCATTCGGCACCGCGCGCCACTTCGCGCCGTTATCGTGCCGCCACACGATGGCGCTGATCGTCCGCTGCAGATACTGAGACGGCACCTTTGCCGCCGGACGCACCGCCTCGATCAAGGGTTCCAGCACCGCCCATTGCGCATCCGTCAGCATCCAGCACACCTTGTCAAAAGGCAGAGCAATGCACCCGCGGGAGAAAAGTTCAGATGCTAACAGGCCCTAGAAGCCAGGAACTGCCATATTTTTGGGTAACATTAGGCTGATCCGACACTATGAGACCACACCTTACCGTATTAGCCTGAAAGGCCTATTCCATGGTTGCTCATGAAGTATCGAGCATAGCTCGCACGCCCAATCGTGTTGGTCTGCTCACGCCAAACTGGTCGCATTCGGCATTGATGGCGGAAAAGCCTGCCAAACAGCCAGAGCGACATTTTCTGCATCGTGCATTGGTTTCAGGGCGGGTTGAGCAACGTTAATGACCCAGTCGGCGCTTGTGCTTTTGTTGGCCGCCGTTGCTGTTATCGGCCTTATTCAAACCTATTTTGGATGGTGGGCTGTAAGCCGACTTGAGCATCATACAATTTCTGACGCAGTGTGCAAGCCGCCAGTTACTATACTCAAGCCACTTCATGGCGACGAGCCGATGCTTGAGCAAGCACTCGCCTCTTTTTGCAATCAGGATTATCGAAAATATCAAATCATTTTTGGTTTGCAGGAGGCGAGTGACCCTGCTTTCGACGTAATTCAACGTTTACGGGCCCGTTTTCCCGATATCGATATTGGTATAGTGGTCAATCGGACCCAGCACGGCAAGAATCGCAAAGTTAGCAACCTCATCAATATGTATCCCGAGGCAAAGCACGGCATCATCGTCGTCGCCGATAGCGACATTCATGTCTCGCGTGATTACCTGCTGCACCTTACCTCCGAGTTGGGACGCAAGGGAGTCGGATTGGTCACTACCTTGTATTCCGGGCTCAGCGTCTCGGAGGCCTTGGCTGCGAGCCTCGGAACTGCCCAGATCAACTACAGCTTCCTACCTGGCGTACTGCTCGGCCGAATGTTTGGCCGGCAAGACTGCCTGGGCGCCACCATGGCCCTTCGGAGAGAAACCCTGGAAGCTATTGGCGGATTGCGCGCGCTAGTGCACCATGTAGCTGATGACAACATGCTGGGTCGGCTGGTTGTCAAACGCGGTGAGGCCGTAGCGGTGGCTGCGACGCTGACGGTCACAACCGTGCCAGAGATACGAATGTCGGACCTTTTCGCACACGAACTGCGTTGGGGTCGGACGATCCGGTCCATGGCGCCGGTGGGGTTCGCTTGCTCAGCGATTCAGTATCCAATATTCTGGGCGGCGCTCGCCATCGTTGCATCCCAGAATGAGGTCTGGACAATCTTGCTGTTCGTGGTCGCATGGCTGGGAAGGTCCGCGGCAATGCAGGGTGTGGAAGTTGCACTTGGGCTGGAATCCTCGGTTCAGATCTGGATGCTTCCGCTCCGGGACTTGCTGTCAGTTGTAGTCATTCTTGCAAGTTTTTGTGGAGACGGCGTCGTGTGGCGCGGCCATACGCTTTGCGTTGGGTCGCTCAGTGCTGCAAGGACCGTAGCAAATGCCGCGGAAAAGCCGGGATGGCGTAATCTTCGGCTTATTCGGCGGGTGATTATCGGCGTTTAAGAGCCACCCCTTTCAAGGTGTTGCTGCCCGTGCCTGGGCGAGCCCCCGTGCGGTGGAGACCTGGGCACGCATGATAGCACCATCGACATATCTCTTGGGCTTGGCGGTCTTGGCAGCGTGGTGCACAGCCCATTATACCAAACACCCGATGCGTTGACCGCTTTCTCCCATTGCTGTCATAAGGGTTTTCGGGGCAGCGAGGCTGATAGAAACCGGTCATCGCAAAGGGCGCCTGGTATTAGAGGCTGTTGAGCAATTTTGTTGCGTCTACTTTGCCAATCTCCGGAGCGTGACGCGTGCCATGGACGCATACAGGAGCATTTCGCCGGTTCTGATCAGGCGCTC
>CAXUJE010000214.1:0-9372 GCA_964251035.1 uncultured Acetobacteraceae bacterium
TTCTTCAACCGACCCCTCCCATCACTATAGACCTTCCAGACACAATGCCGACGCCCATCCAGATGCACCCTCGACGCCCGCTTTGTAAGGCGCCGGGCGCGCGGCGCGGAGGGCGCCGGAAGGGCACGGTTAACAAATAATCGGCAAAGTTGCAGCTAACAGTTTCGCGCAACTGGCGATTGATGTATCGTTGCGTAACCGTGACGCACGCTGACCACCTGACGTTGTTGGCTGCAGCCGTCATCGCAGTGGCGATGCGGTTCTTGCAATATCTGCGCCGCAAGCGGGCGGACAGGGTGCCAAGCGTCCTGACCCCGCTCGGCTTTGAGCGGCATTGCGCCGGCGTCCTGGCGCGCCAGGGATGGCGGGCGAGCCTGACGGCGGGAAGCGCCGACCAGGGCGTGGACGTGCTGGCGCGCAAGGGCCGGGTCAGCGTCGTCATCCAGTGCAAGCTGTATTCCAGGCCGGTCGGCAACGCCGCCGTGCAGGAGGTCATCGCGGGCCAGGCGTTCATGGGCGCGACCCATGCCGCCGTGGTCAGCAACCAGACCTACACCCGCGCCGCCCGGGACCTGGCCGGACGGACCCGCGTGCTGCTGCTCTCCGCCGAAGACCTGACGCGCGCCAACCGCCTGTTCCGGTAGCGCGCCGGTGCCCGTTCAATCGGCCGCGGCGTCGGACACGGCGGTTCGCAGCGGCGCCGGCCGCTCCGCCTCCAGCATGTAGTCGCGCGTCAGCGGCAGCGCGTCGAGGCGGCGCGCAAGCTGCATCTGGAACACCATGCTGCTGCGGGTCCTGAACCCCGCCTCGCACAGGGCCAGGTAGAACTCCCACATGCGGAAGAACCGCTCGTCGTACAGGCGCACGGCCGCCGCCCGGTCCGCGACGAAGCGCTCGCGCCAGCACCGCAGCGTCTCGGCGTAGTGCAGCCGCAGGATCTCGATGTCGGTCACCAAGACCCCGCTGCGCTCGACGGCCGGCAGCACCTCGGACAGCGCGGGCACGTCGGCGCCGGGGAAGATGTACTTGCGGATGAACGGGTTGATCGGCCCCGGCCCGGCGCTGTCGCCGACCGAATGCAGCAGCGCCACCCCGTCCTCCCGCAGCAGGCCGCGCAGCTTGGCGAAGAACGCGCCGTAGCTGCCGCGCCCGACATGCTCGAACATGCCGACGGAGACGATCCGGTCGTAGGTCCCCCCTTCCTGCCGGTAGTCGCGCAGGTGGAAGCGCACCCGGTCCGACAGCCCAGCCGCGGCTGCGCGCGCCGTGCTTTCCCGCTGCTGCTCGACGCTCAGCGTGATGCCCGTGACGTCGGCGCCGGAATGCCGGGCGAGGAACAGCGCCAGCCCGCCCCAGCCGGACCCGATGTCGAGCACCCGCAGCCCCGGGCGGTCCAGCAGGAGCTTGGCGGCGATGTGCCGCTGCTTCTGCGCCTGCGCGGCCTCCAGCGTGTCGTCAGGGTGGATGAAGTAGGCGCAGGAATATTGCTGGTCCGCATCCAGGAACAGGTCATACAACGCCGGGGACAGGTCGTAATGGTGGGCGACGTTGCGCCGCGCGCGGGTGGCCGGGTTCCGCGACGGCAGCAGGCTGCGGGCATGGGTGCCCCAGTTCAGCCAATGGCCCGGCGCGACCGCGTCAAGGTTGCTGGCGAGCAGCATCAGCAGGTCCATGACCGACCCCTGCTCGACGCGGAGCGAGCCGTCCATGTACGCCTCCCCGATCGAGAGCTTCGGGTTGAGTGCCAGGGTGTAGTCCAGGCGCCGCCGGGTCAGCCGGACGAGGAGGCGCGGCGCGCTGCCGTCGCCGATCTGGTGGCGGCGTCCCGCGCCATCGATCAGCACCATGCTGCCGCGTTGCACGATGGACTTCAGAAGCGTCGCAAACAGCATAGGTCCCGCCTTTCCGGCGGCTTGGCGCGGCCGGACCGATATGCCGTGGCTTGCAGCAGCTTGCGACGCACGATCCCGGCCAAGGCCAACCCGTCTTAGAAACGTCGCATTTTTGGCATGCCAGGCCACGGGTCAAGGGCGTGGCGAGGGACGGCACGGCGATGTGCAACACGTTCGGATGAGCGTTCGCGTGCGGCGGTCCCCGCTTCGCTTGCCCGCGGCACGCCCTACTGGATCGTGTAGCCGCCATCGACGACGAGGTTGGCCCCCGTGACCATGCCGGCGCCGCCGCTCGCCAGGAACAGCGCGGCCAGCGCGATCTCCTCCGGCTGCGCGAAGCGGCCCGTTGGGATCTTGCGCTTCATCGCCTCGCCGACCTCGCCGGCCCAGGCCTTGCGGCCCAGCTCGGTCTCGACCACCGTGGGGGAGATCGCGTTGACGGTGATGCCGTGCGGCGCCCATTCGAGCGCCAGCACCTTGGTCATCCCGAGCAGCCCGGCCTTGCTCGTGCAGTACGCCAGATGCCGGTCGAGCGCCACGAAGGCGGCCTGCGACGCCAGGTTGACGATCCGCCCGGCGCCCGCGGCGGAGAGGGCCGGGAAGGCGGCGCGCGCCATCAGGAACGGCGCGCGCAGGTTGACCGCCATCGTCAGGTCCCAGTCCTCGTCGGTGGCCGCCTCCGCCGCCGCGAGCCGGACGATGCCCGCGCTGTTGACCAGGATGTCGAGCCGGCCGAGCGCGCCCACCGCCTCCGCCACCGCGCGCCCGGCCTCGCCAGGCCGGGTGATGTCGGCGACGTGGGCGACGTGCCCGCCCCCCGGCAAGGCGCCTGCCTTGTCCGGCGTGGCCGGGTTCAGATCCACCAGCGCGACCTTGGCCCCGCGGGCGGCGAGAGCCTCGGCGATGGCCGCGCCGATGCCGGCGGCGCCCCCCGTCACGAGCGCGGCCTTGCCGGCGAAGTCGAATGCGTCGTCAAAGGTCATGGCGGTTTTCCCGTGCGGTCAGGCCTTCTGCCGCTTGGCCAGCAGCGCGTCGGCGTTCGCGGTCGTCACCGGCGTCCAGGGCACGTTGTAGTCCGTGGCCGTCCCGCCGTTCCACGGCATCTGCGACGCGTACTCCTTCCATGCCTCGCCCATCGGCTGGTAGCTCTCGCCCACCAGGTGCCGCAGCGCCACGTCGAGCGCGCCCTGCGCCTGCGCGCTCGCGTCCTGCAGGATGCTCATCATCTCGCCCGCCTTGACCGCCAGGATCGCGTCGCTCACGCCGTCGATGCCGACCACCGGGAGCGTCTTCGGGTCGATCCCGGCCGCCTTGATCGCCTGCAGCGCGCCCAGGCCCATCTCGTCGTTCTGGCCGATGACGCCCCCGATCTGGCCGGGATGCGCCGTCAGCCAGTTCTCCATCAGCGCCTGCGCCTCCGCCCGCGACCAGTTGGCGGTCTTGTGCTCCAGGATCTTCATCCCCGGATTGGCCGAGAGCACCTGCCGGTTGCCCCGGCCGCGCTCGATCTCGCCGCTCTGGCCGACCGGCCCCTCGATGATGACCACGTTGCCCTTGCCGCCCATCGCCTTGGCGATGGCCTCGGCCTCCATCGTGCCCGCCTTCACGTCGTCGGAGCCGACATAGGAGGTCAGGTCCTGGCCGGCCACGCGGGCGTTGGAGCCGATCACCGGGATGTTGGCGGCGCGGGCCTTCTTCACCGCGTCCGCGCCGGCCTGGATGTCGATCGGCACGAAGATGATGGCGTCGAACCGCTGGGTGATCATGCTGTCGAACTGGTTGGACTGGGTCAGCGCGTCGTACTGCCCGTCGAACACGGTGATCGCCGCCTGGCCGCTGCGCGCGGCCGGGTGCGCCTTGATCGCGCCGGTCCAAAGCTGCATGAACTCCGCCTTGAGGCCGTACACCGCGGCGCCGACCTTGAAGGTCTTGCCCGCCTGGGCGCGCGCGATGGCCGGCATGGCCAAGGCGGCGGCCGTGCCGGTGAGAAGCGTTCTGCGCTGGATCATCGTTTGGCTCCCTGATTGTTTCTGGATCTAGTCCCGTCCTCGCCGGGACGTGTCGAGCAGGACCGCGAGCACGATGATCGCGCCCTTGATCACCTGCTGGTAGTAGGAAGACACGCCCATCAGGTCGAGGCCGTTGTTGATCACCGCGATGATCAGCGCCCCGAACAGCGTGCCGACGACGCTGCCGACGCCGCCCGTCAGGCTGGTGCCGCCGATCACCACGGCGGCGATGGCGTCCAGCTCGTAGCTCAGGCCCGCCTGCGGCAGCGCCGACGTGGTACGTGCCGCCAGCACCATGCCGGACAGCCCGGCCAACGCGCCCGAGATGGCGTACACCGAGAAGATGACCTTGCGCGTGCCGATCCCGCTGGTCCGCGCGCTGCGCTCGTTGCCGCCGGTCGCGTAAACGTAGCGGCCGTAGGTCGTGAACCGCAGCACCGCCCAGGCCAGCAGCGCCGTCGTTCCGAACAGCACGACCGGCACCGGGACGCCGGCGATGAAGCCCTGGCCCAGCTTGAGGAAGCCCGGCGCCAGGCGCGGCACCGGCATGCCGTCGTTGGCGATGAAGGTGAGGCCGCGCGCGACGCTCAGCATGCCGAGCGTTGCCACGAACGGCGGCACGCGCAGCCGGGCGACGAGCGCGCCGTTCACCATGCCCAAGCCCAGCCCGACGCCGATGCCGAGCGCCACGGCCACCAGGGGATTGCCCGGGTTCGCGCCGGTCACGAGCGACGCGCCCAGGATGCCGCACACCGCGAGCAGCGAGCCGACCGACAGGTCGATGCCGCCGGTCAGGATCACGAAGGTCTGGCCGATGGCCAGGATGCCGTTGATGCTGGCCTGGCGCAGCACGTTGGTGATGTTGAGCGGTGTCAGGAAGTAGGGGTTGAGCAGGCTCAGCGCCGCGCACAGCGCGAAGAAGGCGATGACGATGCCGTAGCGGGACAGGACCTGACCGACGGCGAGGCCGGGCCTTGAGGGGCCGGGCTTGGCGGCGGCGTCCAGGTTCGTGCTCACGAGGCGAGCTGCATCAGGCGCTCCTGCGACGCCTCCGCGGCATTCAGCACGCCCGCCAGCCGCCCGCGCCGGAACACCGCGATCCGGTCGCTCATGCCGATCACCTCCGGCAGCTCGGAGGACACCATGACGACGCACCGCCCCTCCTGCACGAAGCGCGACAGGAAGGCGTACACCTCCCGCTTCGCGCCCTCGTCCACGCCGCGGGTCGGCTCGTCGCAGAGCAGGATGCGCGGCTCGGTGCCGAGGCAGCGGGCCAGCACGACCTTCTGCTGGTTGCCCCCGCTCAGGCTCTGCACCGGGGCCTCGATGGAGCGCGCCTTGATGCGGAACAGGTCCACCATGCGCCCCACCTGCGTCCGCTCCCGCCCGTCCGACACGAACGGCCCGTTCGACAGGCGAGGGAGGCAGGACAGCGTCGCGTTCTCCCGCACCGAGCCGGTCATCACGAGGCCGGTGGCCTTGCGGTCCTCCGTCACCATCGCCATCCCGGCCCCCAGCGCGTCCGCCGGGCGCGTGATGGCGACGGCCTGGCCGTCGATGCGGATGCTGCCGCGGCTCGCGGGGGCGAGGCCGTACACGGTTTCCAGGAACTCGCTGCGCCCGGCGCCCATCAGCCCGTAGATGCCCAGCACCTCGCCCCGGCGCACGCCGAGCGTGATGTCCTCGAACCAGCCGTCGCGGCCGAGGCCCTCCACTTCCAGCATGGGCGGCCCGCTCGGCGCCGGGTGGGCGCGGTACTCGTCCCGCACGTCGGCGCCCAGGATGAGCCGCACGAGGCCGGGCCGGTCGATGTCGGCGATGCGCCCCGTGGCGACGAAGCCGCCGTCCCGGAACACGGTGTAGTCGTCGGCGATCGTGAAGATCTCGGTCAGCCGGTGGCTCACGTAGACCACGCCGACGCCGTGCCCGGTGAGGGTGCGGATGGCGTCGAACAGGATCTCCGTCTCCGCCTCGCCGATGGCGGACGTCGGCTCGTCCATGATGAGGACCATGCTCTCGTGGCTGATCGCCTTGGCGATCTCGACCAGTTGCGTCTGCGCGAGGCTGAGGCTGCGCATCGCGGCCGTCGGCTCGATGCGGAAGCGCAGCCGGTCCAGCAGCCCGGCCGCGCGGCGGTTGAGGGCGGCACGGTCCACGATGCAGCCGAGCCGCCGCGGCTCGCGCCCGAGGAACAGGTTCTCCGCCACCGTCATGTCCGGGATGGGCGAGAGCTCCTGCGTGATGATCGCCACCCCGGCCGCCAGCGCCTGGGCGGGCGTCGCGAAGCTCACCTCCTGCCCGCGCATGGCGATGCGCCCGGCATCACGCCGCAGCAGCCCCATCAGCACGTTGAGGAAGGTGCTCTTGCCCGCGCCGTTGCCGCCGCAGAGCGCATGGACCGTGCCGGGGCGCAGCGCCAGCCGGCCGTCCCGCAGCGCCCGCACGCCGGCAAAGCTCTTGGCGACGCCCTCCGCATCGATCAGCAGCCCAGCGTCCAAGCGTTTGCTCCCCGTGGGTCCCTGGCGCGCAAGCGGCGGGACCGTCCGTTCAAGCTTCGGTGTATCGGCCGCCCTGTCAAGGCGTTTGTGGATGGCAGCCGCCTAGCCGCCGGCCTGCCCGGCGCCCTATGCTCCTCGCGTTCAAGCCCCCCTCCTTCAAGCCTGGAGATCCGCCATGCAGTACCGAACGCTCGGCCAAAGCGGCCTCAAGGTGTCGCCGCTATGCCTCGGCACCATGATGTTCGGCGGCCCCACGGAGGAGGCCACAGCGCACCGTATCATCGACGGGGCCGCCGACCAGGGGATCAACTTCATCGACACCGCCAACGTCTATGAGGGAGGCCGGTCGGAGGAGATCGTGGGCCGCGGCATCGCGGCGCGGCGGCGGCACTGGGTGCTGGCGACCAAGCTGGCGAACCCCGCCGGCCCTGGCCCCAACGACCGCGGCCTGTCGCGCCGCCACGCGATGGACGCTGTGGACGACAGCCTGCGGCGGCTCGGCACGAGCGAGATCGACATCCTGTACCTGCACAAGGAGGACCACGCGACGCCGCTGGCTGAGACCGTGCACGCGATGGCGGACCTGATCCGCGCCGGCAAGCTGCGCCACTTCGGCGTGTCCAACTTCCGCGCCTGGCGCGTGGCGGAGGTCTGCCGGCTGTGCGACGCGGCCGGCATCGGCCGCCCGGTGGTCAGCCAGCCCTACTACAACGCCATGAACCGCATGCCGGAGGTGGAGCACCTGCCGGCCTGCGCCGCCCTCGGCCTGGGCGTGTTCCCGTACAGCCCGCTGGCCCGCGGCGTGCTGACGGGCAAGTACCGCCCGGACGCGCAGCCCGACCGCGACAGCCGGGCCGGGCGGCAGGACAAGCGGATCATGGAAACCGAGTTCCGCCCGGAAAGCCTGCGCATCGCCCAGGTGCTGGCGGAGCACGCGGCGGGGCGCGGCATCACGCCGGGCCAGTTCGCGGTCGCCTGGGTGCTGGACAACGCCCTGATCACCGGCGTGATCGCCGGCCCCCGCACGGAGGCGCAGTGGGCGGACTACGTGGGCGCGCTCGACTACCGCTTCACCGCGGAGGACGAAGCGCTGGTGGACAGCCTGGTGCCGGCCGGCCATCCCTCGACCCCCGGCTACAACGACCCGGCCTACCCGCTGGAGGGCCGGGCGCCGCGCAACGCGCCGCCGTGACCGGGGCGGGATGCGCGGGGCGTCCCATGCCTCAGCGCAAAGCGGCAGGCAGGGTGACGGTGCCTTCCTCACGCACCGCCTGCAGCGCGCGCGGGTTGAGGCCGAGCGCGCGCAGGATGGTCGGGGCGATCTGCCGCGTTTCCACCACGTCCTCCACGACATGCCCCGTCATGTCAGGCGCGCTCACGAGCAGGGCGACGTTGCGGTCGTCGTTGGCATAGCCGCCGTGCTCGGAAAGCTTCGTGCCCCCGGTATAGATGACCCCCTGCTGCGGAAGCGCCACGAAGTCCGGGGTCCGGCTGTCCGTCGCCGGGTCCTGGTAGAACAGGCGCAGGATGTCGCGCCCGGCCAAGGCGTCGATCTTCAGGGCGCCGGCCTGGCTGAGCAGGTAGTCGCTCGCGCTCGCCCGGGCCGCGGCGGCGGTCTGCGGCGTGAGCCAGAGCAGCCCCACGTCGTCGGCGATGTGGAACGCATAGCCCGGCGTCTCGGCGTAGGGCGCGTCCGACACCGCTTGGCGCTTGGCCACGTCGATCGGCGATTGGCCATGCTTGGCGCTGACGATGACCAGGGTCTGATCGGCGAGGCCGCGCGCCCGCAGCTCCGCCACCATGCGGCCGAGGGCGTCATCGACATAGGCGAGCTGCTGCGAAAGCGCCTGGCCCGGCGTCCCGTCCGCATCGGCGTAGCCGCCGGCCAGGCCCGGCGCGTCCAGCAGGCCCGACTTGGCCAGCTTCTGCCCGACGCTGACCGCTTGGAAGTTCATCCCGAACACGTTCGGCACCGGCGCCGGATGGCTGCCGGTGCTGTCAAGGCCATCGATCTCGTGCAGGATCGCCTGCACCTTGACCTCGTCGTAGTTGCGGGTCGCCGTGAAGCTCGTGGTGTTGTCGTCGGTCGTGTTGCCCGCGACGGGGATCAGCGAGTTGATCTCGGGCGTATAAAGGTCGTCGATGCCGGCGCCTGACGGCCCGTTCAGGATGTCGTAGGCTGGGTGCTTGTCAGACCAGGCAGTGCGTCCACCCTCCGCCCGCACGACCTCGAACAGGGTGTTCACGCGGATGAACTCATGCGGGTACACCGGCTGGCAGGTGCCCGAAGCGTTCGACATCGGGAGCTGGGCCGGGTCGATCTGGCTCAACGGCTGGCCGACCGTGCCGCCGGCGTCGAGGGCGTTCTTGTCCCGGTCGATGTTCTCGGCGAACTGCGTCTCGGTGCCAGGCAGGCCTTCGCAGTTCGATCCCGGGGCGAACAGCGTCCGGTCGTAGCTGTCGTCGTAGAACACCCCCGCCGAGCGCGGCGTGCCGCCTGTCACCTGGGCGATCATGCCCGGGAACGAGTCCGAGGGTCCCGTGGTGTAGGCGTTCGGGTAGACGGCGGCGTGCTGGGCAAGCGTCGCAAAGGCGCCGCCGGCATGCGCCGGGTCGGCGATCCACCGCGTCAGGTCCACCGCGTGCAGGCCGTCCACGCTGATCAGCAGGACCCGCGCGTAGCGGCCCCCGCCCCCAGCCTTGCCGCTGTCCTCCGCCGCGACGGCCGATGTCGTGACGCCTGCAAGCAGGGCGGCCGCGCAAGTGGCGGCAAACCAATGCGTTCTCATTCCATGGAGTCCTTGAACTTCGTTAATCATAAGTGTCGAGCATAAGCAGACCCGAGCGGTGCAACCGTGAACATCGGATGATGAATTCCTGCTGCCATGACGATGGGGCGTGGATGAAGGAGCGGGATGTTCTCCGAATCCGCGCCTTCGTGACCGCCGTTCCCGCCCTGAACCCGGCCCCCTC
>CAXUJE010000215.1:0-9347 GCA_964251035.1 uncultured Acetobacteraceae bacterium
ATCATGGCCAGCAGGTCTGCCGCGTCTAGCCCGCCCGCGTCCAGCGCCTCCCCGAGCGGCCCGGCGACTTCATGGCGCCGCCGGGCGCCCTCCGCCACTTCCCGCCACCATTGCAGGCGGATCAAGGCCGCCATCGGGTTGGTGACGGCCTCCCGCGCCCGGGCCAGTTCGTGGTTCACGGCATACAACACGAACAGCCTGTCCCGCAGGGCAGGCGGTGCGAACAGGGCGGTGAGGAAGCGGTCGGGGTCGTGGCGGCGGACGATTTCGGCACAAGGGGACAAAGCTTGGGACGGCATGACGGCGGACGTGGCCCCAACCGTCACGCCGCGCAACCTTGACGCGCCGGGCGCCCCGCGACCAATCTGCGGCGCGTCCCAATCTGCGCCACGTCATTGAGAGGACCGGCCCATGGCATTCGAACTCCCCCCCCTCCCCTACTCGCATAGCGCCCTCGCCGAGCGCGGCATGTGCCAGGAGACGATGGAGCTGCACCACGACAAGCACCACCAGGCCTACGTCACGGCGCTGAACGGCTTCGTCGAGAAGAACCCGGCGCTCGCCGGCAAGTCGCTGGACGAGATCATCCAGATGAGCCACGGCCAGGCCGACATGGCGCCGGTGTTCAACAACGCCGGACAGCACTGGAACCACATCCTGTTCTGGCAGAACATGTCGCCCCAGGGCGGGAGCATCCCCGGCAACCTGGAATCCAAGATCACGGGCGACTTCGGCAGCGTCCAGGCGTTCAAGGATGCCTTCAAGGCCGCCGCGGTCGGCCAGTTCGGCTCCGGCTGGGCCTGGCTGGTGCTGGGCAGCGACGGCAAGCTGAAAGTCACGAAGACGCCGAACGGCTCCAACCCGCTCGCCACCGGCGAGGGCAAGGCGCTGCTCGGCTGCGACGTGTGGGAGCACAGCTACTACCTGGACTTCCGCAACCGCCGCCCGGACTACGTGAGCAACTGGCTGGATAAGATCGCCAACTACGAGTTCGCCGCGAGCCAGATGGGCTGACGGACCAGCCCTCTCCCTCGTGCGTCGAGGGAGGGGGCGCGTTCAGCCGGGCTTCGCGTCGTTCGCGGCGACCGGCTTCAGCACCGTCGTGATGGTGTCGCGCACGACGGTCACGCGGACGTTCGGGGCGATGTCGACCTCGACCTCGTCGCTGCCCTCCTTCACCCGCTGCACCGTGCCGAGGATGCCGCCCGCCGTCACCACGCGGTCGCCCCGGCGGAGGGCGGCGAGCATCGCCTTCATCTCCTTGGCCCGCGTCTGCTGCGGCCGGATCAGCAGGAAGTAGAACACGCCGAAGATCAGCACCAGCGGCAGGAACTGGGTGACGCCGCCCAGCAAGCCGGCGGCGTCCTGGGCGTAGGCGGGAGAGATCAACATCGTCGTCCTGGGTTGCCGTGGTTGCGGCGGGACCATAGTTTCAGGCCCGGCCCCGTCAAGCCGTGACGTTCCCGGCCGTAGCATTCCCCCGGCCGTAGCACCCCAAGGAGTTCCGTTGGACACAGCCCTGCTGACCCGCATCGCCGACGCGCTGGACCGCCTGGCGCCCCCGCTGCCCCCTGCGCCAAACCTCCTCGACGCCGACGCCTATGTTTGGCAGCCGTCGCCGGCGCACCTGGTTCCCGTGCCGCGCGTGTCCCGGGTCGATATCGGCCTGCTGCAAGGCATCGAGCGGCAGAAGCGCCAGCTGCTCGACAACACGCTGCGCTTCGCCCGCGGGCTGCCGGCCAACAACGCCATGCTGTGGGGCGCCCGCGGCATGGGCAAGTCGTCGCTGGTCAAGGCCGCGCACGCCGCCGCCAACGGGGACACGCCCGGCATCCTGGCGCTCATTGAAATCCACCGGGAGGACATCCGCACCCTCCCTGACCTCTTGAACCTGCTGCGCGGACGCAAGCGCCGCTGCCTGATCCTCTGCGACGACCTGTCGTTCGAGCGGGAGGACGCCGACTACAAGGCGCTGAAATCCGTGCTGGACGGCGGCATCGAGGGGCGTCCCGCCAACGTGCTGTTCTACGCCACCAGCAACCGCCGCCACCTGATGCCGCGCGACATGATCGACAACGAGCGTTCCACTGCGATCAACCCAGGCGAGGCGATCGAAGAGAAGGTTTCGCTGTCCGACCGCTTCGGCCTGTGGATCGGCTTCCACAACTGCGACCAGGATGCGTTCTTCGCCATGGTGGACGGCTACGCCGACCAGCTCGCCTTGCCTATCGGGCGCGACGCGCTGCATGCTCAGGCCGTCGAGTGGTCGGTCACGCGCGGCGCCCGGTCTGGCCGGGTCGCCTGGCAATTCATCGAGGACCTGGCCGGCCGCCTCGGCGTGGCCCGCCCCCAGGAGGACGCAGCATGAGCGAGATCGCGCAGGGTTCCGGCTTCTACCGCCGCCGCATCGGCGACGTGGTGGTGACGGCCATCAACGACGGGATGCTCGACTTGCCGCTCGGCGCGATGTCCGGCATCGAGGCAGAGGCCGCCTCGGCGCTGCTGCAGGCTGCGTTCCGCGCGCCCGCGCCGCGGCCGAGCGTGAACGCCTTCCTGGTCCAGGGCAATGGGGCCACGGTCCTGGTCGACACGGGCGGCGGCGTGATGGCGCCGACGCTGGGCCGCCTTCAGGACGGCTTGGCGGCGGCCGGGGTTGCGCCGGGCGACGTGGACACGGTCGTGATGACCCACCTGCACCCCGACCACACCGGCGGCCTGACCAGCCCGGCAGGCGAAGCGGTTTTCCCAAACGCCGAGCTTGTCATCGCCCAGCCGGAGGCTGACTTTTGGCTGAACGAGGCCTTGGCTGCCGCTGCCCCTGAAGAAAGGAAAGCGTACTTCGCCGGGGCGCAGGCCGCGGTCGCGCCTTACCGGTCTCGATTGCGCCTGTTCACTGGCGCCGACAACGTGGCGCCCGGCATCCAGGCGCATCCGCTGCCGGGCCATACGCCAGGGCACACGGGGTATCTCGTGACCTCCGGCGACGCGACGCTGCTGATCTGGGGCGACGTGCTGCATGTGCAGGACGTGCAATCGCACCGGCCGGAGGTGGGCATGGTTTTCGACGCGGACCCCGAGGAGGCCACGCGGAGCCGCCTCCGCGTGCTCGACATGGCCGCACGGGACCGCCTGATGGTGGCCGGCATGCACCTGCACTTCCCGGCCTTCTCGCACGTGCGGAAGCTGGCGGAGGGCTACACCCTGGTGCCCGATGCCTGGTCAGGCACCGTGTAGCACCGCCACCCCGGCCATGTAGGGCAGGAGCGCCGGCGGCACGCGGACCGTGCCGTCCGCCTGCTGGCAGTTCTCCATGACGGCGATCAGCGCCCGCCCGACCGCGACGCCGGACCCGTTCAGCGTGTGCACGAACCCGGCCGCCTTGCCGTCCGCGCCCCGGAACCGGGCGTTCATGCGCCGGGCCTGGAACGCGCGGGTGTTGGAGCATGAGCTGATCTCCCGCCACGCCCCCTGCCCCGGCAGCCAAACCTCCAGGTCATAGGTCTTGGCCGCGCCGAACCCGGTATCCCCAGCACAGAGCAGCATCCGGCGATACGGCAGGCCGAGCGCCTCCAGCACCGCCTCGGCGCAGGCGGTCATGCGCTCATGCTCGGCGTCGCTGGCGTCGGGCTGGGTGATGCTGACCAGCTCCACCTTGCGGAACTGGTGCTGGCGCAGCATGCCGCGCGTGTCGCGCCCGGCCGAGCCGGCCTCGCTGCGGAAGCACTCCGACAGCGCCGTGACCCGCATCGGCAGGCGGTCCGCCGGCACGATCTCGTCCATCACCAGGCTGGAGAGCGGCACCTCGGCGGTCGGGATCAGCCAGCGCCCGTCCGTCGTGCGGAACAGGTCGTCGGCGAACTTCGGCAGCTTGTCGGTGCCGTAGGCGGCGGCGTCGTTGACCAGCAGCGGCACCTGCGTCTCGGTGTAGCCATGCTGCGTCGTGTGCAGGTCCAGCATGAACTGGCCCAGCGCGCGCTCCAGCCGGGCCAGCCCGCCGCGCAGGATGGTGAACCGGCTGCCGGACATGCGCGCCGCCCGCCCGAACTCCATGAGGCCCAGCGCCTCGCCAAGCTGGAAGTGCTCCAGCGGGGGGAAGTCGAACGTGGGAGGGCGGCCGACCTGCTTGACCACCACGTTGGCGGCCTCGTCGGCGCCGTCGGGCACGTCGGGACCGAGCAGGTTGGGCAGCGCTTCCAGCTCCTGCCGGATCGCCAGGTCGAGCGCATCGGCCCGCTGCTCCAGCGCCGCCATCTCGTCCCGCAGCGCCGTGGCCTCGGCTTCCATCGCCGCCGTATCGGTGCCGGTGCGGCGGCCTTGGCCGATCTGCTTGGCAAGCACGTTGCGCCGGGACTGCTTGTCCTGCACGGCCGCAAGCGCCGCCCGGCGCTCGGCATCGATCTCCAACAAGCGGGCCGCAATCGCCGGCAGGCCGCGCCGGGCCATATTGGCGTCGAAGGCTGCGGGATCGGCGCGGAGCGCGCGGATGTCGTGCATCAGACGTCAACCGGCTTCGTCTCGACCCAGCCGGCCGTGAGGACGGAGATCTCGTAAAGCGCGATCAGCGGCAGCGCCAGGCCGGTCTGGGTGATCACGTCGGGCGGCGTGATGATGGCGGCCACGATGAACATGCCGACATAGGCGTAGCGCCGGTACTTCTTCAACCCGCGCGACGAGACGATGCCGACCTTGGCGAGCAAGGTGAGCAGCACCGGCAACTGGAACGCCAGGCCGAAGGCGAAGATCAGCCGCATGACGAGGCCGAGGTACTCGCTGACCTTCGCCTCCAACTGCACCGGCAGGCCGCCGCCGCCATCGGGCGACTCGAAGCTGAGGAAGAACGTCCACGCGGCGGGGAACACGAAGTAGTAGGCGAGCGCCGCGCCCGCCACGAACAGCACCGGCGTCGCGAGCAGGAACGGCAGGAACGCCTTCTTCTCGCTGCGGTACAGGCCCGGCGCCACGAACAGCCAGACCTGTGACGCCACGACCGGGAAGGAGACGAACGCCGCGCCGAAGAAGGCCACCTTCAAGTACGTGAAGAACGCCTCGTACAGCGCCGTGAAGATCAGCCGGCGGTTCTGCCCGGTCTTGGTGACGAGGATGTCCGCCAGCGGCTGCGCCAGGAAGGAGTAAATGCCCCGGCTGAAATAATAGCAGACCGCGAAGCAGATCAGGAACGCGCCCATGGACCACAGCAGCCGGGTGCGCAGCTCGATCAGGTGGTCGAGCAGCGGCATCGGCTTGTCGTTGATCGGGTCGTCGGCGGGCACCTGCTGCGTATCCACGATGCTATCCTGGACTGCGGCGCTTAGGCGTGTGGCGTCGAGTGGGTCGCAGGCTCGTGCTGGGCAGGCAATGCGGGCGGCGCGGCGCGAGGGTCAACGTAGGCGGGCACGACCACCGGCGGCGCGGCAGGTGCTGCGGCCTCGGCCGGGACCGCTTCGCTGATCGCGGCTGGCGGCGCCGGGTCGGCCGCGGGCGGCTCGTGCAGCGCCGCGGTCTCCGCCGGCACGGGCGTCACGGGGGGTGCGGCCGCATTGAACGGGCGCTCGTTGATGGTACGGCGGATCGAGCCGTCGCTGTCCACGGCACCCAGGATCTTGCCCTTGATGTCCATGCTGCGGATGTCGTTGATGTGGTCGCGCACCTCATGCAGGTTCGCCTCGCGCACCATCTCGTCCACGTGGGTCTGGAACTCGGCCGCCATGCGCCGCGCCTTCTTGACCATTTGGGCGACGGTCTTGATGGCGACGGGCATGTCCTTCGGGCCGATCGCGATGAGGGCGACCACACCGATCAAGGCGATTTCAGACCAGGCTAGATCAAACATGGCAGGCTGCGTCCCTTCGGCGCATTGGTAGCACGGGGCCGGGACATGGGGAACCGCGTCACCGTACGTCTGGCGATGGGGCGTCTGGCGATGGGCCGCCCTCCTCCCGCACCATGTCCTCGCGCCGCGGCAGGTCGCCGATGCCGCGCAGGCCGAACTGCGCCAGGAACGCCGTTGTCGTGCCCCAGAGCGTCGGGCGGCCCGGCGCTTCCTTGCGCCCTTTCGGCTCGATCAACCCGGCTTCCAGCAGCGCGTCGATCGTGGCCTGCCCCAGGCTGGCGCCCCGCACCGCCTCGACATCCGCCCGCGTGGCCGGCTGGTGATAGGCGATGACGGCCAGCGTTTCCATCGCCGTGCGCGGCAGGCGGCGGGGCTGCGGCACGACCTCCGTCAGGCAGGGCGCCAGGTCCGGGGCGGTGCGGAACTGCCAGCCGCCGGCGATCTCCGCCAGCTCGACGCCGCGTCCGGCATAGTGCGATTGCAGTGCGCGCAGCACCGTCTCCGCCTCGGCAGGCGGCGGCAGCAGGCGCGCGACGGCGGCGGTGCTGACCGGCTCGGCGCTGGCGAACACCAAGGCTTCGGCCAGGCGCATCGCGTCCGCGTCCGCGTCCTCGGTCACGCGCCGGCACGCAGCAGGATGGGGCCGAACTGCTGGTCTTGCCGGATGTCGGCCAAGCCGCCCCGCGCCAACTCCAGCCCGGCCAGCAAGGCGCTGGCCAGCGCCGCGCGGTGCTGCAAGGGGGTGGAGGCCTGCGGCGGCAAGACCTGCTCCAGCGTGGTCCAGCCCGACCATCCGCCCAGCAGCGCCTCAAGCCGCGCCAACGCATCCTGCACGCTCCAGAGCGCCGGACGCCGCGGCCGATACCGCTGCCGCGCCCCCGCCCGGCGCATCGCGACCAGGTAGCCGCGCATCAGGCCGGGTGTGTCGGCCGCCAAGCGTGACCGGTCGAACTCCCGCAGGCGCTCCGGCATCCCACGGGCGAACACGTCGCGGCCGAGTTGCGACCGGGCCGAAAGCCAGGCCGCGCCGGCGCGGACGGCTTGCAGGTCGCGCAGCCGGCTGGCGAGGGTATCGGCGGCCAGCCCGGCATCCGCCGCCTCGTCCGTGCCCGGCGGCAGCAGCAGGCGGGACTTCAGCCAAGCCAGCCAAGCCGCCATCACCAGCCAATCCGCCGCAAGCTCCAGCCGCACGCGGCGCGCGCCCTCCACGACGGCCAGGTACTGCTCCACGAGCGACAGGATCGAGATGCGGGACAGGTCCACCTTCTGCCGGCGCGCGAGGTCGAGCAGCAGGTCCAGCGGCCCCTCGAACCCCTCAAGCTGCAGGAGCGGACCCGGCTCCGTGTCCGACCGCGCAAGCTCAGGCCCAAAGTCAGGCATCGTGGAACGCCAGCCGGTACACGAGGTCGAAGGCCCAGGGCAGGCCGGTGTTCAAAGCGTTGCCCACCGGGTCGAACCGGATGCCGAACTCCGCCAAAAGCCGGGGCAGCAGGAATACCAGCAGCAGGACGATCACTAGGCCCGCCCGCTCCAGCCGCGCCCAGGCGAAGGCGAGCCGCTCCGGCAGGATGCCCACCATGATGCGCCCCCCGTCCAGCGGCGGGATCGGCAGCAGGTTGAACAGGCCGAGCACGAGGTTGGCGAGGATGAAAGTTTGCAGCATCGTGTCCACGACCTCGCCCGCGGCCTCCGGCAGCAGCGCGACCCCATGCGTCAGCAGGGCGGCGAGCCAGGCGAGGAAGAAGTTCACCGCCGGGCCAGCCGCCGCCACCAGCGCCATGCCGCGGCGGGGGTTGGCGAACCGCCAGGCGGAGACCGGCACCGGCTTGGCCCAGCCGAACATGAACACCACCCGGCCAATCGTCAGCAACTGGCTCAGCATCAGGAAGCCGGGCAGCAGCAGCGTGCCGAACCGGTCCACGTGCCGCAGCGGGTTGAGCGACAGCCGGCCCATGCTGCGCGCCGTGTCGTCGCCGAGGGCGAGCGCCGCGTAGCCATGCGCGGCCTCATGCAAGGTGATCGCGAGGATCACCGGGATGGCGGCGATGGCGATGGAGAGCAGCAGGTCGGTCACGCCACCACCCCGTCCGCCAGCAGCGCGTCCCGTTCGGCCGCAAGCGCGTCGCCGTCCAGCACCCGCCGGGCGGTGGCCGCCATGCTCCGCGCCGACGCCAGCCGCGCCAGCGCCGCGTCCGACAGGTCCGGGACGCTCGCCAGCACGTCGGCGGTGTCCGGCAACGCCCCGCTGCAGTGCATGGCGATGTCGCAGCCGGCCTCGACGGCCCGGGCAGCCCGCTCCCCCGGCGCGCCGGACAGGGCGTTCATGGCGAGATCGTCGGACACGAGAACTCCTCCAAAGCCGATCCGGCCGCGGATGACCTGCCGGATCACGACCGCCGACAACGTGGCCGGCCAGTCGGGGTCAAGCCCTTCATATAGGAGGTGCGCCGTCATCATCCATGGCAGCCCGGCGCAGGCGGCGAACGGGCGCAGGTCGTCGGCCAGGTCCTGGTCCGCCCGCACCCGGGGCAGGTCGAGGTGGCTGTCGACGGTGGCCCGGCCATGCCCCGGCGCGTGCTTCGCCACCGGCTGCACCCCGGCCGCCAGCAACCCGTCCGCCACAGCGCGGCCCATTCGGGCCACGGCGTCGGGATGGTGCGAATAGGCGCGGTCGCCCACCACCTCGTGCGCGCCGGGCATCCGCAGGTCGAGCACCGGGGCGCATGCCACGTCCAGCCCGGCCCCGGCGCAGTCCAGCCCGATCAGCGCCCCGCTGAGCCAGGCGGCGCGCAGGCCGGCGTCCTCGTCCTGCATGAACACTGCGCCGAGCCGGGCAGCCGGGGGATGGGCGCGCCAGTGCGGCGGGCGGAGCCGGGCGACCCGGCCGCCCTCCTGGTCGATGGCGATCACCGCATGCGGCGGCAGCACGTCGCGCAGCGACGCCGCGAGCGCCTGGAGCTGCCCGGGATCGCGGACGTTGCGGGTGAACAGGATGGCACCGGCGGGCCGGTGCCGGCGGAGCAGCGCGGCCTCCGCCGGGTCGAGCGCCGGCCCGGCGATGCCGACGATGGCCGCCCTCATGCCGGCCCCGTCAGGAGCCGGCGATGGAACAAGCCCCACCCTTGGCACGCACGCGGGCGCAGAAGGCGGCCGCGTCGGCGATGTCCGTGAAGCCGCCGGTGCGCACGCGCCACACCGCGCGCCCGTCGCGGTCTGCGCGTTGGACAACTGGGCGGTGGTCGCCGAGCAGGTCCGGCATCCGCTTGGCGAGCCGCTGCCACTCCGTCTGCGCCGCGTCCTCGCTCTCGACCGCGGCCAGTTGCACCAGCGTGCCGACTGCTGCCGCGGGAGCCTGGCGGGCGGTCGGCACTGGAGCCGGGACCACAGGCTGGGGCACGGCTGCCACGGGCGGGGGGGCGACCGGCAAGGCCGGCAATGGCGCGGCGGGCGACGGCATGGCCGCCTGAGGCGGCATCTGCGCCCGCAACGCCTGCGCCGCCGGCGCCTCGGCGGGCGG
>CAXUJE010000216.1:0-9313 GCA_964251035.1 uncultured Acetobacteraceae bacterium
GCCCCGGCCCGCCTGGATCAGAGTGTCCAATAATTAGTTTTTTGGGACTGATTGCCCGTTATTTCTACTTTTTGGTTTGTATCGGCCATCTCTTTTATGTATCTAAGTCGCATCGAAATTCCTGTCCGGGCGCCGGCGGGGGCGTCGTCAACGCGAACCGAACAGTTGAAGGGACCGACCGGTGGACCGCTTTAAGAAGACCTTGCTCACTGCCGCGTGCCTCGCCATCGCAGCGGCCATGCCGGCCTATGCGGGCCCGGTGACGTATTCCAGCTACTCCGTCCTCAACAACCAGACCGTGACCCTCAGCGACACGAAGCTCGGGATCAAGGATGAGGTCGGCGGGTCCGGGCAGGTCACGCTGAATGGCACCGATACGCCCGGCGGCATGATCGCCACCTGGTGCGTCGACATCGCCGACCGCCTGCAGGACTCCGGGAGCTTCACCACAGGGAGTTTCCTGACCGGCACCGTAGGCAACAAGGTCAATGCCTTGATGACCCATGTCATCCCGGACCTGGCGACGAACTCCGACAGCTCCTCGGCCCTCCAGGTGGCGATCTGGACAGCGAGGTACGACGGCACGGGTCTGAGCGTTTCTGCCCCTGCGAACGTCTTGAGCCTGGCCAACAGCTACTTGTCCAACGTTGCCACCGGCGCTTGGAAAGCGGACCCCAGGATGGGCGTGGCGGTGCTGGCGGGCGGCGGATCAAACCAGGATCAGGCTTACCTGACCGCAGTTCCGGAACCGGCCTCCGTGGCGGTCGTGGCAGCAGGCCTCCTCGGACTGGGGTTGGTCCGGCGCAAGCAGGCGTAAGACGCCGGGGCAATAACGGACGCCCGGCACGGCGCCGCATGACGGGCCTTGCTTGACGGGCCAGGGCATCCGCCACTTTGATGGGGCGCATGACCCCTGCCCCGCCCGCCATCCGCAAGGCCCCGCAGCGCATCGAGCAGCTCGGCCGCGTCCGCACCGACGACTATGCCTGGATGAAGGACGCGAACTGGCAGCAGGTGCTGCACGACCCAGCGGCACTCCGGGCCGACATCCGCGCCCATTTGGAGGCTGAGAACGCCTACACGGCGGCCGTGCTGGCGGACACCGAGGCTCTGCAGCAGCAGATCATCGGCGAGATCAAGGGCCGCATGAAGCCGGACGAGGCGAGCCTGCCCAGCCCCGACGGCCCCTGGGAGTACTACGCCCGCTACGAACCCGGCGCGCAATACCCGGTGCACGCCCGCAGGCCGCGCGGGCAGGAGGACGGCGAGCAGGTTCTGGTGGACGCTGCCGCGCTCGCCGAAGGCCACCCATACTACGCGCTCGCCGCCGCCCGACACAGCCCGGACCACCGGCTGTTCGCCTATGCCGAGGACACCCAGGGGTCGGAGGTGTACCGCGTCCGCGTCAAGGACCTGGCGACCGGCGCGCTGCTGCCGGAGGCGGTCGAGGACTGCACCGGCAACTTCGCCTGGTCCGCGGACAGCGCCTCCTTGTTCTGGACCTTCCGCGACGAGAATGGGCGTCCCTCGCGCATCTATCGCCGCCCGGTGCCGGGCGGCGCTGCGGACGACGTGCTGGTGTATGCGGAGCCGGACCCCGGCTTCTTCCTCCGCGTCGGGCGCACCGCGTCGCGGGCCTACCTGGTGATCTCCTGTGGCGACCAGCAGACCAGCGAGGCCTGGCTCATCCCCGCCGCCGACCCGACAGCGGCGCCGCGCCTCGTCGAGCAGCGCCACCCCGGGCTGCGCTACGACGTGGAGCATTGGGACGGCCGCTTCGTCGTCCGTACCGACGCGGACGGCGCGGTGGATTTCAAGCTGGTGAGCGCGCCGGAGGCGACGCCGGGCCGGGCGCATTGGCGGGACTGGATCGCCCATGAGCCGGGCCGGTTCATCGTCGGCACCGCCGCCTACGCCGGGCACTTCGCGCGCCTGGAGCGGGTGGACGCCAACAACCGCATCGTGGTCACAAGCCGGGACACCGGGCGGGAGCACGTCATCGCGGTAGATGAGGAAGCCTACGTGCTGCGCCTGGGCGGCGGCCTCGAATACGACACGGCCACGCTGCGCTACACCTACGAATCGCCCACCACGCCGCGCCAGTGGTTCGATTTCGACATGGACACCTTTGCCGCGACGCTCCGCAAGACGCAGGAGGTCCCGTCCGGCCATGACCCGGCCCGATACGTCGCCCGCCGCCTGCACGCCCGCGCGCCGGACGGGGCGGCAGTGCCCGTCACCGTGCTGATGCGCCAGGACACGCCCGCGGACGGGTCGGCGCCGCTGCTGCTGTATGGCTATGGCTCCTACGGCATAGCGATGGAGCCATCCTTTTCCATCCGCAACCTCAGCCTGGTGGACCGCGGCTGGGTTTGGGCCACGGCGCACGTGCGCGGCGGGTCGGAGAAGGGCTGGGGCTGGTTCCTCGACGGGCGCGGGGCGAAGAAGCCGAACACCTTCACCGACTTCATCGCGGCCGCCGAGCACCTGGCGGATGGGGGCCTGGGGCGCCGCGGCGGCATCGTGGCGATGGGCGGCTCCGCGGGCGGCCTGCTGGTGGGCGCGGTCCTGAACATGCGGCCCGACCTGTGGGCAGGGATCGTCGCCGCCGTGCCGTTCGTGGACGTGCTGAACACCATGTCCGATACCAGCCTGCCGCTCACTCCGCCGGAGTGGCCGGAATGGGGCAACCCGATCGAGGACCCGGACGCCTATGACGCCATCGCCGCCTACTCGCCCTATGACAACGTGGCGCCCCAGCCCTACCCGGCGGTGCTCGCCACCGCGGGCCTGTCCGATCCGCGGGTGACGTACTGGGAGCCAGCGAAGTGGGTCGCGCGCCTGCGGGAGGCGACCACCGGCGGCAACCCGGTGCTGCTGCGCACCAACATGGGCGCCGGGCACGGCGGCGCTGCCGGACGGTTCGACGCGTTGAAGGACACGGCGCTGCACTACGCATTCGCGATTTGGGCGCACGCGCGCCGCCGGGCATGATCTGGCCTGAACCCTGCAAAGGAACCAACGAGTGAGCGGCTTCAAGAGCACCGAACGCTACATCGCTTCCCGCGACCTTGAGGTCGCGGTCAACGCCGCCGTGGCGCTGCAACGCCCCCTGCTGGTGAAGGGCGAACCCGGCACCGGCAAGACCGTGCTGGCGCACGAGGTCGCGGCCAGCCTCGGCCACCCGCTGGTGGAATGGCACGTGAAGTCCACCACCAAGGCGCAGCAGGGGCTGTACGAGTACGACGCCGTGTCCCGCCTGCGCGACAGCCAGTTGGGCGACCCCAAGGTTGCAGACATCGCCAACTACATCGTCCGCGGCAAGCTGTGGGACGCCTTCGAGGCGGACGGGCCGCAGGTCGTGCTGATCGACGAGATCGACAAGGCCGACATCGAGTTCCCGAACGACCTGCTGCTGGAACTCGACCGCATGCAGTTCTTCGTCTACGAGACCCGGCAGACCGTCGCGGCCAAGCACCGCCCCGTGGTCATCATCACGTCGAACAACGAGAAGGAGCTGCCGGACGCCTTTTTGCGCCGCTGTTTCTTCCACTACATCCGCTTCCCCGACCGCCCGACGATGGAGCGGATCGTGGAGGCGCACTACCCGGGCCTGCAGCGCGACCTGGCGCGGGAGGCACTGACCGTGTTTTTCCAGGTCCGCGACGTGCCGGGCCTCAAGAAGAAGCCCGCGACCTCCGAACTGCTGGACTGGCTCAAGCTGCTGATGATCGAGGACCTGCCGGCTGAGGCGCTGCGCAGCCAGGACGCCAAGCTGGTGATTCCGCCGCTGCACGGGGCGCTGCTGAAGAACGAGCAGGACGTACACCTGTTCGAGCGGCTGGCCTTCCTGAACCGCCGCGGCGGCTGACGTGTTCGCGCAGTTCGTCTTCGCCCTGCGGGAGGCCGGCGTGCCGGCGTCGATTACGGAGTACCTGACCCTACTCGGCGCGATGCGGGCGGGGGTCGCGGACTACAGCGTGGAGGACTTCTACTTCCTTAGCCGCGCCGCGCTGGTGAAGGACGAGCGCCACCTCGACCGTTTCGACCTTGTGTTCGGCCAAGTGTTTCGCGGGCTGGAGGTGGCGGCGGAGGGCGAGGCTGACAGCGTCGCGCCGCGCGCCCTGCCGGAGGAATGGCTGCGCCGGATGGCGGAGAAGCACCTGACGGCGGAGGAGCGGGCGCAGGTCGAGGCGCTGGGCGGCTTCGACAAGCTGATGGAGACCCTGCGCCAGCGCTTGGCGGAGCAGCAGGGCCGGCACCAGGGCGGAGCCAAGTGGATCGGCACTGCGGGAACCTCGCCGTTCGGCGCCTACGGCTACAACCCGGAGGGAGTGCGGATCGGCCAGGACGGCAGCCGCCACCGCCGGGCGGCGAAGGTGTGGGACAAGCGCGAGTTCCGCGACCTGGACGACGGCGTGGAGCTGGGCACCCGCAACATCAAGCTCGCCCTGCGCCGGCTGCGCCGCTTCGCGCGGGAGGGCGCGGCGACCGAGCTGGACATGCCCGGCACCATCCGGGCGACGGCGCACAACGCCGGGTCATTGGACCTCAAGATGGTGCCGGAGCGGCACAATGCGGTGAGGGTGCTGCTGTTCCTCGACGTCGGCGGCTCCATGGACGACCACGTTCGCGCATCGGAGGAACTGTTCTCCGCCGCGCGCAGTGAGTTCAAGCACCTCGCGTTCCACTACTTCCACAACTGCCCGTACGAGCGCGTCTGGCAGGACAACCGCCGCCGCCGCGACGCCACGATCCCGACCGAGCAGGTGATCCGCACCTACGGCCCCGACTACCGCGCGATCTTCGTAGGCGACGCGACCATGAGCCCCTACGAGATCGCCTCCCCCGGCGGCAGCGTCGAGCACTGGAACGACGAGCCCGGCGCCGCCTGGATGGCCCGGCTGCTCGGCCAATGGCGGCGCAGCGCCTGGCTCAACCCGGTGCCGCGCGCCGAGTGGGGCTTCACGCAGTCGGTCGGCATGGTGCGGCAGTTGATGGAGGACCGCATGTACCCGCTGACGCCGGGCGGCCTCGACGAGATGATCCGCGAGCTGAGCCGGTGATCCCCGGCCGCGGGCCGCGCCACCCGGCGCAGCCCGCGGTTGTCTGGACGGTTAGTGCGTCCAGCCCTGGTAGCTGCCGACGTTCTCCCGGGTGACGAGCTGCGGCGTCATCAGGATCATCGGGTTCTCCGGCTTCTTGCCGTTCATGATGTCGAGGCCCGTCTTCACCGCGAGCTTGCCCATCGCGTACGGGTCCTGGCTCGCCGACGCCTGCACCTGCGTCTGCCCCTTCAGCGCGCCCACGATGTCGGGCGCGCCATCGACGGAGGCGATGACGATGCCGCTCCGGTTGAGTTGCTTGGCCGCGAGGTCGCTGCCGATGGCCTGGGGGTCGTTGATAGTGAACACGCCCTGGATGCTGGGGAAGCGGGTGAGATAGCCCTGCATCACGTTCAGCCCGCCATCGCGCGAACCCTTGGCGTCCTGGTCCGACGACAGCAGCTTGATCTCGGGGAAGCCGCCCAGCACCTTCTTGCAGCCGTTCACCCGGTCGATCACCGCCGAGACCTGCGGCCCGTTCTCGATCACCACGTTGCCCTTGCCGCCGATGGCGTCCGCCATGAACTTGCAGGCGATCTCCCCGGCCATGGTGTTGTCGGTCTGCACCGTGGCGTCGGCGCCCGCCGCCGCGACATCGACGCCCACCACGGTGATGCCGGCCGCCTGCGCCCGCTTGATCGCGGGGGCGATGGCGCGCGGGTCGGCAGCGTTGACCAGGATCAGGTCGACGCCAGCGGAGATAAAGTTGTCGATCTGGGTGAACTGCTTGTTCAGGTCATAGTCGGCCGAGGACACCGTGACCTTGGCCTGTGGGTTGATCTCGTGCGCCGCGTCGGTCACGCCCTTGCCGACGTTCACGAAATACGGGTTGCCGAGCGATCCGACGGTGACGCCGATCGCCTTGAGGTCCTTGGCGGACGCCGCCCCGGACAGGAGCGCCAAGGCCGCGCCGGCCAGCAGCAGGGTTCTCAACATCAAGCGTAACCTCCCAGCCCTGTTGATGAGCGCGCCGGCAGGTGGGCAATCCCCCCCGGCGCAGGTGTTGGATCAGGTGCGGGCGTTGCCTTGCAGCCGGGCGCGGTCGAGCGCCACGGCGCCGATGATCACCAGCCCCTTGACGATGAACTGCCAGATGTCCGAGACGCCCAGCAAGGTCAAGCCGTTCGACAGCACGGCGATGATCAGCGCGCCGATCAGCGTGCCCCAGATGGAGCCGATGCCGCCGACGAAGCTGGTCCCGCCCAGGATGACGGCGGCGATGGCGTCCAGCTCATAGCTCTGCCCGAGCTGCAGGCCGTTGGCGGCGAACAGCCGCGCCGCCGACATCACGCCGCCCAGGCCCGCGAGCAGGCCGGAGACGGCATAGACGAACAGCAGGATGCGCCAAACCTTGATGCCCGACAGCCGCGCCGCCGCCGGGTTGCCGCCGACGGCGTAGATCCACACGCCCAGCACGGTGCGGCGCAACACGTACCAGGACGCCACGATCACGACGAGCGCGATGATCGCCAGCACCGGTATGCCGAAGCCGGATGCCAACGGGATGGTCGCGTTGCCGATGGCGGCGAAGGACAGGTCGGGATTGAAGATGGTCGAATCGCCGCCCATCAGCCGCGCGAGGCCCCGCACCGCCGTCAGCGAGCCGAGCGTCACGATGAACGGCGGCAAGCCCCCGAAGGCCACGAGGCTGCCGTTCAGCAGGCCGAAGAACAACCCTGTCAGCAGCGCCGCCGGCACGCCGAGCAGGCCGAAGCCCGGGATCAGCGAGACGATCAGCGCCGACATCGCCGAAGCCGCCAATATGCTGCCGACCGAAAGGTCGATGCCGCCGGTCAGGATCACAAAGGTCATGCCCGCGCCAAGCACGCAGTTGATCGCCGCCTGCTGCGCCACGATCGACAGGTTCTGCCCGGTCAGGAACCGCCCTTCGCCCAGGTAGTGGAAGGCAATCGCCAGGATGATCAGCACCGGCAGCATGCCCACCGCCTGGATGACGCTGCGGATCTGCACCTGCCGCGACGACAGCCCGGCGCCCCCGGTGGCCGCGACGGGACTCGCGGCGGGGCTGGCGGGCACGGCGACTGTGGCGGCTTTTTCGTTCACGTCGGACATGTCGGGTTCCTCCCCTTGACTATGCGGCCGCTTCGGCGCCGCTCGCTTGAGCGGCCGCCCCGGCGCCGTAGGCCATGATGTTCTCCTGGGTGATCGGGTTTCCGCCGGGTCCGCCGACCTCGCCGGCGATGAAGCCCTCGCGCATCACCAGCACGCGGTCGCAGACGCCGATGATCTCCGGCAGCTCGCTTGAGATGACGATGACGCCGATGTTGCGCTGCGCCAGCTCGTCGATGATGCGGTAGATCTCCGACTTCGCGCCGATATCGACGCCGCGGGTCGGCTCGTCGAGGATCAGCACACGCGGCCCGGTCTCCAGCCAGCGTGACAGCAGCACCTTCTGCTGGTTGCCGCCCGACAGGCTGCCCACCGTGACCGCCGGGCTGGCCGCGCGGACGCGCAGCGCCTTGAACGCCTCCGCCGCCCGCCGCCGCCCGGCCGGAAGGTCGAGGATGCCGCCCCGCCCGGCATCGCGCCCGATCACGCCGAGGTTGATGTTGGTGCCGCAGGACAGGTCCAGGAACAGCCCGAGCGCCTTGCGGTCCTCCGTCAGGTAGGCGATGCCGGCGGCCAGCGCGTCCTCCGGGCCGTGAACCGTCAGCACGCTGCCGTCCAGCGTCACTTGGCCCCCGGTCTTGGGGTCCGCGCCGTAGATCAGCCGGGCCAGCTCCGTCCGTCCGGAGCCGACCAGCCCGGCGATGCCCAGCACCTCGCCCTGGTGCAGCGTGAGGTTGCACGGCTTCACGCGCCGCCCGCCGTCGGTGATGCCCTGCACCTCCAGGATCACTTGGCCGCGGCTGCCGTGCGGGTCGTGGGTCTTGGTGTAGAAGCTCGACAGGTCGCGCCCGACCATCATCTTCACCAGTGCCTCGGCGCTGAGTTCACCGCGGGTGAGCGTGCCGACGTAGCCGCCGTCCCGCAGCACGGACACGCGGTCGGCCAACTCGTACACCTCCGCCATGCGGTGGCTGATGTAGATCAGCGCGATGCCGTCGGCGCGGAGCTGGCGCACCAGCGCGAACAGCCGGTCGGTTTCCCGGGACGACAGCGCCGTGGTCGGCTCGTCCAGCACCAGGATCTTCGATTGGGCGTGCAAGGCGCGTGCGATCTCCACGAGCTGGCGCTCGGCGATGGACAGGCCGCCTACCGTCGTGTCGGGGCCGAACGGCGCGCCGAGCCGCTCCAGCACCGGGCGGCAGCCTTCCCGCATCGCCTTGCGGTCGATCCGCCCGCCCCGCCCCGGCTCCGCGCCGAGGTAGATGTTCTCGGCCACCGTCAGGTTCGGCGCCAGCGCCAGTTCCTGGTAGATGATCGCGACGCCATGGCGCTTGGCGGCGATGGGGTCGGTGATGGTGACGGGCTTGCCGTCGATCAGCAGTTGGCCGCCGGGATCGGCCTGGTGCGCGCCCGAGAGGATCTTCATCAGCGTGGACTTGCCCGCGCCGTTCTCCCCCATCAGCGCCAGCACCTCGCCGCCCCACGCCTTGAGCTGGACGCCGTTGAGCGCCTTCACGCCCGGAAACGTCTTGGAGATGCCGCGCATCTCCAGCCGTGGGGTTTCCTCGCTGGCCATCCTGTCCTCCCGCTCGGTCTCGCTGCCGATTGTCCCGCCCGTGTCCTGATCCGGGCATTGGAATGGAGTGAAGCGCCGGATCAGCCTCGCCGCAAGGCGTGATCCGGGCCTTCGCTCAATTTGCCAAGGCTTTGCTCAACTTGAGCGTGACCGCAGCGCGTCCCGGACCGCGCGCAGCCAGACGGCGACGGCCTGGGCGCCCGGATCGGCGTGGCCCAGGGCACGGTCGCCGAGGTAGGACGACCGCCCCCGTCGCGGCGGCATGGACGCGGTCCGCTCCGCGCCGGCTTCCGCCGCCGCCACCGCGGCGTCGAGGCCTGAGGCCCACGCAGAAGCCGCCGGGTCCAGCGCGTCGAGCATGGTGCGGTCGCCCGGCGCGGCACCACCCAGCGTTTGGATGCCGTCGCACCCGGCGCGCAACGCGGCATCCCACGCGCCCGGCCGCTCCCGCAGCGCCTCCGCCGCGCGCAGCAGCGCCACGGCGTAGAACGGCCCGGACGACCCGCCGAGCGCCCGGCGCAGCGTGGCGGACAGGGCGCGCAGCGTGCCCGTGGCGTCCGTG
>CAXUJE010000217.1:0-617 GCA_964251035.1 uncultured Acetobacteraceae bacterium
CGTGGCGTGTCTCCAGCAGCACCGCATCAAACCCAGCCTCACGCAGCCCGTCATACGGCATCTACCGGACCCCAACGTCCCCGTGCCCTATGGCTTCTGCACGACGTTCACGCGTTGCGCGACGCCCTGCCCGAAGGTGCAGTTCTCGGGAGGGATCTCGAACAGCAGCACCATCAGGTCGTCCGGCGAGATGCCGACCGCCGCGACAATGCGCTCGTTCAGGGCCTTCAGCAGGGCCAGCCGCGTTTCCTTGGATCGGCCGAGCAGGAAGGTGATCTCCAGCAGGATGAGCCGGTCCGTGTAGTTCAGCCCGAACAGCGACGAGGTGTGGAGGAAGCGGTTCTTCGCGCGCTCATCGATGAACTGGAAGAAGTCGTCGGGCGGGCAACTGATGACGTCCACCAGCGACCCGTGGATCGCTTTGGAAATCGCGGTGAGCTCCGCTTCGTCGTAATGGCCCTGCGTGACGTTGATCCTGACAACCGGCACGTGATCCTCCCTTGTCGCCCGGTGGGCCCGGGCGGGTTCCGCCATCCCACGGCCGTGAATAGCAGATCAGGCTTGCATCATGCAAGCCGGCGGGCCAGTCTGTGCCGAGATCGTGCATAGGGCTCGAG
>CAXUJE010000217.1:627-9306 GCA_964251035.1 uncultured Acetobacteraceae bacterium
GCCGGCGGGGGGGCGGCGGGCGCCCGGTGCTGGCAGGGCTGGCCGGCTCGCTGGCGGCTCCCCACTTGGCTGGGGCCGCCGGCCGCCGCGTGCTGCGCTTCGTGCCGCAGGCCGACCTGACCATCATCGATCCGGTCATGAACAGCAGCTTCGTGCTGCGCAACCACGCCGCCATGGTGTTCGACATGCTGTACGGCGTGGACGACGCGCTCGTGGCACGGCCGCAGATGGTGGAAGGGCACGTCACCGAGGACGGCGGCAGGCTGTGGCGGCTCACGCTGCGCGAAGGGCTGCGCTTCCACGACGGGGCCCCCGTGCTGGGTAGGGACGTCGTGGCCAGCATACGGCGCTGGGGCGCGCGGGACAGCTACGGCGCCAGCCTGATGGCGACGGTCAACGAGATCGCGTCCCCGTCCGACACGGTTGTCGAGTTCCGCCTGCGCCGCCCGTTCCCGCAGCTGCCCGACGCCCTGGGCAAGCCGGGCGGCAGCCTTCCGGTGATCATGCCGCGGCGGCTGGCGGAAACGGCACCGGGAACCGCGGTGACTGAGATGGTCGGCAGCGGCCCGTTCCGCTTCGTCGCCGCCGAACGGGTGCCAGGCGCGCGGGCCGTCTATGAGCGGTTCGACGGCTATGTTCCGCGTGGCACCGGCCAGGCCAGCTTCCTGTCCGGTCCCAAGGTCGCGTGGTTCGACCGTGTCGAGTGGACCACCATCCCGGATGCCTCGACGGCCAGCGCCGCCCTGCAGGCGGGGGACATCGACTGGCTGGACCAGCCGGCAGCCGACCTCGTGCCGTTGCTCCGGAGCCGGCGCGGCCTGGTGGTCGAGCAGTTGGAAACGCTCGGCATGTTCGCGATGCTTCGGTTCAACCACCTGCAGCCGCCGTTCGACAACCCGGCCATCCGGCGCGCCCTGCTGGCCGGGATCAGCCAATCCGACCACATGATTGCGGCTGTCGGCGACGATCCGGCGATGTGGCGCGAGGGCGTCGGGTTCTTTCAGCCTGGTTCGTCCATGGCCAACGACGCCGGACTCGAACCGCTGCAGGGCCCCCGCGACCTGAGCCGGGTGCGGCGGGACTTAGTCGCCGCCGGTTACAAGGGCGAGCCGGTCGTGTTCCCGGTCCCCGCCGACATGCCGATCCTGTCCGCGCTGAGCGAGGTTTCCGCCGACATGCTGCGGAGGGCCGGCATGACCGTTGACCAGCGCACGATGGACTGGGGCACGGAGGTGCCGCGGCTCTACTCCAGGAACGCTCCCCTGGACGGTGGCTGGTCGGCGGCCTGCAACTATGCCAGCGGAACGGCGGCGGTGAACCCCGTCGCGCACGCCTACCTGCGTGGCAACGGGGCCGGCGCGACATGGGGCTGGCCCGACCTGCCGCGGGTGGAGGCGCTGCGCGACGACTGGCTCGCGACGCCTGACGAGGCAGGCCACAAGCGGATCGCGGCAGACATCCAGCGCCAGGCGTTCCAGGGCCTGCCCTACGTGCCGTTGGGCGCCTTCTACCAACCCACAGCCTACCAGAGCACGCTCACCGGCATGGTCAAGGGTTTCCCCATCTTCTGGGGCGTCCACCATGCGTGAGCGTCCATCGCGCCGCTGCCCTGGCGCCCGCAACAAGGAGAAAGCGCCGTGACCCACGTGTTGCACCGAAGCCTACGGGTGGCCCCGGAGCGGGCCACGCTTGGGGACGGGCTGCTGCTGACCCTGTCCGATGGCCGCCGCGTGATCGACGCGGCCGGCGGCGCGGCCGTGTCGTGCCTCGGCCACGGCAACCCTCGCGTGATCGAGGCGATGACGGCGCAGGCCAGGCGGCTGGACTACGTCCACTCCATGTTCGTCACCTGCGACCCGGCGGAGGAGCTTGCCGACGAGGTGCTCGGCCAGGAACCGGGCGGTCTGACCCATGCCTTCTTCACCTGCACGGGCTCGGACGCGATGGAGTCGTCCCTCAAGCTGGCGCGGCAATACCACGTCGAGCGCGGCGACCCGGAGCGGGTCCACTTCATCTCTCGCCGGCAGAGCTATCACGGCAACAACTTCGGGACCATGGCGGCGAGCGGCCACCCGTCGCGCCGCGCGCCATACGAGGCCATCCTGCCGCCAGGCTTCAGCCAGGTGTCGCCGTGCTTCGCCTACCACGGGCAGGGCGAAGGCGAGGGCGATGCCGACTACGTCGCCCGGCTGGCGGCGGAGCTGGAAGCGGAGTTCCAGCGGGTCGGCCCACACCGGGTGATCGGCTTCGTCGCGGAAACCGTCGTCGGCTCAACCGCTGGCTGCGTGCCCGCGGTGCCGGGCTACTTCGCCGCGGTGCGCGAGGTGTGCGACCGGCACGGCGCCCTGCTGATCTTGGACGAGGTGATGTGCGGCATGGGCCGCACGGGCAGCAAGCACGCCTGGGAGCAGGAAGGGGTCGTGCCGGATCTGCAAGGCATCGCGAAAGGGCTGAGCGGCGGCTACGCCCCGGTCGGCGCCCTGCTCGTCGGCCGCAAGGTGATGGGGGCCCTATCGTCCGGTTCCGGCGCGTTCGTGCACGGCTACACGATGCAGGCCCACCCCGTCGCCTGCGCGGCGGCGCTCGAGGTGCAGCGCATCGTGCGCGAGCAGGACCTGGTCGCCAACGTGCAGGCGATGGGCGAGCGCCTGCAGGCCGGCCTGTTGGAACGGCTCGGACAGCACCCGCACGTGGGCGACATCCGTGGACGTGGCCTGTTCTGCGCCGTGGAGATCGTGGCCGACCGCGAGGCGCGGCAGCCTTTCGCCCCGGACCAGGGTGTGGGAATCCGGCTGAAAGCCGCCGGGTTGGAGCACGGGATCGCCGTTTATCCGTCTTCCGGCACGGTGGACGGGGTGTCGGGCGACCACTTCATCGTTTCCCCGGCCTATGTCGTCACTCCGACCCAGGTGGACGAGATCGTGGACCGGGTGGCGGCGCTGGTCGCCACGGCAACCAGCGGCCTGCATTGAATGCGGATTGGCCCAGCCGTCGTCCCGGCTAGATGGCGCGCAGACGGCCCTGGGAGGATGGCTATGCCGTACGTCGGCCATGGCTGACCGGCCGGTGGAGGGGGCGGTGCTGCCCATCACGGGCTACCTGTCCCGCCTTTCGGCGCGGCCCGGCGACACACTGACGGCCCATGTCAGTTTGCGCGAGGCTGGCGGCTACCGCGCGCACCTGATGCGGATGATCTGTGCCGACCCGTTGCCGGACGGCCCCGGACGGCGCTACGAAGACCGGTCGGACGTGTTCGACCGCCACCTGCAGGGCCAGAGCCACGGTGTTCACCTCGGGTCGTATGTCGAGGTCCTCTCGGCACCCCGGCGCGATCCGTCCAAGCCGTGCACGTGGACGGCGCTGGTTCGGCCCGGGCTGGTGGACCGCGTCCAGTGTGTGGCGAGCGAGGCGGGCCCGGCCGGCCCGGTTGCCCTGGCGATCAAGCCCGGCGGCGTCACGGCGGAGTTCCCGACGTTGACGGGGCCGGTCCGGCTTTCGGTCGATGCCGTCCTGTCCGCTCGGCGCTGGTACCGCGTCTGGGCGTCCGCCGATCCCTCGACCGGCCAAGCCCTCGTGGCGTGCCAGTTGGCGAGATGCGACGGCTGCGCCAGCCTATCCGAGCCGGCTGCCGTCATGCGGGGCGAGGCAACCGCTCTGGTCTTGCCGCCAGGCGGTGGCGTCCTGCTGATCGGTGCCCGTGTGGCCGGCTGGCCGGTGCATCACCTGAACGGCAGGATCGAGGACCCGGCCGTCGTTGGCAGTTGGGTGGACCAGTTCCCCGACCCCCTGGCGACGCTCGCCTCACTTCCCGGCCCGCTGTTGGCGGGATGGGATTTCGCGCAGGGGATCGGCGGCAGCGCCGTCACGGACACGGGGCCGCAGCGATGCCATGGCGCGGCCGTGAACCTGCCGACCCGCGGCGTGGTCGGCGCACGCTGGACCGGAGCGGAAACGTGCTGGCGCCACGCCCCACAGGACTACGCCGCCATCCACTTCCACGAGGACGACCTGGAGGATTGCGCCTGGCCGGCCAGCTTCGACTTCATGGTCGCCACCGGCTTGCGGAGCGGTTGCTACCTCCTCCACCTGTCCTGCCCGGCCGGGGAGGACTGGTTGCCATTCTACGTCCTCCCGCCCCGGGACGGCCCTCGGGCCGCAGTCGCCTTCCTCGCCGCGACCTTCACCTACCTGGCCTACGCCAACCACGCGCGCGGCAACGCCGACGCCGCCTACAAGGAGCGCGTGGCCGCCTGGGGCGCCTACCCGTTCAATCCGGACGACTACCCGGCCTATGCCGCCTCGACTTACAACCGGCACCCGGATGGCAGCGGCGTCAGCCTGTCCAGCCGTCTGCGGCCCATTCTGACCATGCGGCCCGGCTACATCACCTTCAACGACAAGCGGGGGTCCGGCACCCGGCACTTCACTGCAGACAGCCATCTCCTGGGATGGCTGGAAGCGAAGGGCATCGCCTACGACGTCATCACGGACGAGGACCTCGACGACGAGGGCGCTGCCTTGCTGGAGCCCTACGCGGCGGTCCTGACGGGCAGCCACCCGGAATACCACACCGCCCGCATGCTGGATGCGCTGCAGTCCTACACCGCTGGCCGGGGCCGCCTGGCCTACCTCGGCGGCAACGGCTTCTACTGGCGGATCGCCCGTGACGCGGCCCGGCCCCACGTGATCGAGGTCCGGCGGGCCGAGGGTGGGGTGCGGGCCTGGCCAGCCGAGCCGGGCGAGTACCACCACCAACTGGACGGGCAGCTCGGCGGCTTATGGCGTCGGAACCGCCGTCCGCCCCAGCAGCTCGTCGGCATCGGCTTCTCGGGCCAGGGACTATTCGAGGGCACGCACTACCGGCGGCTGCCCGCATCGTTCGAGGCGCGCTTCGCCTGGATGTTCGCCGGCATCTCCCAGGATGTGCTCGGCGATTACGGCCTGTCGGGCGGCGGTGCCGCCGGCTTCGAGTTCGACCGCGCCGACCCCAGCCAGGGTACGCCCGGCAACGCGGTGGTCCTGGCACGGTCCGAGGACCCGCCCGCCTCGGCCGAACCGGTGCTAGAGGAGCTGCTATCGCCCTTGACGACGGTCACCGGCGAGCCGCGCCAGGCGCTGGTCCGGGCGGAGATCGTGTACTTCGCCACACCGGGCGGCGGCGAGGTGTTCTCGACCGGCTCCATCACGTTCTGCGGCAGTCTGTGGCGGGACGGTTTCGAGGGACCGGTGTCCCTGCTGCTGGAGAATGTTGTGCGCCACTTCGGGAGGCCGCGCGACACCGGTGCAGCCGGTTGCGCGGCCGACCGGCAGCAGGAGCGAGCGGGGCGGCAGGATCGGTTGTGACGTCATGGAGTCCCAAGCGTCTCCGCAAGGGACGGCAGCAAGCTCGCGTCGCGGTTTGCCAGCGCGTTCTGTTTGGCGGGCGAGGCCGAAGGTCCGGCGACGAGCTTGAAGTCGGGTTCGGCCACACGGCGGCCTGTTTCGCGGTCGGCCAGGATCAAGTCGGCGCGCTTGCCCGTTTCCGCATCGACGATCATGACGCTCTCCCCTTCCGGCGCGAAGTGCCGGTTCCCGAAGGCGAGCATGGCGATCAGCACGGTATGGAAGTCCCGGCCACGCGCGGTAAGCTTGTAGTCGTAGCGGGCTGGGCGCTCGGCGTAGGCGTGCCGGTCCAGCATTCCGGCCTCCACCAGCCCTGCCAGGCGGTTCTGCAGGATGTTGGTCGCGATGCCAAGGCTCCTCTGGAACTGATCGAACCGCGTCATGCCGGCAAAGGCATCCCGCAGGATCAGCATGCTCCACCATTCTCCGACCCGCTCGAGGCTGCGGGCGATGGGACAGTCCATGTCCAAAAAGCTTTTTCGGCGCATGATGCGAACTTAGACATGCGACTTGCATCGTGCAAGCATGCACCGGTTGCCTGGACGGTGCAGGTCGTGCCTGATCTGCCCGGTAGCACCATCCCCGCCCCTGATTCTCGCCGATCGGCTTTAACAGCATGTGAGCGGAAGCATGAGCCTCAAAATCTACGACTGGCACAATGGACCCTACCCAGCGCGCGTCCGCATCGCGCTGGCCGAGAAAGGCATGCAATGCCAGACCCATTTCGTATCGGTCAATCTGAGGAATGGGGAGCACAAGACGGAAGACTTCCGCGCGAAGAACTACTCCGGGATATTGCCCGTGCTGGAACTCGGTGACGGAACACTTATCGCCGAGTGTACGGCGATCACAGAATATCTTGATGCGCTCAACGGTGCGCCGATGTGGTGCGCGCCTCCGGGGATAAGGTGAGCGCCGGACTTAGAGCTGTCCGAGCAGCGTGAACCAGGCGTAGTCGAGGGGCACCAGCAGGACGAAAGTGACGACGGCCAGCGCCAGGCAAAGGCGCAGGCCGTCGCGTGCGGGCACCTGGCCCATGCCCATCGCCACGACGATAGGCGATGCCTGGTAGGGCAGCACCGGCGTGGCGTAGCCGATCACCTGCACCATCAGCACCGTCAGCAGCGGCAAGCCCGAGGCGTCGGCCAGGGTGCGGGCCAGCCGCGTGAACAGCGCCGGCACGCCGTTGGCGGTGACGACGAAGTTGAGCAGGGCCGTGATGCCGACCAGTGATGCAAAGCTGCGGAACGGGGCGCCGGGGTCAAGCGGTGCCACGGCCAGCAGGGCCTGGCCGACCTGGTCGCCAAGGCCGCTGCGCGCGACCAGGGCCGCAAGCCCCAGGATGCCGGCGATGTAGATGCAGGTGCGGAAGTTGACGCCGGTAGCGAACTGGTCGCCGGTGATGAAACCCACGCGCGGCAGCAGGCAGATGCAGGCGGCGGCAAGGCCGACCCAGGCGGGCTGGATGCTGTGCAGCGTGTCGGTCATCCACAGCACCAGGGTTGCCAGCAGAAGCAGCCCCAGCCGGCGCTCTGCCGCCGATAGCGGCTCGGTTCGTGCGGAAGCGCTGATCGGCTGGGGCCTGGCCGGGAATAGCAGGAAGATGCAGGCGGTCAGGATCACGCCCTTGAGCACGCCCAGCAAGGGTGCGTGCAGCGCGAGGTAGGGCAGGTAGGCGAAATGGACGCCATAGGCCGCCTCCGCGGCACCGGTCATGACCAGGTTGGGCACGTTGGCCGGCAGGATCGAGGTCGAAAGCTGGAACGTGCCGAAGCCTACGGCCAGGGCCAGGCCGATCCGACCCTGGCTGCCTTCCGCCAGCCCTGCTTGGTCCGCAAGGGCCATGATGACCGGCATCAGCAGCGCGACGCGGCCCATGTTGGACGGCATGACGAAGGCCAGGGCATAGGTCAGCAGCACCACCCCGCCGACCAGTCGCGGCCAGGAGCCGGACAGGTGGGCGGCGAGCAGGCGTGCGGCACGGTCGGCGAGGCCCACCTTGCGGATGGCGACGCCCAGCACGAAGCCGCTCAGCACCAGCCAGAAGGCCGACGACAGGAAGCCGGAGAACACCAGCTCGGCCGGTGCGACGTGCAGCACCATCGCCACCGCGAAGAACAGCAGCGCGACGAGGTACTCCGGAAGCCGCGCCGTGGCCCACAGCGCGACAGTTCCCGCCGACAGCGCGGCGGGCAGCAGCAGACCATTCATCCCGTTTTCACCCCATCCTTGCCGAACACGAAGGTGACAGGCAGCGATTTGGGAGGAAATGCGCCGTTGCGCGACGCAGCCTTCGTGCGGCACGAAGGATAAATGCACCTCGACCTCGACGACCTCAGCCTGTTCCGCCACGTTGCAGAGGCTGGCAGCATCACTGCCGGCGCCGGCCGGGCCAACTTGGCACTGGCTGCCGCCAGCACGCGGGTCCGGAACATGGAGGCTGCTGCCGGAGCCAGGCTGTTCGAGCGCAGCCGGAGCGGCGTCACGCTCACGCCAGCCGGCCATGCCCTGCTCGCACACGCGCGGGCGTTGCTGGCGCGGGCCGAGCGGATGCGGGAGGAGCTGGACGCCTACGCCGGGGGCGGCACGGCCGGACACGTCCGGGTGCTGTCGAACACGAACGCGCTGACCGAGTTCCTGCCCGAAGCGCTGGGCCGGTTCCTGGCGGCGCACCCCCAGGTCACGGTGGATCTGCAGGAGCGGCTGTCCGACGAGATCGTGGGCCTGGTGGCCGAGGGCGCGGCAGAGCTGGGCATCGTGGCGGCCACGGCAGATGCGGGCGGGTTGGAAACCTACCCGTTCCGCAGCGACCGCTTCGTGCTGGTCGTGCCGCGCGGCCACGCGCTGGCCGGGCATGGAGAGATCGCCTTTGCCGACGTGTTGGATCACGACTTGGTGGGCCTGGACCAGGCGAGCGCGCTGCAACGCTTCCTGGCGGTGCGGGCGGCGAAGATCGGGCGGCGCCCGAAGCTGCGCGTGCGGTTGCGTAGTTTCGACGGGGTATGCCGGATGGTGGAGGCCGGGGGGGAGTGGGCATCGTGCCGGAAACGACGGCGCGGGTTTCAGGCCGGACGCTTGCGATCGAGGCTGTGCCGCTGGCTGATGACTGGGCGGTGCGAGAGCTGCACATCTGCGTGCGTGACCTCGCCGGCTTGACTACACATGCCCGGCGATTGGTGGACCACTTACGAAGGTAAGGAACTTATCCTCGTGAAACAGGCATTTCGACAGGTCGCCGTCCGCCTTCCGGTCAGCAAGATGAGGTTCTGCGCGGCGGCTGCCATTGCGAACTCTTCG
>CAXUJE010000218.1:0-5915 GCA_964251035.1 uncultured Acetobacteraceae bacterium
CGCCCTGCCGGCGCCCACGCCGCGGCTCGTGGTCGAGCGGCTGACCTATATGGTGCCCGGCGGCGACCGGCCGCTGCTGCGCGGCGTGTCGTTCACGGCCGAACCCGGCGAAAGCATCGGCATCATCGGCCCGTCCTCCGCCGGAAAATCGACGCTGGTGCGGGCGATGGTGGGCATGATCCCGCCCACGGCCGGCGGCGTCTACCTCGACGGGACCAGCACCTATTTGTGGGAGCGCGAGGACTTCGCGCGCCACGTCGGCTACATGCCGCAGGGCCTGACGCTGCTTGACGAGACGGTGGCGGACAACATCGCGCGGATGGGCGCCCTGGACATGGCGGCGGTGCTGGCGGCGGCGAAGCGGGCCGGCGTGCACCGCGCGGTCGCCGCCCTGCCGCAGGGCTACGCCACGCGCATCGCCGGCGGCACGCTGTCCACCGGGCAGCGGCAGCGGGTGGCCCTGGCGCGCGCCCTTTACAGCCGGCCCGGCCTGCTGGTGCTGGACGAGCCGAGCGCGTTCCTCGACGGAGCCGGGGAGGCGGACGTGCTGGCCCTGCTGGACCGGCTGCGGGCGGAGGGCACGACGGTGCTGCTGGTGTCGCACCGCCCGGCGCTGCTGGCCCGTGTGGACAAGCTGCTGGTGCTGTCCGAGGGCGCGGTGTCGCAATTCGGGCCGCGGGCGGAGGTGCTGCAAAGCCTGTCCGCCCCGCGCGTGCGCCTGGTGCGCGCAGCGCCGGGGTCGGGCGCAGTCGTGGGAGCGGCGTCGTGACGGTGCGGGGGCGGATGCGCCGGACGCTCGCGGGCGGGCTGGGGCTGGGGCTGTTCCTCACGCTGTTCCTGGACATCGCCGTGCTGGTGGTGCCGATCTACGACATGCAGCTTTATGACCGGGTGCTGCAAAGCCGCAACATGGACACGCTGACGGTGCTCTCCGTCGCCTGCGTGGCCGGGCTGGTGGTGTATGCGGTGCTGGATTACCTGCGCAGCGCCTGCCTGGTCGCGATCGGCGAGGCGATGGGACGGCACCTGAACGGCGCGGTGCTGCAGGAGGGCGTGCGCCGCGCCGCCGCCGGCGACCGCCGCGCCGGGCCGGATCTGGTGCGGGACCTGAACCAGTTGCAGGGCTTTCTCGCGTCCGGCGCCGTCGCGGTGCCGCTCGACGCGCTGTGTGCGCCGCTGTTCCTGGCCGTGCTGTTCATGCTGCATCCGGCCTTCGGCTTCCTGGGGATCGCAGGGGTCGCGGCGCTCGTCTTGGCGGGCCTCTTGGTGGAGTGGCTGGTGCGCCCGGCGCTCCTGGCCGCGCAGGAGCGGCGGGTCGCGGCCGGGCAGGTCTTGTCGCGCAGCCTGGCCGAACCCGAGCTGGCCGAGGGCTTGGGCATGCTGCCTGCCATCGGGCGCCACTGGGCTGCCCGGCATGGCCGTGCGCTCGCTGATCTGCACCGGGCGAACGGGCGGGCGCAGGCGGTGGCCGGGCTGTCCCGCCTCGCGCGGCTGGTGCTGCAGGCCGGGGTGATGGTGCTGGGCGCGCTGCTGGTGCTGCCGGGCGCCACGACGCCAGGCAGCTTGATGGGGGCCAACCTGCTGACGGGCAAGCTGCTGGGTCCGTTCGACCAACTGGTCGGCAGTTGGCGGCATTGGGCGCTGGCCCACGCCGCCTGGCGCCGCATCGACCGGTTGATGGCGGCGGAAAGCCCGGCTCCATCCGCCCCGGCAACCGAGGCCTGGCCCGGTCTGCTGGTGGAGGGCGCGTCGATGCGCGCCGCGGATGGCCGGGTCTTGCTGCACGGCATCGACCTGCGCATCCCGCCCGGCACGCTGGTGGCGGTCACCGGCCCGAACGGTGCAGGCAAGACCAGCCTGCTGCGCCTGCTGGCCGGGCTGGCGGTGCCGGATGCCGGCGCCGTGCTGCTGGACGGCGCGCCGGTGTACGGCGGCGCGGGCGTCGGCTTCCTGCCGCAATCCGTGGCCCTGCTGGACGGCGGCGTGAGCGAGAACATCGGGCAGTTCCGGGATCACACCCTCCCTGCGGCCATCGCCGCCGCGCGCCGGGCGGAGGTGCACGACCTGATCGGCCGCATGGCCCGGGGCTACGAGACCGCGCTGACCCGCAACGGCGCCGCCCTGTCCGGCGGCATGAAGCAGCGCGTCGGCCTGGCGCGCGCCCTGTGCGGCTCGCCCCGGCTCCTGGTGCTGGACGAGCCGGACGCCAGCCTCGACGCCGACGGCACCGCCGCCCTGCTGCGTGCGCTGCGCGCCTGCTGCGAGGAGGGCGCCATCGCCGTCGTCACCAGCCACCGCCCGGCGCTGCGGGACGCGGCGGACCGCGTCGTGACGCTGCGGAACGGCACGATCGACGACGCATCGCTGCCGGGCGCGCCGCCGCAGGCCGCCCCGGCGCCGCGCATCCACCTCGCCACCGCCTGACCGGAGAACGCCCATGGCCCAGACCCTCGCCACCATCGCGGACTCTCCCTGGCTGGCCGAGGCGGAGGCGTCGCTGCCGCAAGGCTCGCTGCGGCGCATCGCCCTGTTCAGCCTGCTGACGGTCCTGGTCGGTTTCGGCGGCCTGACCACCTGGGCCGCGCTGGCGCGCGTCGAAAGCGCGGTGCCGGCGTCGGGCACGGTCATCGCGAGCGGCAAGCGCAAGACCATCTCGCTGGTGGACAGCGGCATCCTGAAGACGCTGGTGGTGCAGGAAGGCGACAAGGTGGCGGCCGGCCAGGTGCTGCTGCAACTTGACGACGTGCAGCCGCGGACCGCGTTGTCCCAAGCCAGCGTGCTGTACTGGTCCGCCGTGGCCCGCGCGGCGCGCCTCGCGGCGGAAGCGGCGGACGGGCGGACGCTGCCGGTCTCCGCCGCGCTGCAAGAGGCGGCGAGGGCCGATCCCGCCATCGCTGCGGCCGTCGCGGCGGAGGCCTACCAGTTCCAGAGCCGCTGGGGCGCGCTCGACGCCAACACCCGGGTGGAGGAGCGCAAGATCGCGCAGCAGGAAGCGCAGATCGCGGCGCTGCGGGCGCAGATCGCCTCGGCCGGCCTCCGCATGGGCCTGGTGCAGGAGGAGCTGCGCGGCGTCAACTTCCTGATGGCGCGGGGGCTTTCGACCAAGCCGCGCCAGCTTGAGCTGCAGCGCAACGAGGCGGAGCTGCGCGGCGCGATCGGCCAGTTCGCCGGGAACTACACCGAGGCGATGGAGGTCATCGCGCAGATCCGGTCGGGCCTCGTCAACACGATGGAGACGCGCCGGGCCGACATCTCCCGCGAGCGGTCGGAAACCCAGGCCGCCCAGGCGGACGCCGAGCAGCGGCTGGCCGCCGCCCGGGACCTGCTGCAGAAGCGCGAGATCCTGGCGCCGGAGGCCGGCACGGTGACGGATTTCAAGTACTTCACCCCGGGCAGCAGCATCGTGGCGGGCCAGCCGGTGATGGACCTCGTGCCGGACAGCCAGAAGCTGCTGGTGGAGGGCACGGTCGCGCCGCACGAGGTGGAGCACCTGGCGGTCGGCCAGCGCGTCAACGTGCGGCTCACGGCCTACAAGGCGCACCGCGTGCCGGTGATCACCGGCCGCCTCACCTATGTCGGCGCGGACCGCCAGATGGACGCGAACAACCTGCCGGTGTTCCTGGTGCGCGCCGAGATCGATGCCGGCGCGCTGCGCGACAAGCCCGGCGTCGTGCTGCTGCCGGGCATGCCGGCGGACATCCTGATCGTGAACGGCGCGCGCTCCGTGCTCGACTTCCTCATCAGCCCGATCACCGACAGCATCAATCATGCGATGAAAGAGGAGTAGCGCTACCCGGTCTCCGCCGCGCCGAGGATGGCGAGCAGCCGGCGCGCCGCGACGTGCGGCGGGAAATCGACGTTTTCCAGGTTGTTGCGGAAGTCGTATTCGCCCCGGCGCTGGCCCGGCTCGGCGACCTCGCCGATCAGGAAGCGCGGCACGGGGCTGCCCTCCGCCTCCCACGCGCCTTGCTGCCGCGCGGGCGGCGTGCCCGCCAGCAGCTTCGACGTGTAGACCAGGCCCGGCGCGCCGCTGAACCAGCCCACCTTGTGCTGGCTCGACCCGAGCGGCGTGAAGTAGGCGTGCGCCGCCTGCGCCCACAGCACGCTTTCGCTGAGCCGGTTGCCGACCAGGCTGTGCACGGCGTCGGGGTGGGCCGTCTGGCTCCGCACCGCCTCGGCCACGCCCTGCAAGGCCTGCACGGCGGCGTGCCACTTCTCCGGCACTGCCTCCGCGCCGTCCGGGAGCGAGAACCCGTCGAGCACGAACAGCGCCTCGGGATACAGCGGGACGACCAGGTCAATCAGCCGGGCGAGGCCGGCGGCCTGGTTGACCCAGACCTTGTCGCCGACGCGCAGGCCGATCCAGACGATGGGATGCCGTTCCGACAGCCGTCGCCGCTCCGCGCGACCACCCTCCGGCGCCTGCCGCCCGGCCCAGCACCGGACGCGCTGCGCCAGGGACTGGGGAATGAAGCTGCCGCCCAACTGGAGAGCGATGTCGTGCGGGGAGAACGGGCAGGGGTCGATCACCGCGGCCTCCGCCATCGGATGGCTTTCGACTGTGGCGAGTTCGGGGAACAGGCCGGGCAAGGGTCCGAAATACAGCGTCGGCGGCGGCACCACGGCGGCGATGTTGCCGACCAGCCCGGCCAGCGCCAGGCGCTCGAGCGGCGGCAGGTAGTTCCAGATATGGTGCGCCGGGTTCTCGGCCCGGCCGTGGACGGCGACGATCCGCCGGGGCGTGCCGCGCGCCGCGCGTGCCGCGTCGGCGCCGCGCAGCAGGGCCGCGTGGCTGCGGGCGGCGCGGCGCAGCCAGATCGATTGGACCTCGGCCATGTAACGGTCCGTGGCGTAGAAGCCTTGCTTGGAGGGCGCCCCCTTCGTGTCGGGCAGCAGCAGCAGGTTGCTGCGCACCAGATGCAGGGCCACCGCGAAATTCATGTTCCCGGCCGTGTGGAACGTCAGAAGCTCGGCGCCGCGGAAGCTGAACACCTGGCGGTCGTGGATCTTGACGCTGTCGAACAGGTCGGCCGGGCCGCCGCCCAGGGGATCGACCATCCGGAACTCCCGCTCGCGCACGATGCGGTCCTGGAAGGCGGTGAAGCCCTCGTCCAGGCGCACGGTCTGCTCCGCGTTTGGACTGGCGAAAGCGGCGCGGCCCAGATAGGCCTCCCACTCCGGCGACAGCGGCCCGATGAAGCCGCCGAGGAACGCCTGCACGGCGGCCACGTCCACGCCCGCCGCGCGCAGCTCGGCTTCCTGCTCCGCCGTCGGCTCCCGCACCCGCATCGCGCGCAGCCGCGGCTCGCGCAGCAGGAAGAACAGCCGCATCCGCAGGTCCGGCACGGCGAGGACGCGCTCGGTCGCCTGCGGCCCCGGATGCTTGAAGCGGCACAGCGCGTCGAGGTAGGCCTGGCAGGCCAGCACGGACTCCGACCGCTGCCAGGCGTCGATCTGCCCGGCGAACCGCTGCCGCACCTCGTCAAGCGGCAGCCGCCGCGCAAGCTGGGCGATCGCCGACGGGATCAGGGCTGCGGAGCGTGTCTGCAAATCGATGAGCCGGTCCGTGACCGCTCCGTCCGAAAGGGTCGCTGCCCAGGCGTCGCGCCATTGGAACAGCACTGCCTCGTTGTCCGGGGCGGCGAGGACCGCGGCCTCGAACACCGGGGCAAAGGCGTCCCGCTGGTCCGGCGCTCGGCGCAGGGCCGCGCCCAGGCGCTGCAGCGCCGCAACGGGCGCGGGCTTCGCCGGGCCGATCAGCCCGGCGTAGCAGCGGGCGGCGGCGTCCCAGTCCTGCCGCAGGACGGCGAGCGTGGCCCGCAGCTCGTCGAATTCGGGCGCACCCGCATAGGCTGCCGCCGCCTCGGCCACGGCCGCCTGGGCCGCGCATCCCCCGTCCGCCGCCAGCAGCATCG
>CAXUJE010000218.1:5925-6963 GCA_964251035.1 uncultured Acetobacteraceae bacterium
CCGCGACGGAGGACGCGCGGGACGGGTCATGCGCCAAGGCCCGCACGGCATTGCGCAGCGCCGCGCGGGCGGCGTCGGACCGCCCCAGGCGCAGCAGCGCCCGCGCCGCCGTCAGGCCAAGAGCCGGCTTGGCGCGCAGGCCCGCTTCGGCAGCCCCCAGCGCCTGCGGCCAGGCGCGCTGATCCATAAAAGCGCCGGACAGCTCGCTATGGAACCAGTCGGGAAGCGGATGCCGGGGCGTCGCAGCTCGCTCCGCCGCAAGGAACGCATCGATTGCGGGACCGACGGCTCCGCTGTGGCGGCGCAGCAGACCTAGGCGGGTCCAAACATCGACGTCCCAGCCGGACGGCCCGGCCAGGAGCTGCATCCCCACCTGCTCGGCTTCCGCAAGCTCACCTCGGTCGAACAGGCCGAGGAACATCCGGAATGCGCTGGCATCGGCGCGGTGTGCCAGGAGGGGAGGGGCGCTGGTCGGCATACGTTCCGCTCGCGGGTGTTGAACACGCCGCGAGCATACACGTTGCGGACATGGAAAGACATGGCGCCGCGCGTCCGCCGCGGAGATCAGCCGCGTCCTAGCCTGCCGGCACCAGGTCGAAACCGGCGCGCGGGAAATGGACGTGGACGGTGCCCACCGCCGGGTCGGCACGCCGGATGACCACCTCCTGCGGGCCGCAGGCAACCAGCTCTCCGGCCACGGGGTCGCGCCCGCTGTCGTCGGGCGTGACGGTGACGCGGTCGCCGGGCTTGCAGCCGGAGGGGTCGTCGGCGTCGCTCTCGAAACCCGGCGCGTCCGGCTCCGTCACCCGGGCGGCCGCGAGCGCGTCGGCGGCGGCCATCTCCTGCGGGCGGCCATGGCCGAAGGCCGCCACCCGGTCGTACCAGGCCCGCAGCGGCGCCATCGGCAGCATCGCGCCCGCGGCCTCCCCGCCGTTCTTGAGGGCGAACCAGATCGGGTGGTAGGCAGCGAGGTCCGCGGCGCCGGGCGCCCCGCCGCCCCCACAAGGGGGCCCCACCGCCCCCAAAAGGGGCAGAGCA
>CAXUJE010000218.1:6973-9302 GCA_964251035.1 uncultured Acetobacteraceae bacterium
AGGGGCGCCCGTCCTCCAGCATCTGGCCAAGCCAATGGAGGTGCGCGTGCAGGCGCTGGCGGTGCAAAAACTGGTCCTTGAGCGTGGCGGCCTTGCTGAGATCGACGCCGAAGAACGGCTTGCGCTCCTCGATCAGCTCGGCCGGAAAATGCTCGCCGACCAGGCTGGTCACCAGGCAGACCGCCGGCATGAAGGTGAACTTCTCCGCCCACCAGCCGACGGCGGAGGCGAGGCCGGTGCTGCCGCCCGGGTAGAGCGACGGCTCGGGATGCAGCCGCTCGATGATGCGCAGGATCAGCAGCGTGTCACAGTAGATGTCCGAGCCGACCTGCATGACCGGCGCGCGCCGGTAGCCGCCGGTCAGGGGCAGCAGGTCGGGCTTCGGCATCCAGACCGGGACGGTGACGGACTGGTAAGCAACACCTTTGAAGCCCAGCGCCAGGCGGATCTTCTCGGAGAACGGCGAGAGCGGGTATCCATGGAGAATGATGTCGGGCATGGCGGGGTCCTCGCGGTGCTGGGACGTTCAGGAGGCGCTGAGGGTCTTCAGCATGGCCTGGGTGAACGGCTTGGCGAGGATGTCGGCAAGCTTGGGTCCTGCCGCCTTGATCTCGGGCGTTTGCATATGGGCGGCAAGCGCGGCCTGATTGGTCCAGACCTCATAGGTCAGGAAGCGGCCCGGCGTCTCGCGGTCCTCCATGAGGACATAGTGCTCGCAGCCGGGTTCATGCCGGGCGCCCGCCACGAACGGCACCATGATGTCGCGCAGCGCGTCGGCACGGCCGGGCTTGGCGACCAATTCGGCGATCACCACCAAGGTGTCCGGAGCATCGGCGGCGCTGGCCTGGCTCGCCGCAACGGCGGCCAAGGCGGGCGAGAGTGCCGCCGCTTGCAGCAGCAAGCGACGGTCGATGGTGTGGGTGGCCATGACGTTCCCCTGGGCGTTGCGCCGGCGTTCTGTGACGCCTCTCGCCATGACGATGGCACGCAAGCGCCGCCCAGGGCAATCGTTGTCCACGGACCCGTTCCAACCGTTCCGGCCCGCAGTGACGGCGGCGCGCTCAGCCCGCCACGGGCAGCTCCGACGCGCGGACCGTGCCGTTCTGGCTGCTGAAACTCAGCTCCTGCCCGCCGCTCTGCGACTGCGACACGCCGTTGATGCGGTGCTCGCCGCTGTCATAGATGGTGACGCGGCCGGCCTGCTCCACCGCGACGCGGCGGGCATCCGGAAAGCAGGCGTAGCGCATGCCGTTCTGCGACCCGGTCGCGGAGGGCCGGCCCAAGTCCTGCGGCCACCAATCGCCGCGCGGGGGCGAGCGCTTCTCGCCGTGCTGTTCCTCGCCCCCATGTCCCTGTCCCTGCTGCTGCGTCGCTGGCGGGTCGCTCTTGGGCGGCATCGTCGCCGCGGACTGCGCCAGCTCCCTGCACAGCGCGTTCACCTTGTCCTTCAGCGCCGTGTTGAACATGTCGCCCACCTGCGTCATGCCGCCGGCGGACCATTGGCCCATGCCGCCCAGGTCCGGGTGGCTGAACTGCGCCTGTTGCCCGCCGCCGCGGCGCAGGGCGTCCTGCAGCGCCCGCACAGCGTCCACGCTCACGCCGTGCTTGCGCGCCAGGTCGTCGATGGAGCCGGACATCAGGAGCGTTCCCCCGCGTTGGTCTGGTGCTGGACCTCGGCATCCGCATCCGGCGGCTGGTCCGGCGATTTCGCCTGCTCCGGCGCGGCGGGGTGCTTCTCCAGCGGCTTGTAGGCTTCCGTCGCGTCGCCCTCGCCGAACTGGCCTTGGTTGCCGGGCAGCTTGCCCTTGCCGGTCTCGTCTGCGGCCATCGGTGCCTCCTTTGAAAGGTTTGGGTGACAGACGCGCGGGGGTGCTCCCGGTTCAATGGGGGTTCTAGGGGCATCCTGGCGCCGGGCGGTGTCCTCGTGCATCGTGCCGACCGTGGCAACCCTCGCCAGGAGCGGCTCCCATGTATCGTCGCCAACTCGCCTCGACGGCGGCACTCGGCCTCGGCGCCGTGACCGCGCCGTTGCCTGCCAGCGCCCAAGGCGCCCCGGCGCGTCCGCAAACCCTCGGCGGCGCGATCACCGACGTGCCGGGCGTGCGGGTCGGCCACTTCACCGATGCCAGGCGTCCCACCGGATGCACCGTGGTCCTGACGGAAGCGGGCGCCGTCGGCGGCGTGGACGTGCGCGGCGCCGCGCCCGGCACGCGGGAAACCGACCTGCTCGATCCCAGCAACCTCGTGGAGCGCGTCCATGCCGTCCTGCTCACCGGCGGCAGCGCCTTCGGCCTCGACGCCGCGTCGGGCGTCATGCGCTGGGTGGAGG
>CAXUJE010000219.1:0-4384 GCA_964251035.1 uncultured Acetobacteraceae bacterium
CACCAAGGGCGCCCGCGACATCTCCGTGCTGGACAGCGACAGCTTCTGGGTGGCGGGCTACTTCGAGGAAACCAAGCTCCGCGGCATCCGTGTGGGCGACCCGGCCCTTGCGGCGTTGATGGGATACCCGGACCCGGTGCGCGGGCACGTGGAAAGCATCGCCCGGGGCATCAACACGCCGAACACCGTCCCGGGCGACCTGGGACTGGCCACGGTGAACCCGGTGTTCACCTGGGTCCGCCTGGCGCAGCGCATCCCCGTGCGCATCCACATCGACCAGGTGCCCGACACGGTTCACCTCGCGGCGGGGATGACGGCGACGGTCACGGTGGGGCCGGGCGCGGCGCCCGGCTCGGCCCATGGGGCGCTGTCGCGGTTGTTCTCGCCGGGGGGGTAGGCCCCGGCACCGCTAAGCCGCCGCGGCCTGCTGGTAGGTCGGCCCATCCCCCGCCACCGTCGTGCGCCGCATGTCGCGCACCTGGTCGGCGTCGAAGCGGCGGACGCGGTGCATGGTCTGCCGGTTGTCCCACATCACTAGGTCGAACGGCTGCCAGCGGTGCACGTAAACGAACGGCGGCTGGGTCGCGTGCTCGTTGAGGTCGCGCAAAAAGGCGCGCGCTTCCGGCACCGGCCAGCCCACGATCCCCCCGGCATGCGACGACAGGTACAGCGACCGGCGCCCGGTCTTCGGGTGGGTGCGCACCAGGCGCTGCCGCACCGGCGCGAAGATCTTGCGCTCCTCCGCGGTGAGCGCGTCGAAGCCGAGCGCGCCGCGCGAGTACATAAGGGAATGCTCGCACACCAGGTCCTCCACCTCCTCCCGGGTTTGCGGGTCCAGCGCGTCGTAGGCCGCCCGCATGTCGGCGAATTCGGTGTTGCCGCCCGAGGTGGAGACCACGCGCCCCGACAGGATCGAGTACTTCGCCGGCGTCGCGCGGAACGAGCTGTCGGAGTGCCAGAGCTGGTTGCCGAGGTTGAACATCCGGCGCCGGTCGTCGCGGGCCAGCGGCTTGCCGTGCTGGTCGAGGTTGGACACGTCGGCCATCTGCGGGTCGAGCCGGCGCTGGTCCTTTGGAGTGACGTTGCCGCCCGCGGTCTCTTCCAACGCGCCGAAGTTCAGCGAGAAGGCCTTCTGCTGCTCGTCGGTGATCCGCTGCGCCGGGAACACCAGCACCGCATGCTCGTCCATGCCCGCCTCAATGGCGGCAACCTGCGCGGGGGCGAGCGGCCCGGTCAAATCCAGCCCGATGACCCGTCCCGCCAGCGACGGACCCAGCCGTTCGATGGATAATGCCATGCGCCGCTTCCCCAGGCCGTTGCCGCGGCCAATTCCTTGACCTGGCCGGATGCTAGACGCCGCCGGTCCCGATGTCAGCCCTCAAGCCTCTGCGCCGCGCTTGCCGGCGGGGCGTGCGGCCTTCAGTATCTGGCACAGGCTTTGCATCGTGTTCCTTTGGGCGAGCTGAACTCGTCCGGGGCACGGTGCCGCCCTTGCCGGGAGGGGTCCATGGACGAGCGCGAACTTCGAGCGGCAATCGACGCCGTGCGGCAGGGCCGCCTGCCGCGCCGGGCTTTCGTCAGCCGCATGGTCGCGCTTGGCCTGGCCGCGCCGATGGCGACGCAGTTGCTGGCGTTGGGCGGCGCCGTGGCGGCGCAGCCCGCATCGGCCTACAAGCCGACAAAGGCAGGGGGCGGCGGCACGCTGAAGCTGCTGTGGTGGCAGGGGCCGACCCTGCTCAACCCGCACTTCGCAGTGGGCACCAAGGACCAGGACGGCTCCCGCCTGTTCTACGAGCCGCTCGCCGCCTGGGACTCCAACGCGGAGATCCGCGCGGTCCTGGCCGCCGAAATCCCGAGCCTCGCCAACGGCGGCCTCGCCGAGGACGGCAAGTCCGTGACCTGGAAGCTCAAGCAAGGCGTCAAATGGCACGACGGCGAACCTTTCACCGCCGACGACCTGGTGTTCAACTGGACCTATGCGCGTGACCCGGCGACCGCCGCCGTCACGGCCGGCAGCTACAACACGGTGACGGCCGAGAAGATCGACACGCACACCGTCCGGGTCTCCTCGGAAACGCCGATGCCGTTCTGGGCGGATGCCTTCGTGGGCAACAACGGGATGATCATCCCGAAGCACCTGTTCGAGGATTACGCCGGGGCGAAGTCGCGGGACGCGCCGACGAACCTTCGGCCGGTCGGCACGGGCCCCTATCTGTTCAAGGAGTTCCGCCCGGGCGACCTCGTCACCGGCGTGATCAACCCGGACTACCACCAGCCCAACCGGCCCTATTTCGACGCGGTCGAGATGAAGGGCGGCGGCGACACGACCTCGGCCGCGCGGGCCGTGCTGCAGACGGGCGAGTACGACCTCGCCTGGAATCTCCAGGTCGAGGACGAGGTGCTGACCCGGCTTGAGGCGGCCGGCAAAGGCTTCGTGCGGATCACCGCGGGCGGCAACCTTGAGATGATCCAGCTCAACAGCACCGACCCGAACACCGAGGTCGATGGCGAACGCTCAAGCATCAAGACCACGCATCCCAGCCTGTCGGACCCTGCGGTCCGGCAAGCCTTGTCCCTGCTGGTGGACCGGGACAGCGTGCACAAGTACATTTACGGCCGGGGCGGCCTCGCGTCCCCGAACGTCGTCGTCAACCCGGCGCCGTTCCGCTCGCCCAACACCGCGTTCGAGTTCAGCGTCGAGAAGGCGGCCGCGATCCTGGACAAGGCCGGCTGGAAGCCCGGCCCGGACGGCGTCCGCGCCAAGGACGGCAAGCAGCTCAAGTACCTGTTCCAGACCTCGACCAACGGGCCGCGCCAGAAGACCCAGCAGATCATCAAGCAGGCGCTGAAAAAGGCCGGGATCGAGGTCGAGCTGAAGTCGGTCATCTCCTCCGTGTTCTTCTCCTCCGACACGGCCAACCCCGACACCTACCCGCACTTCTATGCCGACCTGCAGATGTACACGACAGGGCCGGTCCTGCCGGACCCGCAGCTCTGGATGCAACTCTTCCTGTCCACGGAGGTCGCGCAAAAGGCCAACAAGTGGCAGGGCCGCAACATCTGCCGCTGGCGGAACGCCGAGTACGACGCCGTGTTCAAGCAGGCGGCCGTGGAGATCGACCCGGTGAAGCGCGCTGCCTTCATCATCAAGCTGAACGACATGGTGATCCGCGACATCGCCGTGATCCCGGTCGTCACCCGTCCCAGCGTCGCGGCCGTCGCCAAGACGCTGCAGGCCGAGCTGAGCGGCTTCGACAGCTACATCTGGGACCTCGCCAACTTCTACAAGGAAGGGTGACGCTGGCGCCTTGTCCCGGTCCCACCTCCTCCGCCGCATCCTGCTCGCCATCCCCAGCCTGCTCGGCATCAGCCTCGTGCTGTACGCCGTCCTGGCGCTGGCGCCCGGCGACCCTTTGTCCGAGCTGACCAGCAACGGCAACGTGCCGCCCTCCGTCCAGGCGGCGCTCCGCGCCCAGTACGGCCTCGACGACCCCGTCTGGTCGCGCTACCTGCATTGGCTGCTGGCCATGCTGCGGGGCGACTGGGGCTTCTCCTTCACCAGCCGCATCGACGTGGACCGGCTGATCTTCCAGCGCCTGCCGGTGACGGTCGCGGTCATCGGCGCGTCGCAGGTGCTGGCGGTCGCGGTCGCGATCCCGGTCGGCGTGCTGGCGGCGTCGCGGCCCTACTCGCTGTTCGACCAGCTCGCCAACACCGTGGCGTTCATCGGCTTCTCGCTGCCTACCTTCTTCACTGGCCTGCTGCTGGTCCTGCTGTTCAGCATCACCCTGAACTGGCTGCCCTTCGTGTACCGGTCCGACCTCGGCGTCACCGGCCTGGCCTGGTGGCGGGAGGAAATCCGGCAGTCGGCCATGCCGGTCGCGGTGCTCGGGCTGTTCCAGGGCGCGTCGCTCGTGCGGTTCGTCCGCTCGGCGGTGCTGGACGTGATCAAGCTCGACTACGTGACGACGGCCCGCTCCAAGGGCATCGGCGAGCGCCGGGTGCTGCTCCGCCACGTCGTGCGCAACGCGCTGGTCCCGGTCGTGACGCTGGTGGCGCTGCAGATGCCGGTCGTGTTCGGCGGCGCGATCGTCACCGAGCAGATCTTCCGCGTGCCCGGCATCGGCTCGCTGCTGATCGACTCGATCCTCACCAACGACACGCCGGTGGTCATGGGCGTCACCTTCGTGTTCGCAGCCCTCGTCATCCTGTTCAACCTCGTTGCAGACATCCTGTATGGCTGGCTCGATCCCCGCATCGCTTTCCGCTGACGCGGCGCCCGGCGCCGCGGCGGGGGGGGGGGGGCCCCCCCCGCCCCGGCGGGGGGCGGGGGGGGGGGGGGGGGGGGGGGGGCCGGCGGGCCCCGGGGGGGGGGGGGGGGGGG
>CAXUJE010000219.1:4394-9293 GCA_964251035.1 uncultured Acetobacteraceae bacterium
CGGGCCGCCCGGGCGCCGCGCGGCGCGGCGTGGACCCGCCAGGCCGCGCCGGTCGCCGGCTTGGGAGGCCTGGCGGCGCTTCCGCAGGCACCGCCTGGCGGTGGCGAGCCTCGTGGTGCTGACGCTGATGGTGGCCGGCATCGCCCTCGGCCCGCTGCTGTGGCGGGTGCCGATCGACGACATCGACTTCTCCGCCCAGCTCGCGCCGCCATCGGCCGAACACCCGTTCGGCACCGACGACCTCGGCCAGGACCTGCTGGCGCGGATGATCTACGGCGGGCGCATCTCGCTGGCGGTCGGGCTGGCGGCGATGGTGGTGGCGGTGGTCGTGGGCCTCTTGGTGGGCGCCGTCTCCGGCATGGCGACCGGCTGGCTCGACGCCGGGCTGATGTGGCTCACCGACCTGTTCCTGTCCTTGCCGCAACTGCCGCTGCTGCTGCTGGCGCTTTACTTGTTCCGCAGCGCGCTCAGCCAGGCGCTGGGGCTGGAGGCCGGGCTGTTCGTGCTGATCGTGCTGGTCATCGGCGGGCTGCGCTGGATGCCGGTGGCGCGGCTGGTGCGGGCGCAATTCCTCTCGCTTCGGGAAAAGGAGTTCGTGGAGGCCGCGCAGGCGCTCGGCGCGTCCCGCCTGCGGCTGGTGGTGCGGCACATCCTGCCGAACGCCATGGGGCCGGTGATCGTGGCCGGCACCGTGGAGGTGGCGACCGCCATCATCGCGGAATCGACGCTCTCCTTCCTCGGCCTCGGCTTTCCGCCCGACGTGCCCACCTGGGGCCGCATCCTGTTCAGCGCCAAGGACCACCTCGACATCGCGCCGCACTGGGCCTTGTTCCCCGGCGTCGCGATCTTCCTCGCGGTGCTGTCGATCAACTTCATCGGCGACGGGCTGCGCGACGCGCTCGACGCGCACCGGGTGGTGTGAGGCAGGAATGGCCGAATCTGGGACAACCGGGCCGCTGCTCGCGATCCGCGGGCTGAAGACCTGGTTCGGGACCGACGGCGGCACCGTGCGGGCCGTGGACGGCGTGAGCCTGTCCATCGCCCGCGGCGAGACGCTGGCCGTGGTGGGCGAGTCCGGCTCGGGCAAGACGGTGACGGCGCGCAGCATCCTGAAGCTGATCGACATGCCGCCGGGCCGCTTCGCGGCGGGCGAGATCCTGTGGCAGGGCAGGGACCTCATCCCCCTGCGGCGCGCGGAGATGGACCAGGTGCGCGGGCGCGAGATCGGCATGGTGTTCCAGGAGCCGATGACCTCGCTCAACCCGGTCTACGCCGTGGGCGCGCAGATCGCGGAGTCGCTGCGGGCGCATGAGCGCCTGTCGCGGCGTGCTGCGATGGACGCAGCCGTCGAGATGCTCCGCCTGGTGCAGATCCCCAACCCGGAGCGGCGGGTGCGCGACTACCCGCACCAGTTCTCCGGCGGCATGCGCCAGCGGGTGATGATCGCCATGGCGCTGGCCTGCAAGCCCAAGCTGCTGATCGCCGACGAGCCGACCACGGCGCTCGACGTGACGATCCAGGCGCAGATCCTGGACCTGCTCGCCGACATGAAGCAGCGGTTCGGCATGGCGGTCATGCTGATCACCCACGCCATGGGCGTCGTGGCGGAGAACGCGCAGCGCGTGGCGGTGATGTACGCGGGCGTCGTGGTGGAGGAGGCGCCGGTGGGGGAGCTGTTCGCCAACCCGCGCCACCCGTACACGCAAGGCCTGATCCGCTCCATCCCGCGCGTCGATGCCCACGCGGTGGGCCGCACCCGGCTCGCGCAGATCCCCGGCACGGTGCCGAGCCTGCTCGACCTGCCGCCGGGTTGCCGGTTCTCCTCGCGCTGCGAGTTCGTCACCGACGCCTGCCGCGCGGCCGAGCCGGCGCTGCGGACGGTGGCCGCCGGGCACAGGGCCGCGTGCATCCGTGCCTGACATGACGGCGCTCAGCATGGCGGCGCAGCGGGCGGAACCGCTGCTGTCCGTCCGGGGCCTGAAGAAGCACTACCCGGTCAAGGGCGGCTTGCTGAACCGCACGCTCGACCGCGTCCACGCGGTGGACGGCGTCAGCTTCGACATCGCGCCGGGCGAGACGCTGGGCCTCGTCGGCGAGTCCGGCTGCGGCAAGTCCACCACCGGGCGCTGCATCATGCGCCTGGTCGGCAGCACCGCGGGCACGATCCGCTTCGCCGGCGCCGACATCACCGCGCTCGAAGGGCGGAGGCTGCGCGCGCTGCGCCGCGAGATGCAGATCATCTTCCAGGACCCCTTCGCCTCGCTCAACCCGCGCCACACCGTGCGCGGCATCATCGGCGAGGCCTTGGTCATCCACCGCCTCGCCCGCAGCCGGCGCGACCTGGACGAGCAGGTGGCGGCGCTGCTGGAGCTGGTCGGCCTGCGGCCCGACCACATGCCGCGCTTCGCCCACGAGTTCTCCGGCGGCCAGCGGCAGCGGATCGGCATCGCCCGGGCGCTGGCGGTCCGCCCGAAGCTGATCGTCTGCGACGAGCCGGTGTCCGCGCTTGACGTGTCCATCCAGGCGCAGGTGATCAACCTGCTGGAGGACCTGCAGGAGCGGCTCGGCCTCACCTACCTGTTCATCGCCCACGACCTGTCCGTGGTGGAGCACATCAGCGACCGCGTCGCGGTGATGTACCTCGGCCGCGTCGTCGAGATCGCCGACGCCCGCGCGCTGTACGACAACCCGCGCCACCCCTACACGGAGGCGCTGCTGTCCGCCGTGCCGATTCCTGATCCCTCGGTGAAGCGCAAGCGGACCGTGCTCCGAGGCGACGTGCCGAACCCGATCCACCCGCCCGCCGGCTGCCACTTCCACACCCGCTGCCCGATCGCCGAGCCGCGCTGCGCGACCGACGTGCCACCGCTCGCGGCGGGCGCAGACGGCCACGCGGTCGCCTGCCATCTCCGGCAATGACCATAAGGAGGACGCCCGCGGAGTTGCATGGGCGGTGCCGTTGCATCAGGCTGGCGCCGCACATCCAGTAGGCACCTGTCCATGCCCGCCGCCCCTTCCGCCGCCCTCATCGACCAAATCCGCATCCACCATCCCGAACTGACCGCGATCCGGCGCGACATCCACGCCCACCCCGAGATGGGCCTGGAGGAAGTCCGCACCGCGGCGCTCGTGGCGGCGAAGCTGCGGGAGTGGGGCGTCGAGGTCACGGAGGGCGTGGGCGGCACCGGCGTGGTCGGCACCATCCGCGGCAAGCTGCCGGGGCAGCGCGCCATCGGGCTGCGCGCGGACATGGACGCGCTGGCGATCCATGAGGCGACCGGCGCGCCGCATGCCTCGAAGAACGCCGGCACCATGCACGCCTGCGGGCATGACGGGCACACGGCCATGCTGCTCGGCGCGGCCCGGCACCTGGCGGCGACGCGCGACTTCGGCGGCACGGTGCAGGTGATCTTCCAGCCCGCCGAGGAAGGCCGCGGGGGTGCCCGGAAGATGCTGGCGGACGGGCTGTTCGACCGGTTCCCCGTCGATGCCGTGTATGGCATGCACAACGTGCCGGGCCTGCCGGTCGGCCAGTTCGCCATCCGCACCGGGCCGTACCTCGCCGGCACCTCGAAATGGACGGTGGCCTTCCACGGCAACGGCGGGCATGGCGGCGCGTCGCCGCACCTCGCCGCCGACCTGTCCGTCGTGCAGGCGCACTACGTGCTCGCCTTGCAGACGGTTGTCGGGCGCAACGTGCCGCCGCTGGACACCGCCGTCATCTCGGTGGGCCACATCGCCGGCGGCTCCGCGGAGGCGGTCAACGTGATGCCGTCCGAGCTGGCGCTGTCCGGCACGGCCCGCTGCTTCACGCCGGAGACCCGGGCGATCATCGACCGGCGCATGGCGGAACTGGCCCACGGCCTCGCCGCCCTGCACGGCGCCTCGGCCACGTTCAGCATCGCCTGGGGCACGACGCCGCTGGTGAACCATCCCGAGCAGGCCGTGGTTGCCGCCGCGGCGGCACGGACGCTGGTGGGCGGGGCGGCGGTGGACGCCGACGCAGCCCCCGTCACCGGCGGCGAGGATTTCGCGTTCATGCTGGACGCCAAGCCCGGCGCCTTCATCTTCATCGGAAATGGCACGGGTCCGGACGGCGTGGCGCATGGGCTGCACACGCCGAAATACGACTTCAACGACGAGGTTATTCCCCTTGGCGCGGCCTGGTGGGTTCGGGTCGTCGAACAGGAACTCAGCTTGGGCGGCTGATCACCGCCCGGCGAACCTCGGCGCCCGCCGCTCCGCCATCGCCTTCACCCCTTCGGCGAAGTCGGCCGTCTCGAAATGCCGCTGCTGCTCGCTCAGTTCATGGTCCGTGACCGCCTCGACCGCCTCGGCCAGGCCGCGGCGCAGCGTCCGGCGCGTGCTCGTGACAGCCAGCGGGGCGGACCCGGCGATCTCCGCTGCCAAAGCCAGCGCCGTTTCGCGCAACTCCGCCTGCGGCGCCAGCACATCGGCCAGCCCGATGGCATGCGCCTCCTCCCCACCGATCCGCCGCCCGGTGTAGAACAGCAGCGCCGCCTTCTGCTGGCCCACCACGCGCGGCAGCGTCACGCTCAAGCCGAAGCCGGGATGGAAGCCGAGCCGGTTGAAGTTGGCGGTGAACCGCGACTCCGCTGACGCCACGCGGAAATCCGCCACCATCGCCAGCCCCAGCCCGCCGCCGACGGCCGCGCCCTGCACCGCGGCGACGACCGGCGTCTCGCAGTGGAACAGCCGCGCCGCCTGCTGGTACAGGTGCCCGCCCTCCCGGTCGCCCACCGTGTCCCGCGCGGGCGCGCTGAAGTCCGCCCCGGCGCAGAAGTTCCTGCCCTCCGCCCCCAGCAGGATGCAGCGGCAGGCCGGGTCCGCGTCGAACCCCTCGAACGCGGCTGCCAACGCGGCGATCAGCGGCCGGTC
>CAXUJE010000220.1:0-8998 GCA_964251035.1 uncultured Acetobacteraceae bacterium
CGCCCGTGGCCGGGTCGGAGCCGTAGCCGCCATGCAACGCGACGGTTTCGTTATGAAATCCGAATGGTTGTCTCATTTGCCCGCATTCTATAAGTTGTCTGACGATGAGCAGGACACGCAAACAGCCTGTTCAGCGTGATTCATGATTTTCGGATGCTGACTTTGATTTCACAAAGTCGAGTACTTCAAGCAAAATATACCTGGCGCGTAGATGCGCCACAGAGAATATGTCGAGATGCCTATGACAACACTGCCGAGCGTATCAATTTTCCGATATCTAGAAACATCCCGCGCCAAGACATCGCACAGAATGGCGCTGAACTACGCTTTGCATCCTCCAACTACCGAGGAGCGTCGATCCCTTCTCGGTTTATGGCATGATTTTAATGCACGTTGAACGTGCTAAAACTAGTAAAAAAATCTTGCTGGTTCTTTCGGCTTAGGGTTTTCCATACTTTTTACCCAGGTCTTAGGTCACATGGCCTATGGCACCTGGATAAATCAGCCGCACCGGCCACAATCAGCTTCTCGTCACGCATGATGCCCGGCATCGTCTCGGCTGGCCTGGGTAGTTGGAGGCTCCAGAAATGGAAGTAACCGAAGTTTACCGACTTGAGTCTGCCGTGGACGACATTTGCCGTCTGAAATGGAACCGGTTGGAAGAGGACGACCTCGTCAGTGTGGCTTGGGCCTACTACTACTTCTCGATTCAGTTCCGGGAAAACCTGGAAATCGCGCGCAGTCTATACCTTGATGACAACATGCTCCGACAACTTGAAGAAGAAGAATGCAATACAGCCAACCTTTCCCCTTGGCCCGGCGTCGCCGACGTGGATGAAAGAATGAACCATGACGAGTTCATGTCGAGGCTGCTCAGGCTTTCTCCCATCGACGACAGCAGGCGCATTGTCCTGGGCGAGATTGGCCAGGATTATCTGCACACGACACGTTCAATAAGCCCTGCGGCAAGGGCCTTGAGCATCGCAAGCTATGAGGATGGCGGGCTTGAAAGGCTGTTCAAGGCAATTCTTCGGTCAAGCCATTGGAACGGCCCGCTGCTGCAAGCATTCAGGCATTTCCTGACAGAGCACATCAGGTTCGACAGCGATCCCGGACAAGGCCACGGCGCGCTCAGCCGGCATCTCGCGCCAGATGACCGGGTCCTTCCATTGTGGGACGCAGCCAAGCGCCTGTTCGTCGAGGCCGTTCCAAGCCTGGCATGAGCCGCTTCCCGCTTTCGGTCACGGCCGGTCGCAGCGCCTCAAGCCGGACTGGCGACTGCGCTGGCCGTGCTTCCGCGGCTGGAATGGCCGGCCCATTCCCATGGCTGCGCCGGCTGCTCGAACCAGGAAGCGATCTCTGATGCGAGCCTCGGCTGGTCGAAGTAGTGGCCTTGAGCTTGGGTGCACCCTGCTTTCCACACCTGGTCGAGCTGTTCGGGGGTTTCGACGCCCTCTGCCGTAGTGGCCATCCCCAACGTCTGCGCGAGCTGTGCTACGAAGCGAACGGTCGCCAGGCAATCGGGGCGGCGGTCCATCTCGCGGACAAAGGACTGGTCGATCTTGATCCTGTCGAACGGGAAGCTCCGCAGGCAGTTCAGCGACGAGCAGCCGGTCCCGAAGTCGTCCAGCGCGATCTCGACCCCGCAACCGCGAAGCTCGTGCAGCGTCGCCAGCACCTTGTTGTCGCCCTTGAGGAGCGCCGACTCGGTGATCTCCAACGCGAGCCGCCGCGCTGGCAGCCCCGCGGCCTCCAGCGAGGCGCGGACGGCCTGTGTCAGCTTGCCGCCCCGGAGCTGGAGCGGCGACAGGTTCACCGCGACCGTGACATCCCCGGGCCACGCCGCGGCGTCGCGGCACGCCTGCGTCAGCACCCAGTCCCCGATCCGGCCGATCAGGCCGATGTCCTCCGCAACCGGGATGAACTGAGCCGGGAGAACCGTGCCGAGCAAGGGATGGCGCCACCGCAGGAGCGCCTCGAAGCCCGCCAGCCTGTTCGCTGCCAAGTCAAACGAAGGCTGGTAGAACAGGACCAGCTCGTGCCGGGCGATCGCCTCGTGCAGGTCCGATTCCATCGCCCGGCGCGCCTGCAGTTGCGCGTCCATCTCGTCCTCGAAAAGGCAAAACGTCCCACGCCCCTCGTCTTTGGCTTTGTACAGGGCGATGTCGGCATTCTTCAGCAGGCGGTTCGCGTCCCGCCCGCCGCCCGTCGCCACCGCGATCCCGACGCTCGTGCCGATGGCGACGCACGTCCCATCGATGTCGTAAGGAGCACCAAGGGCCTTGACCAAGCGCCGGGCCAGCGCCTCGGCGTGCTCGGGCTGGCATGGAGAGGATTGCAGGATCGCGAACTCGTCTCCCCCTAGGCGCGCCACCACGTCTCCGCCGCGCACGCAGCCAAGCGCCCGCTGCGCCACCTGCTTCAAGAGCTGGTCGCCCGCAGGGTGCCCAAGTCCGTCGTTCACGTCCTTGAAATGGTCCAGGTCGAGGCAGAGTACCGCAAGACTGCCGTCCTCCTGCCGCATCCCATTGAGGAGTTGCCCGAGCCGTTCCTCGAAATGCAGGCGGTTGGGCAGGGCAGTGAGCGCGTCGTGGTGCGCCATGAAGTGGATGCGTGCTTCCGCCTGGCGGCGCTCGGAGATGTCCTCGTACGTGGCGACCCAGCCACTGCCGGGCATCGGCTGGTGCGACACGGCGACCGCCCGCCCGTCCGCCTCCCGGAAGAAGCTGCCCGCGCGTGCGGCCGCGATCAGCTCCCGCTGCGTCCCGCAGACCGCCTCGATCACCTCCCGCCCGTAGCGGCTCGCCGCCGAGGCGTTCCGGAGCACGTCCTCGATGGGCGCGCCGGGCTGGACGGCGGCGGCCGGGAGTTCGAACAGCTTGAGGAACTGGCTGTTGCACACGATGACCCTCTGCTCCTGGTCAACCATGCAGAGGGCCTGCGACATGTTGTTGAGGGCGGCGTCGAAGCGCGCGTTCTGCGTCGCGAGGGTCCGGTCACGCTCCTGGAGGTCCTGCACCAGCGAGTTGACCTCGTCGTGGGCCTGTCCGAGCAGCCTGTTGTGCACGGTCACGACCCCGATCAGCCCGAAGCCGCAAACGCTCAGCCCGCCGATGATGGCGGAGAGGATCATGTGCAGGCGGCTGAACTGCGCCTGGTCGCGCGCCGCCAAGGCGGCGTCATGGGAGTTGGCGGCTGCGGCCAGCTCCATGAGCTGAGGGATCAGCGGGGACACCAGCTTGACCAATCGGCTCACGGCGGCGTCGTGCCCGATGTCGTCGACCAGCGGCTGCGCCGCTTCGACCGCCGAGCGCAGCCGTGCCATGGTCGCTTCGAGGTCGGCACGGCTGCGGATGAAGTCCCCGGCCTCGCCGTTGTCCAGGAGGCTGATCCGGTTTCTCATGACGTCGAGCCCGAGCTGAACCTGGTCCCGGCCGACGCCGCTGCCAGGCATCGTCGTCGCGACGATTGCCGTCTCAAGGCGCGCGACCTCGACCGGGGCTAGGCTCGCGACGAAGGCCAGGTTGTCGCGCGTCGCCTGCCGCTGCGTGATGAAATAGGAGGTGACGCCGCTGGCCAGGACCAGGAGGCAGGTCACGCCCCCAAGGACGATCTTGACCTGTCGGACGGTGACGTAGGGCACCCAATGCCGCAGATGGACAGCCGTCCTCACCAATGCCGCCATGAGGACGCCGGCGACGGCGACCCACGTTCTAGCCGTGCCGGGCCGCGCCGCTCTGGCCGCGAGAAGGCCGCCGACCAAGCGGCGAGGCAGCCCATCCATGACAGCGGATCTCCACGTTGCGTCGCGCCGCGGCCGAGCCTGCACAAAAGGGGGCCGCCCCCTCTTTATGCCGGGTTTGTGTAAACAAAACGTTTTGATTTCACAACTACATCGGGCGGGGAGGGGCGCTAGGAATCGTCATGATCATCTTTGGTTGGAACCGTCGCGGGTTTCTCCATGCCCTGCTGACCGGTCTGAGGCAACGCGCGGTGGCGGCGGGGCGGCGACGCCCCACATGCATCGCCATGGACCGCAGTTTTCCCATGACCCGCGCCGCCGGGCTGGCCCGCCTCGCCGCCTTCACCCCTGGCATGGGCCGCGCCTACGCCGCCGGGCGCAACACCGACCACGGGCCGGAGGGGGAGGCCGCGACCGCCGCCCTTTCGCCCTACCTGCGCCGCCGCCTGGTCCTGGAGCAGGAGGCGGTGGACGCGGCGCTCGCGGCGCACGGGCCGGATGCCGAACGGTTCGTGCAGGAGGTGTCCTGGCGCAGCTACTTCAAGGGCCACCTGGAGACCCGGCCGGCGCTGTGGTCCGACTACCGGCGCCTGGCCGCCGAGGGCCACGCCCGGCTGGCCGCCAACGCCGGGCTGCGCCTCGCCTTCGAGCAGGCGGTGGAGGGCCGCACCGGCATTGACGGCTTCGACGATTGGGCGCGGGAGCTGACAGGTACCAACTGGCTGCACAACCATGCCCGGATGTGGTTCGCCTCGATCTGGATCTTCACGCTGCGGCTGCCCTGGGCGCTCGGGGCGGACCACTTCATGCGCCACCTGCTGGACGGCGACCCCGCCAGCAACACGCTGTCCTGGCGCTGGGTCGCCGGGCTGCACACACGCGGCAAGCCCTACGCCGCGCGGGCAGAGAACATCCGGCGCTACACGGGCGGCCGCTACGACCCGGCCGGCCTGAACGAGGAGCCGACCGCCCTGGAAGAGCCGGACCCGCCGCCCGCCCGCCCGCTGCCGCCGGGCGACACCCCGCCGGAGGGCGACGTGGCGCTGCTGCTGCACCTCGACGACCTGCACCCCGAGAGCCTGCCGCTCGGCCGGGCGCGGGTGGCAAAGGTGGGCGGATTGCTGGCCCACGCCGAGGGCGCGGCCCCTCGGGTCAAGCAGGCCGACCGGGACGCGATGGCCGACGCGCTGGCCCGGGCGGCGGCGCATTTCGATTGCCCGGCGGGACCGGCCGAGCCAGGCTGGGACGCCGGCCTTCCCGTGGTGACGGCCTGGGCGCCGGTCGGCCCCTCCGCGGACGTGCTGGCGCCAGGGACGCTGCGGGTGCGCCGGCGCTGGGACGACGCGGCCTGGCCCCGGGCGACGCGCGGCTATTTCCAGATGAAGGCGGCCATCCCCACCATCCTGCAAGCGTCGGGCGCGAACGTCCCCGCCTGAAAGAGCTACAGGACTCCAGCCGCGATGTTCACGGTGAGCGCCACGATCACGGTGTTGAACAGGAAGCTGAGCAGCCCGTGCAGCAAGGCGAGGCGCCGCAGGCGCCGGGCCGTGATCTGCACGTCGGACACCTGGAACGTCATGCCGATCACGACGGAGAAGTAGAGGAAATCGATGTAGTCGGGCTGGTCGTCCGAGGGGAACTGCAGCCCGCCCCTGGCCTGGCCGCGCTCATCGAGGTCGTACCACTCATGCGCGTAACGGAACGTGAACACGAAATGCGTCAGCAGCCAGGACAGCATCAAGGTCGCGGCCACCAGCGCGATGTGCAGGCTGCGTTCGACGTGGGGCATGTCCTTTAGGTTGGAGAACTCGCCCGAGAGCGCCGCGAAGCTGAACACGGTGCCCAGCAGCATGACCCAGAAGATGGTCCACTCCCCCTCCTCCTGCGCCTCCGCCTCGGCGGCCATCTGCGCGGGCGGGCGGACGACGAAGAGGTGCAGGGCAAGCGCGATGAATGCCAAGGCGCCGGCGTCCCAGCCGGTGATGGCCCGGCTTATGGCGGGCCAGCCCGGGGCGGCGACGTTGAGCAACGCCCAGACGGCCAGGCCGACGCCCAGGGCGATGAAGCTGCGCGGGTGCCCGGCCAGCACCCGGCCCGGCAAGGACAAGGCGGTCATCGGAGCTCAGGCCAGGCCCGGGATCGCCACCCCGAACGTCTGCAGCAACAGGAGCAGGTTGAGCGCCAGCACCAGCGCCGTCGCGACCCCCGCCACGATCCCCGTGGCCCGGCCCGTGCGGTAGATGCCCATCACCTCCGGCCGGCGCATCAGCACCAGCAAGGCCACCATGGGCACCGGCAGCACGAGGCTGAGCACGACCTGGCTGGCGATCAGCGCCTGGGTCGCGTTCACCCCCCAGGCGACCACCACGAAGGACGGCGCCATCGTGACCAGGCGCCGCAGCCACAGCGGGATGCGGAAGCCGACGAAGCCCTGCATGATGACCTGGCCCGCCATGGTGCCCACCGCCGAGCTCGACAAGCCCGAGGCGATCAGCGACACCATGAACACGCCTGCCGCGGCGCCGCCGAACAGCGGCACCAGCGTGTGGTAGGCGGTCTCGATCTCGGCCACGTCCTCGTGTCCGCCATGGAAGGCGGACGCGGCCATCATCACCATCGCCATGTTGACCAGCCCGGCGATGGACAGCGCCACCACCACCTCGATGTTCGAGTAGCGCAGCAGCGCCCGGCGCTCCCCCTCGTTGCGCGCAGGCGCCCGGTCCTGGGTCAGGCTGGAATGCAGGTAGATGGCGTGCGGCATCACCGTGGCACCCACGATGCCGACCGCAAGCGTCAGCGCGCCGGGGTCGGCAAGGCGCGGCAGCACGGTGCCGATCCCCGCGGCGCGCCAGTCCGGCGGCGCCATGAGCAGCTCGATGACGTAGCTCAGGCCGATGGCGCCCACGAGGCCGCCGATGATCAGCTCGATGGGCCGGTAGCCCCGGCTTTGGAACAGCAGGATGCCGTAGGTCACGGCCGCGGTCACGACCATGCCCCACAGCAGCGACATGCCGAACAGCAGCGACAGCCCGATGGCGCCGCCCAGGAACTCGGCCAGGTCCGTCGCCATGGCCGCCACCTCGCTCGCCCCCCACATCGCCCACACTGCGGGCCGCGGGAAGTGGTCGCGGCACAATTCGGCGAGGTTGCGGTTGGTGACGATGCCGAGCTTGGCCGAAAGTCCCTGGAACAGCATCGCCACGGCGTTGGCGAGCAGCACGACCCAGAGCAGGCTGTAGTTGTACTTGGCGCCGGCCTGGATGTTGGTGGCGAAGTTGCCGGGGTCCATGTAGGCGACCGAGCAGATAAAGGCCGGCCCGGCGAAGGGCAGCACCGCGCGCAGGCCGCGCCGGCGCCCCGCCAGGGTGTCGCGGATCGCAGCCGTGGTCTGGTCGGTCAGGCTGGCGTAGCCCTGCACCTTGCTCATTGCGTTCCGCTTGCTGGTTGGCTCCATCGGGATATAGCCTATGCTACACATTCTGCAATATGGCTGACTTCCGGGTTTGACTGGACCATTGCGGCGGGGCATCAAGGCCGCACGGCAGCACAGGCGGGGCCGCCGGCCTGAACAGGACATGACGCGATGCCAGAAAAGCAGACGCCAGACCCGCCGAGCCACGACATGCCGCAGGAGCCGGCGCAGGCAGACCGGTTCGGCCGGGCGCGGCAGGCCCGCTCGGCCACCTTGCTGGAGGACTACGCCGAGCTGATCGCCGACCTGCTGGCGGCCGGCGGCGAGGCCCGCACCGTGGACGTCGCCCGCCGCATGGGCGTCGCGCACGCCACCGCGGTCAAGACGATTGCCCGGCTCAAGCGGGAGGGACTGGTCACGGCCCTGCCCTACCGCGGCGTGTTCCTGACCGCGGCGGGCCATGCGCTGGCGGACCGGGTGCGGGCGCGGCACCGTTTGGTGGTGGAACTGCTCGTGGCCGTCGGCGTGCCGGTGGAGGACGCGGAGGCCGACGCGGAAGGCATCGAGCACCACGTGTCCGACGGCACCTTGGCGGCTTTCGCCGACTTCCTGCACGCCCGCAGGTGACGGTTGACCGCAGCCGGATGGCGCATGGCCGCATCCTGGTGATCAAGCACGGCGCGCTCGGCGACCTGATCCAGGCCCTGGACGCCTTCGGGGCGCTGCGCCGTCACCATGCGGCGGCCGAGCTGGTGCTGATGACCAGCCCGCCCTACGCCTCGTTCGCGCAGGCGATCCCGTGGTTCGACCGGGTCTGGCTCGACCGGCGGCCCTCGGCGTATGACCTCGCGGCCTGGTGGGCGGTCCGCCGCGGCTTCCTGTTGGAAGGATTCGATCGGGTCTATGACCTGCAATGCTCGTCCCGCACCGCACGCTATTTCCAGATGATCCCACGGCGGCGGCGGCCGGAATGGGTGGGGGCGGCGCCGGGCTGCTCGCATCCCAACCCGGACTTCTCCGACAGCCCGTCCAACCGGCAGAAGATGGCGGCGCAGCTTCGTGTCGCCGGCGTCCCGGCGCCCGGGCCGGCCGACCTGTCCTGGCTCGATGCGCCCATCGGTCATCTGGACCTGCCCGGGCGCTTCGCCTTGCTGATCCCCGGCTGCTCGCCGCACTTGCCGCACAAGCGTTGGCCGGCGGACCGTTACGGCCTCCTGGCGCGGCGCCTGGCCGGGCGCGGCCTCGCCGCCGTTGCGGTCGGCACCGGGGTGGACCGGAACGCCATCGACGGGGTGAGCGCTGCGGCGCCCGGCGTGGTCGATCTCGGCGGCCGGACCACGCTGTTCGAGCTGGCGGCTGTGGCCCGGCGGGCGGCGGTGGCGGTCGGCAACGACACCGGCGCCACCTTCCTCGCCTCCGCCGTGGGGACGCCGACGCTCATGTTCATGTCGTCCCACACCGACCCTCTCGTCTCCGCGCCGTGGGGGCCAGGCGCCTGCTGGCTGAAGCGCGACGCCATCGCCGACATCTCGGTGGACGAGGCGGAACGGGCATTGCCGCCCGCGGCGTGAGGCGGCGTCAGGCGCCCAGGATTTCGCAGCGGAGCCGGTCGAGCGCCGCAGCCCCCACGCTGATGTCGAACAACCGCGCCCGCTCCAAACCCGCCACGCCCAGCGCCGCCCGCCGCGGGCCGTCACGCGCCAGGATCGTGATGGCATCCGCGAGCGCCCCCACATCGTCGGGATCGGCCAGCACGGCGGCGTCGCCGACCAGCTCCGGCAGGTTGCCGCGCGGCGCGCAGATCAGCGCCGCGCCGCCCGCCATCGCTTCCAGCGCCGTGAGGC
>CAXUJE010000220.1:9008-9278 GCA_964251035.1 uncultured Acetobacteraceae bacterium
GGGGGCGGGGGGCCCCCCCCCGCCCCCCCCCCCCGCCCGCCATGGCTTCCCGCGCCGTGAGGCCAAACGGCTCGGGCCAGCGGCTGGGCACCACGACGATGGCGGCCCGCGCCATGGCGGCCAGCACCTCCGCATGCGGACGGTGCCCAGCCATCGCCACCCCGGCGGCCTGGGCGGCGCGCGCCAAGGCGGCAGAATAGGCATCGCCGGCGCCGTCCGGGCGCAGGCGGCGCGCGCCGATGACCTCCGCCCGCCAGCCCGGCAGGCTTG
>CAXUJE010000221.1:0-9269 GCA_964251035.1 uncultured Acetobacteraceae bacterium
GTCCAGGACGGCACCCCGCTCGCGCTCTACGCCGCACCCGCCGAGACGGCCTCCGCGCAACCGGCCCTGGGGGCGGCGCAAGCCGCCCCTCCCGGCCCATCGCCGGCCGCGGCGCCGGGAACGCCCACCGTCACCGTGCCGGGCGAAGGCGCGGCCCACGCCGTGTTCCTCACGCACCGGAGCTACACCATCCGGACCGGCGCCAGCCTGCCCTGCACCCCCGTCGAGGCGAACGACAGCAGCCGGACGGGCCTTGTGACGTGCCGCACGCCGAAATGGGTGCGCAGCGACGACGGTCGGCGTGGCTTGCTGCCGCCGCATACGGTCATCGTCGGCCAGATCAAGGAAGGGATGGACCGCTTCCAGCGACGCCTGGGGGTCGTTTACACGAAAATCGAGGCGCCCTGGTTCACCGTGACCTTTCCCGGCATCGGCGCCGACGCCATGGGCCGCGCCGGCGAGGACGCCGATATCCAGACCTTCTTCTGGGACCGGGCCGGCGCCGTCGCCCTTTACGCGCTGATGGACACGGCCATCGGCGCCGGGCAGGCTGCGGGCACCGCCGCCCTGTCCCGCGCCGTCACGGGCAGCAACGGCACCGTGCTCAACTTTGGCAGCCTCGGCGGCCAGGCGCAGGGGCTGGCCAGCCAGGAGTTGCAGGGCAGCATCAATCGGCCACCGGTCGCGACGCGCGACCAGGCGCTGCCGGTCACGGTCCAGGTGGGCCAGGACATCGACCTGTACGACGTCTGCACGCGGGCCATGCAGGTGAACCCCCTGGCGTGCCCGCTGCAATGAGCACGGAAGCGGCCAACCTCGCCGCCCTGAACGCGGCCCTCCGCCCCCTCGCCGGGCGGCTCTACGCGCCGGAAACCGAGGACCTGGCGATCCAGGCGCCGGGCGTGGGGTGGCACCTCAAGCACGGCGCCTGGCACCGCGTCGAGCTGCCGGCCATGACCTACAACCGGCTCTACGGCCTGTCCGTGCTCGCCGCGTCACAGACGCGCCAGCGCATCACCCCGCGCGAGCCGATCCTGTCCGCGGACCTCCCCGGCGGCTTGCGCCTGGAAAGCCTGATGCCGCCCGCCGTGCCCGCCGGCACGATGGCGCTAACCTTCCGCCGCGGCGATGTCGCGGTGGACGAGATCGAGGACGTGCCGAGGCTTTACGACACGTCGCGCTGGAACCGCTGGAGCGAGCGGCACGAGCGCCGCCGGGCGCAGGACGGCGCCCTGCTGGAACGCTACGACGCCGGCGACATCGAGGGCTGGCTGCGCGGGGTCTGCGCCACGCGCAAGACCGGGCTGTTCTGCGGCCCGACCGGCGCCGGCAAGAGCCGGCTCAGCCGCCTGCTGGGCGGCGCCATCGACGAGGACGAGCGCATCGTCACCATCGAGGACGCGGCCGAGCTGGTCCTGCGCCAGCCGAACCACATCCGCCTGTTCTACCCGGCCAACGGCGGCAACGACCGCCTCACCCCTTCGCTGCTCATGAAGTCGGCACTCCGCTCGCGCCCGACCCGCATCCTGCTCGGCGAGATGCGCTCCGCAGAAGCTGCCTGGGTGTTCGTGGACGAGGTGATGGCCGGGCACCCCGGCTCGCTTTCGACCATCCACGGCCGCACTCCCGCCGAGGCCGCGCGCCGCCTGTTCAACTACGTCAAGTCGAGCGAGACCGGGCGGGGGATGCAGGACCCGACCATCGCCGCCCAGCTCGCAAGCGCCATCGACTTCATCATGCCCGTCGAGAACGAGCGCGGGCGCCGCGCCATCGGCGAGGTCTGGTTCCGTCCCGCCGCCGAGCGGGAGGGCAAGGGCTTCGCCGACCTGCTGGAGGAGCTGTGATGCCGCGGTCGTCGTTCGTCATGGCCCTTAGCGGCCTGGCCTGGGTGGCGCTGCTCGCCGCGCTCTGGCTCACGCTCGCCTCGGGCGCGCTGCTGTGGCTGATCGACGGCTTCCACGACCGGCACGTCGCGGCGTGGCAGCGGCCCTACCAATGGCTCGTCCATGCGCGGGCTTTCGGCGACGACCTCGGCGAGACCGTGTGCGTCGCCGTCGCGGCCCTGGCAGCCTCGGCCCCGTTCGTCCTGGTCGGCCGCCTCCTCCTCGCCCGCGGCGGAGGGCTGTTCCAGCGCCCTTTCGCCTATCGCCGCGGGATCACCCGCGGCAGCAGCGATAACCTCGCCCGCGCCCGCGGGCTCACGCCCGGCGCGGCGGCGCGGCGGTCCCCGGCCACCCCGGCCCCCGGCTGGGGCGGCCGGGTCGGCGGCCAGCGCGGCGGGCGCGACGACGCGCCCCTGCTCATCGACCGCTGCGAGCGCGGCAGCACGCACTCCGCCGTGATCGGGCCGCCGGGCACCAACAAGTCGAGCAACCTGGCAACCTCGCTGCTCACCTGGCGCAAGGGCGCCTTCGTGCTCGACCCCAGCGGCGAGCTGGCCGACATGCTCGGCGAGGAGATGGAGCTGCGCGGCCAGCGCGTCGTGCGCCTTGACATCGGGGGCGCCGGGCCGAACGTGCTGACGGGCGTGGACATGCGCCGGCCGGGCGCGGAGGGCGAGTTGCGCCGCGTCGCCTCGCGCCTGGTCGGCCCCATCGGCGAGGGTGAGGGCGCCCGCTTCAAGTCCTGGGGCCGCACCATCATCCTGGCGCTGCTGCTGGACATGATGGCGAACCAGGACCTCGCGCCGGAAGACAAGACGCTGCGGACGCTGCGCGCCGGCCTCGACCTCGGCGAGGACCGGGTGCGCAGCGTCCTGCGCGGCATCGCCGAGCACTCGCCCAACGAAAGCGCCCGGTCGCTGGCGCGTTCGATCTGGAAGCAGGCGGACGTGACGTTCTCGGGCGCTATCACCAACGCGACTGACGACACCGAATGGCTGTCGTCGGCCGACTACGCCAACCTGGTGAGCGGCAGCACCTACAACATGCGCGACCTCTGCCGCGGCGATACCGTGGTCTTCTGCCAAGTGCCGCAGAAGGACCTGCAAAGCACGCCGGGCGTCGCCCGCATGATCGTCGGCCGCCACGTGGACGCCGTGATGGGGGCCGAGGGCGCCGTGGACGGGCGCGTGCTGTTCGCCATCGACGAGGCCGAGCTGGTCGGCCCCGACCCTGCGCTGCGGGCCGTGCTCAACCAGGGCCGCAAGTACAAGTGCAGCCTGCACCTGCTCTACCACTCGGACAGCCAGGTCGCGCGCGTGTGGGGCGGCCCGGATGCCCGGGACGAGCTGTACGAGACGCTCGCGTGGCGGAGCTACACGGGTTTCCGCTCCTTGCAGAGCGCCAAGAACGTCAGCGAGATGCTCGGCACCTACGGCGCGCTCGCCACCTCCCTCGGCGCCAACCAGGGCCGCTCGGGGCGGCTCATGGAGGCCCGCAGCGCCTCGGACGGCGCGAGCAGCAACGAGCACGAGGTTTCGCGCGAGCTGATGAAGGTGTCCGAGCTGCTCACCGACCTGGACGACGACGAGCGCATCACCTTCCCCGCCGGCCGGCACGCGCTGCGGCACCACTCCGCCGTGGGCTGGAAGCGCCGCGACACGCGGGCGATGCTCGGCGTCGCCCGGCACCGCAAGGCTAACCCGGCGGCGAGCGTGGCCGCGGAGTAGGGAGGAACGCATGGGCAAGAGGCGGTTCCTGCTGCAACACAACGTCGGCGGCCTGTGGTTCGTCGTGGAGGAGTTCGTCGGGATCGGCGACCGCGCCGTGCTCATGTCCATCCGGCGGCGTGCGGCCGGGAGAAACACGTCGCGGCCCGGCCCCCGCCTTTGCCTCGACCAGTCCGCCGGCCGCGCGAAGCTCCTGGCCCTCGCCTACGACCTGATCGACATGGCGGACCGCATGTTGCCAGAAACAACCATGGCGACGTCCGAGACGGTCGCGACCGCCGGCACGCTGCCCGCCGTGCACAACAGGCGGTTCAACGAGGAAGGGCGCCGGCTCGCCGCCGGATCGCGCGACCTGCACCGGGAGCTGGACGCCGCAACCCGGTGGCGCGTGATCAAACGGCGCCTGCCGGTCTTGCAGCGCGCCCAGCGCGTCTTGGAACGCTGCGACCGAGAGACCGCCGAATGGCTTGAGGACGTGCTGACCGTTGTTGAACGAACCGGCCGCCCGCCCGTCCTGCCGAACGTGACCCCCGCCCTCGGCAAGCCACCGCTTCTCGTGCGCGCCGCGGCCCTCATGCGAGCAGCCCGCGCCAGGCTGCACCCCAGCGCGCCGCAACCGGCCGCGGAGTAGGAGGACGACACCATGGGCTTCTTCGACACCGACAACAGCGTGGAAGCGGCTGCGCCATCAAGGAGCCGCGCCAGGATGGCGGAGGACGTGCCGGTTCGCGAGGCGACCGCCGCCGAGCTGGCCGGGGCCGCGCAAAGGCGCGCACGCGCGGAACGGGACGCGGCGGAACAGCCGGCCGTAAGGGCGGCACCACCCGGGCGCGGGGGCAAGCCCGCCGAGGCCGAGGAGGACGCCATCGCCAAGCGGCACGGCCTCTACACCGCCGACCGGGGCAAGACGCGGACGTACTTCGCCGACTACCAGCAGAAGCGGGAGGTCATGCGCGCCGACCCCGCGCGCATCCGCACCAAGCACGACGACCGGCAGACCGTCACGGCCGTGCTCGACCTCGCGCAGGCGCGCGGGTGGGACACGCTGCGGCTGCGCGGGAGTGAGGACTTCCGGCGCGAGGCGTGGGTCCAGGCCGGGGTGCGCGGCATCGCGACCGAGGGCTACAAGCCGGCCGAAACGGACCGGCAGGAACTGGCACGGCGCCAGGCAGCCCTCAAGCCCGCCGCCGTGGCCGCCGAGAGCGCGCCGGCGGCAGCTAGGCCGGTGCCGGTCAGGGCCGCCTCGCCGCAGCAGGCGTGGTCCGCCGTCGAGAAGCAGGGCGAGCAGGCCCGCGCTTCCGACGCCGCCAAGCAGGGGCAGGGCGAGCAGAAAACGGCGAAGCAGGCGCCGGCCCAATCCTCGGCGCCCAAGGCAGCGAAGCCGACGCGGCGTGCGGCGGGGGCAGCGACGGCCCCGGAACCGGCAGAGGCGCCCGCGGTCAAGCCGCCCACCGAGGACCACGTTCGCTTCTACAGCCGGAGCAAGGAGAGCACGACGCTCACCACCGACGCCCGCCAAGTCGCGCAAGGCGAGGCGGTCCATTACGTGGACGTGCCCAAGGCCGCGCTCGGCGGCCTCACGCTCAAGCCCGGCAGCGAGACCGAGTTCATGGTGTATGACAAGGCCATCGTCGCCGGCCTCAAGCCGCTCGCGGTCAAGGCGGATCAGGCCGCCGCGTCACCCGCCGGCGCTTGGAAGTCCAAGGAAGAGGAGGGCACCCGGCTCCGTGCCCAGGACGCCGCGGCCACGCCGTCGCAGAAAATTGGAGCACAGGCCCCAGCGCAGGCGGCGCAGCGAGCGGCATGATGGACTACGGTTTCCGCAAGGAGGAGGAACGCCCCGCGCCGACGTGTCATTGGAACATACCTAAACGGGACGAATCTATGTGGCAAAGTCGGTAGGAAACAAACCTTGTGAAAGCATTCCGCGACTGCCGTTGAGACATGCTGCTCTGCTGGAGCAACTCGGTTGCGCTGTGTCAGCCGTCGTTGCACCTTGCGGCGTGACGAAGGCGATTTACAGGATGATTTGCTTCTTTTGCGTCAAATCTCAGCCCCCCAGTTTGGAGCATATCTTTCCAAAAGCGATCGGCGGCATCTTAACAACCGACCGGGTCTGTAAGCCCTGCAACGACCAACTCGGCGACAAGGTGGACGTCCTCGTTACGGATCACATCTTTATCCAGTTCCGCCGTTCGGACCTTGGCCTCGCGGGCCAGAGCGGAAAGGTCCCGAACGCCACAGAGGTACTTCTCAGGCAGGGGGTGATGGCCGACGACTCCGAGCAGCGCATACGGGTCGTCACCGATCCGACGACAGGCAAGTTGGAACCCCGCATTCTCCCGAAGAGGACGAACAGGGTTCTCGATGATGGAACACGGGAGGAAGGTATGGTTGTTGATGCCTCCACTTCACCCGACGAAATCAAGCGCATTATCCTCCGCGTCTACAAGCGCGAGAACCTTTTGGCGCCAACCGATGAGGAACTCGATAGGAGGGTCGCCCAGATCAGGTCAAACGTTGTGACCGTGGAGCAGCCTGAGGTAAAGACGCGCGTACAGGTGGACATTGCAGACTACAAACGAGGCTTGCTGAAGATTGCCTACGAGCTCGCGTGCACCTGGCTCGGCGACGATTACCTTAATGACCCACTGGCTGCGGCTATCCGTGATGTCGTCCTTGGACACGTCAGTCACGAGGAAGCGAAGGTGCGCGGGAAGGCCGACATGGTTCGCCCCGATGCGCTCCGCTTCTGGCCAGCCGACCAGAACACCCACATTGCTTTCGCGATGGTTTCAAGTGGAAGCATCACGATCACCCTCAAGATTTTTGAAACCTTTTTCATGGTCGTCCAGGTGACCGAGAGGGCAGAACTCTACGGGGTGCACGATGCTGGCGCGTCTGCGCTCCAGTTTGTTGAAATTGCTGTTCCTAGCGGGACTTATCGCCAGTCGTCATTCATCGAGGAAATTACGCGCCTGTTTGAAGTGCAACGTGTGCAACAGGGAAATTTTCTTTAATGCAATGAATGCTTTGGGTTGCGAGCCAACCAGGCCGGCCATGCTTCCGTTTTCATGTCGAGCGGCGATGTCTAAGCCTGCATTCCGCTGCCCTGGCGCTCGCCGGAATGGACAGCGGCAACCATTCCTCGTTGCGCTTCGGCGAGCCGCATTCCCTCGAACAGCTTGTCCTGCACGGCGGTCAGCCCGAACTCCTTCTCGTAATCGTTCCAGTCTGTGCCCTTGCCCTTGGCGACCTGCCGCGGCGACGCCGGGGGCAGGAGCACCTCACCGCCGACCTCCTTTGCAGCAGCCTCCGCCTTCTCGCGCCCGGCGTTCGGGAGCGGAACGGGACGAAGGGGCAGGTGGTGGTCGTTGTCGGCCGCGAAGTAGATTGGCCGCGCCGGATCACGTTCATGCAAAGCCAGGGCAACCGCTTTAAGGTTGCTCGTGTCCAGCGCTATCGCGACGGGCAGCTCCGCGGCCCGATGCGCCGTGGCGGCCGTGGCGTAGCCCTCCGCGATCAGGATGGACGCCCCCGGCCGTGGCTCGCCGAGCAGGTGGAACGTGCCCACCTTCTGCGCGCCTGGGAGGTAGAGCTTGCTTCCGTCCGCAGCGATGGTTTGCAGGTTCCGCAAGCGCCCGTCCGCGTCGCGCAGGGGCACGAGCAGGTGCCCGGCGATGCCGATCTCGCGCTTGCTGCCGTCCCCGGCGAGCACGGTGATGCTCTGCCCCGGCGCCGCCATCCGTAGCCCGTAAGCCGGCACACCCTTCGCAGCGAGGTAGGGATGGTGCGGGTCCGCGGGCCGCGCGCCTTCCCACAACGCCTCTGCCTTGGCGGCGCCCGCGTCCTCCCGCGCCTGCCGCTCGCGCTCCCGCGCCGCCGCGCGCTCCGCCTGCTGCCGGGCCAGCGCCGCCTGCTCGGCCGCCGACATCGGCACCGCCTCGGCATCTGCCGTCCAGGTGCCCACAAAGCCGCCGTCGCCGCCGCGCTTCCAGTTCCACAAGGCGGCCGAGGGCCAGCCATCGTCGTAATAGGCCCGGTAGGCGCCCGACTTCTCCCGGCCCTTGTTGCCCTCCACCGGGACATACCGCAGCGTGCCGTCCATCACCGGCATTCCGCGCGGCTTCAGCCCGTGCGCTCGCATGGCGTTGTAGAGCTGCTGCTGCGCTTCTAGCTCCGAAATGCGTGCGCGGCGCGCGGGCGGCGCCATCGGCCGCACCGTCGCCGCCCGCTCCTGCGCAACGTGCTCGACAGAACCAGCGATCCGGGGCAACGCGGTGGCGGACATCGCCCGCACCGCCGCCGCGGCAGCACCGGCCACCGCCGCCTGCTCCTGCGCGACGTGCTCAATGGCCTCGGCGATCCGGGGCAGCGCGGCGCGCAAGGCCCGCCGTTCCTGGTTCTCGCGCAGCACCACGGGCTTCTGTCCCGCCGCCTCCCGGGCCTCGCGCGTGCGCAGCCCGGCCTGGAACGCCCCGACGGTCTGGCGCCGGGTCTCGCTTGACCGCTCCAAGAGCGCCGTCGCGTTCTCCTTGGCGCCGGACTTGCCCAGATTGCGCACCAGGTTCGCCCAGGCTGCTTGCTGGCGCCCCTCGACCGTCGCCGGCTCGGGCACCCCGCGCGGCCGGCGCTCGCGCTCCTGGCGCAACTCGGCGCCGGCGCTGCCGACCAGAAAGGAGGCGACGCGGTGCCGGCTCGCGGCGACATACGCCTTCTGCCCCGTCGCCGCCTTGCTGCCGCTCGGCAGCGCGTTGATGTGCTCGTCGCTGGTGAGGCCCTGCGCCGCGTCGATGGTCAGGCAGCTCCCCCAGGTGAGCAGCGTGCGCCCCGTCGCCCGGTCCTCCAGCTCGCGCCAGGACACGAAGCCGACCTTGCCGCTCTCGGCGCGCAGCATCAGGCCTTCGGCCGGCAGCACGGCCTCGACCCGCAGCACGCTGCCGTTGTCGCCGATGTTCGCCGACCGGCCCCGCCCCTGCCCGTCCGTGAACACGGCGCGCGTCCGCCGGAACAGGCGCACGTCGTCGCCGCGGGCCAGGTCCAGCACGTAGGCGTCGCCGCGGCCGTCGGTGGCGCGGCGTTCGTGGTCCGGACCCGTGACCTCGCCCATGGCGCGGCGGCGGTCCCGCACGGCGCGGCCGATCTCGCGCGCGTCCGCGTTCGTCGGCGCCGAGATGGTGATGCGGTAGTCGGGCCGGTTGTGCGTCGCCCGGCGGCGCTCCGCCCACAGGTCCGCGACGCGCTCCACCGCCTGCCGGTAGCCGCCCTCGACCAGCTCGGCCGTGCCGTCCTCGCGCTTGGCCGCGACCGCTTGCGCGACCTCGCCCTTGCGGAACAGCCCGGCGATCTCGCGCTCGCGCTCGGACTGCTGCCGGATCGTGGACAGGATTTCCGGGATGCGCTCCTCGCCCAGCGCCTGGCGCAGCAGATCCACGACGCTGCCGGCCTCGATGGCGCTGCACTGCTTGTCGTCGCCCACCGCGACCAGCTTGAAGCCGATCTGCTCCCGGTGTCGCAGCAGTTCGAGCAGCTCGCGCGTGCCGATCCGGCCCAGCTCGTCCAGCACGAGCACGCTGTTGCGGTCCAGCGCCGCCCGCCCGTGGTGGGGTCACGACATAAGGCGGGTGCTGGATTCACGCTAAGCTGAACGCGCCGTGAA
>CAXUJE010000222.1:0-9237 GCA_964251035.1 uncultured Acetobacteraceae bacterium
CCGCCACAAGGCCAGGGCGTCGGCGCCAGCCAGCGTCAGGACCTCCCCGGCGTCGGGGCGCAACGCCAGTGCCAGCAACGCGAACAAGGTGCTCTTGCCGCAGCCGGACGGGCCGACCACCGCGACCCGCGCGCCCGGCGCGACCTCGAACCGCTCGATCAACAACGTGAACCGGCTGCCGCCGGCGACGACGCTGCGGCTGACCCGCTCGGCCCGCAGCGCCGCCGCGGTCACGGCAGCGCTTCGATCGGCACCGGGAACAGCGCTTCGCCTGCGGTGCGCGATCCCGACAGGTCCACCCACAGGTCGGCGTTCGACTGGAACTCCTGATACAGCCGCAGCTTCGCCTCGATGCTGTTGAGCACGGTGCGCTGGGCGATGGCGCCCATGGCGATCCAATCGGCCTCCCCGATGTCCATGATCTCCGATTGGTAGGGCAGGTCGTCCAGGTACTCGCCCAGCATCGCGCCGAGGCGCTGGGCGCCGGCGATGCGCTGCGGGTCCCGCGCGGCGGCGGCAAACGTCGCGCGCAGTTGGGTGAAGAAGGTGCGCGGCTCCGTGCGGCCCGCCAGCCCCGCCTGCAGGATGCTTTGCAGGCTGCGCGCCAGGTCGGACAACTGGTTGCGCGTCAGCAGCACCCGCACGTCCAGGCTGGGGATCGCGGGGTCGGACAGGTCGCGGTCCGTGGTCCAGCTCCGCACCACGTCCGGCGCCTGGGTGTTCTCCGCCCGGCCGACATAGGTCAGGCGCATCGCCTCCCCCACCACGCGCGCCGCCGCCCCGATGGCCGGGTCGGCCGGGGCGGGGCCGCCGACCGGACGGCCGGCGGCCTCTCCCACCTGGCTCAGCAGGGCGCGGGACAGGTCCTGCACCGTGCGGGCGAAGGCGTCCGGCGCGCCGTTCGGCACCGGGAAGTAGAGCGGCCCGCGTCCGCCGAACTGCGTGAGGTCCTGGTACTGCGCCGCCGCCGGCTCGTGGTCGTGCCGGGCGCGGCCCTCGGGCGTCAGCAGGTGGATCGCGAACACGGCGACGCCCTTGGCCTTGGCCAGCTCGCGGATTTCCGCGATGCCGAGATGGGTCAGGCTGTGCGGATGGCGCGATGTCCGGGCGCCCGAGTCGGTGATCAGCACGATGAAGCGCCCGGCCATCGGCGACCAGTCGATCTCGTCGAGCGCCGCCTTGATCCCGCCAATGGGGTCTTCGTCGAAGCCGTTGGAGCTGGCCGTCGCTTCCCGCGCGGTGGCGACGCCGGTGTTGATGCTGTCGGCGGGCTGGCTGAAATCGGGCTTGCCATAAACCCGGGTGCTGTATTCCAGGCCCGGGCTGTCCTCCAGGCTGTCCCGGTAGGCGACCAGGCCGAAGCGGAAGTTGTCGCGCAGCGGCGTGTTGCCGATGCTGGCGACGACGCCGCGGATCGCCTCCCGCGTGCGGTCGATGTAGGGCTGCATGGAGATGGTCGTGTCCAGCACGAACACGACGCCGGCCTTGAACTGCGCGGGCGGCGCCGGGGGAGCAGGCGGTCGCTGCGGCTCGGCGGGCGCGGAGATCACCTGCAGCAAACGGAGCGGCGGCCCGAACTCGCGCTCGACCCGCTCGGCCGAGAGGATCGGCATCAGGTAGAAGTTGCGGGAGAAGTCCACGGCCGCCGCGGGTTCCACCGCGATCACCGGGCCAGGGTCCGCGCCGGGTGCGACTGCGGCAGCGCGCAGCGCCTGGGCGCGCTGGCCGGCCTGGCTGTCCATCATCAGCAGGCGCTCGTCGCGCTCGGATCGGAGGAACAGCACGGGCTGCCGTCCGGCCGGGCTGGTGAAGGCGGCGACCATGGCGTGCTTCCACTCGATGGCCTTGACCCCTTCCAGCCAGCCCTCGGGATGCCCGTCTGCGGAGCGCCCGACCTCGATCCGCGCGGCGTCGCCCGGCGGCCGCGTGTAAACGTAGTACACGGTGAAGCCCGGCACCGGATGCGCGCCCTGCCCGTCCGCCCGCGGCGACAGCGTGGCGCCGGGGCGGGCGATCACGCGCTGGAACAGCGACTGCTTGCCCTCGATCAGCAAGGGTGTCCGCGGGGCGGCCTGCGCAAAGGCCAGAACCGGCAGCAGCAGGAACGCCAGCAGTCGGAGCGTCATGGCCAGAAGTCCTTGAGGCTGAGGTTGGCGCCGAGGTCGCCGGCCTGCACCTGGGTTTGCAGGTTCTGCCGCAGCGCCTCCCGCGCCGCCGCCACGTCCGCGCCGCCACGGGCCGCGTCGCGGTAGTAACGCGCGGCCTGACGCGCATCGGGCTGGGGGATCGGCCCGCCCGGCCGGAACTGCACGGGGTCATACAGCCGCGCCAGCGCCGCCGCGGCGGCAGGGTCGGACCGGTCGGCGGCGGCTTCCAGCAGCAGCAGGCCGTCGTCACGGCGGTCCCCGCTCAGGCGGCGCTCGCCCTCGGCCGTGATGGCGGCCGGGTTCGGCGCCTGGGCCAGCACGTCCGGCACCGACAAGGCGCCGAGGGCCGGCGCCGGGGCGGCGGGCGGCGGAGTGGGAGCCGTCGATGCGGGAGCCGTCGATGCGGGAGCCGTTGATGCGTCGGGGGCCGCGTCCGTCGGCGCCGGCGCGCGGTTCACCCACCAATACGCACCGCCGCCCGCCAGCAGCCCGAGGACGCCGGCCAGGAGGAGCACCGCCTTGGACACGCCCGGCGTGACGGGCGCTGGGCCAGGCGGCAGAGAAGCTATCGTGTCGTCCGAAGCAGGCCCCACAGAGACGGTTCTCCGCACCACCGGCGGCGGCTCGGGCGCAGGCGGCGGCACGGGATCAGGGGGCTGGATCGCCGCCTCTGCCGCAGCCCCGGGCACCACCACCGGCTGGCCGCCGCCGGCGTGCAGCGGCACAATGTCCGGCCAATACACGCCCACCTGCGCCAGCCCGGCCCCGGGCACCGAAACCTCGTAAACCCCGGCCTCCAGATGCCGGCACACGCCCCAGCCCACGTGCAGCAGCAGGTCCGCCCCGCTGGCCTCCGCGCGGTCCGGCAGGAGCAGCGCGTCGCTGCTCTGCCACCCGCCCGGTCCCAGCTTGTCGTCGCCCCAGCCCGCGTCGCGCTGCACCCGGAAGCCCGGCGTGCCCGCCGCCCCAGCCGCGCCCGGCACCCGGATCAGCGCATGCCCAGCCGGGTGCGCCGGATCGGGTTCGACCTGGAGGGTCACGCCGTTTCCAGCCGGCGCAACAGGGTGCCGAGCGCGGCGTTCGCCTCGATGTCGAGGCCGGACGCCGAGGGGTCCTGCACGTTGTCCTCGAACAGCCGGGCCACGGCCACGATCCAATCGACGTGGAACTGGTAGTCGTACGGGGCCGGGACATCTCCCAGCACCGGCTGGCCCTGGACCGGCGGGCGCGGGGCGAACACGGCCCGCTCAGTGCCGCCCGGGCGCGGGCGCCGGTCGAGCGGCATCCGGTCGAAGTCCAGCATATGCACGAAGCCGTTGATGCCGGCCTCCACCAGCATGATCGGCTTCTGCGCAGCACCAGGGTTGCGGTGCTGGAAGCTCGCGCGCACCCGCAGGTCCCCCGCGATGCGGTCGCGGAGCAGGAGGCGGCGGGCGGCGGTCATCACCTCGTTCACCAGCGTCGCCGCCTGCTCACGCGGCAAATGGAACGCGGCCGGGGTCGAGGGATCATCGGCAAGCGCCAGCAGTTGCCGGTTCCACTCGGCCAGCGCCAGGTCGGCGAAGCGGTCGAAGCGGTCGCGCGCCTGGATCGCGGGCGCCGCGGGTTCGTCGTCCAGCAGCCCGCCGAGCGCGCTCATGTAATCGCTGCGCGATCCCAAGGTGCCGATGGGCGCCGGCGCGTCGTCCGCCACCGATTGCAGCTCCCAATAGACCGAGCTGACCAGGTCCTGCGTCACCTGCATCTGCCGCAGCAGCGGGCCGAACATCTGCGCCTGCGCGCAGGCCAGGAGCGCACGGGCCACGCCGCGGGCGTCCCGCTTCGCCCGTGCCAGCTCCGCCGCCAGGTCCCCGGTGTGGAAATACGGGCGCAGCCGGTGCGCCATGTCGGCGGCCAGTTCCTCGACGCGCTCGGCGACCTGCTCCGCCTTGGTCGCGGGGTCGCAGACCGGGCGCAGCGCCTCCGCCAGGTAGCCGATGCCGCCGTCGCCGGGGGAGAGCGCCGCTTCCCACGCCCGGGCCGGGTCGGCGAAATGCGCGCGGACCAGCGCGTTGCCGAGGTACGCGGCCCGGCGCTGCGCGACCGCCGCAGCCGCGCGGGGCGACACCCCGGCCTCCCGGCCATCCGCGTAGTCCATCACCGCCGCGAAGCCGATGGCGGTGCTGCGCAGCCAGAACGTGTTGTCGAACGGACGGCCCGGCGCCCATTCGCGCGGCCAGCCATGCGCCTTGCCGAAGAAGTCCAAGAGCGACGCCTGCAGCCGCGCCGTCCAGCGCTGGCCGCCCGCCACGTCCTCGCCAGCCTTGTCCTCGAACTCGCCGTCGAACTTGGTCAGCACGAGGAACAGGCTGTTGCGCTGCCGGGCGCGTGCCGAGGGCGTCGGGCCGACCGTCTGGCCGATCCAGTCGTCGATCATGTTGGGCAGCGTCTGCACGTCCTGGTTGGACGGGCCGACGCAGAGCAGCATCGCCGCGATCTCCTGCTCCGCGTTGTAGCGCTGGAACAGGTAGGCGACCTTGCCGCGCAGGAACACCCGGCCGAGGCGCCCCGGCTGCGCCAGGAAGCCCTCCGGGTCGGTGATCTCCTCCCGCGTCCGCGCGCCGGGGAAGTCCAGCAGGTCGGTGTGCTCGAAGAACTCCCACGGGCGCTCGGCGAGCGGCACAGTGATCTCCGCGATCAGCGCCGCCGCGACCGCACGGTCCACCAGCGCCGACGCTCCAGCCGCGGACACCATGCGCAAGGAGCCGCTGCCTCCCTCCCCCAGTCCAAACACCATATCCGCGTCCAGCACGCTGGTTTCCCGCGGCAGCAGCGCATCGAGGCCGCAGAACGCCGCCTCGGGGAAAGCGAGCGAGGCGAGCGCCCCGGTCAACTGCCGGGCGACCCGGGTGAAGGCCTCCGTGCCGTTCCACAGCGGCGCGTAGGCCTCTGCCCGCAGTTCCGGGGGGAGGCGCGGGATCACCTCCGCGGCGTATGCCCAATAGGCGGGGCCGAGTTCCCTGAGCAGCGAATGGCCGCCGAAATGCAGGTCGAAGTACTCGCGCAGCTCCTCGACGTCATCCACCGAAAGGCCGCCCTGCACAGCGCCGCCCGCCCCCTGCGACAGCCGCAGGAACAGGGCGGCGATGTCGGCGGGCTTGGGCGGCGAAAGGTCGCGGACCTTGAAGTCCTCCAGGTAGGCGTTGGCCAGGATCTTCACGATGTCCGTCTGCGACATCAGCCGCACCGGCACGGGCGTCTGGGCGGGCGCCGCGATGCCCCGCACCGTGAAGCGGGACACCAGCCCGGTGCTTTCCTTGCCGCCCTGCGGGTTGAGGTCCTGGAGGAAGTTCAGCCGCCGGTCGCCATACGCCGCCGCCAGGGCCTGCCCGGGCCGGCTGGCGAGCGAGGACACCAGGTAGCTCTTGCCGGCCTGCGACGCCCCGAACACCGCGACGCACATCGGACGCTCCGCCGCGGCGCGCAGCCGGGCCGTGCGCCGTCCGAACCGGCGGAAGTCGCGGGCGAGCGCGGCCGGGTCCTCCTTGAGCTGGGCGCGGTTCGCGTCCAGCCAGGCGGCGCCGTCCCGCGCCGCCTCGGCGACCTGCGCCGCACGCCCTAAAACGTCGCTCACGGGATCACCAGCCGCCCGGTGTCGCGCCAGTAGCCGTCCCCGTCGTCGAGGGTCTGCAAGCGCAGCCGCACGTCGCCGTTGCGCTGGGTGGCGCCAGAGGCGTCCGTGACCTCATCGACCACGAAGGTTTCGCGCTGCATCTCGGCCTCCGCCGCGTCCGGGTCGATCTCGCGCCGGGCGACGGTGACGGTGAGCGGCAGGTCCATGCGGTGCGCGTCGTCGGGGTTGGCGAACTCCATCACGTAGAGCGGCGTTGCGGTCCAGCGCGAAAGGGGCAACTGGCGGAAGCCGAGCTGCGTCACCGTCTGGAAGGCGATAGTGAACGCCACGTCCTGCGCCGGCGGCCCGTCCAGGTCCAGGTTGCGCAAGACGACGTTCTCCTCGCGGATCTGGCCGTTGTTGTCCATCTTGCCAATGTAACGGGCGGTGGAGCGCATCGAAAGCTTGCCCGTGCGCAGCATGAAGTTGCGCAGCCGCCCCTCCGCCTGCACGCACAGCGCGGCACCCACGGCGGCCGTCGTCTTGGGATCGTCGATCCGGTTGGCGGCGTCGCGGAACGGGTACTTCTCGCCCACCCGGTAGCGGTGCATGCCGACGATGCGGTGCGGCGCCACCGGCGCCTTGGCCAGCACCATGTCGCCCACCACCCGCAGTCGCGACGGGCGGCCGGACAGCAGCAGCACGTCGCAGTCATAGGCCCACACGACCTCGCACAGGTCGGCCAAGACCGGGCCGAGCACGGCGGCGATCACCGGCTCGACCTGCTGGGTGCCGACCGCCAGCGACACCTGCGCCACCCGGAACCCCCGCGCGCCGGCCGCCGCCGCCACGTCCTCCAGGTATTCCATGGCCCGCACGGAGCGGTCCAGGTCGGCGCCCAGGACCTCGCCCACCGTGCGGCGCAGCACCTCGCCGGTCGCCCGGCCCTCGACGGCCTCGTAGGCGCGGAGGATCGCGATGCCCACGGGTTCCAGCACGGTGGACACGAACAGCCGCCGTCGGTGCCGCTCCGGCTCCGACTGGCCGCCCTGGTCCTGGCCCAGCGCCCGGCTCAGCAAGGCGCGCGGGTCGGCGACCCCGGCGTCACGCAGCGCGGCTGAGAAGGCCGGCAGCGCCACGGCCGTGATGATCCGCTCCAGCACGTCGTCGCCGGCGATCTTGAAGCTTTCACGGAACTCCTGCCGTGGCAGGATCGCGTCGCCGCCCTGCATCGCGTAGGTGCTGACCATCAAATCCGTCGTGCCGCCGCCGATGTCGATGCTGGCGACGCGCAGGCTGTGCGTGCCCGCCACCTCGGGCCGCACCCGCCCGACCAGCTCCATCAGCGCCCCGGCATCGCCTTGCAGCCGCTCCGTCACCTCGTTGTGCAGCCAGACGATCTGCGTCGCCGTCGCCTCGTCGAGGTTCGCCAGCACGCGCGGCGGGTTCGCCTTACCGGACCAGCCCAGCATGTCCCAGGCCAGCATCACGGCGCCTTGGGCGCGTCCGCGCAGGATGTGCTGCTCCGCCACCGGCATGCCCGGCGGCATCGTCAGCAGCAGGCTGCGCAACTGCCGCGGCTTGTCGGCGTCGCGCCGCTGCGCGCGGGTGCCAGGCGCGTTGATCTGGCCCAGCGCCTGCAGCAGGATTTCCGCCAGCATGAAGGTGAACACGCTGCTGCGGCTGAACCGCGCCCGCACGGCGGGCTGGCCGCGCCGCTGACGCAAGACGCTGCCGTCCTCCGCCACCAGCGCCATGAACGGCCCGCTCACCGGGGAGTCCGCCGTCACCCCGTCCTGCGTCCGCCCGTTGAACCGCCAGCCCTGGGTCATGGGGCGGCTGTCCCACAGGTAACGCTTGGGGGAGGACAGCCCAGTGGACCCCTCGTTGCCCAGCCGCGCGCCCGCCAGCCGCACCGCCTCCGGCCCGGTCCGCACCGGGCTGGGCCAGGCGAACGCCGAGGCGCGGCCGGAGCGGCGGCTCACCGCGTCGCGCCCGAAGCTCGCACGGGAGAACTCGACCCGGCTGTCGAACGGGCGCTCGTGCACGCACTCGGCCCGCGACAGGTCGCGCAGCGCCAGCGGGTAGCTGTCGGACAGGTTCATGCCCTGGCCCGGATGCTCCTCGATCAGGATGCCGCAGGTCCGCGCGTTGCCGAGGTCCAGCACCAGGTCCACCGCGACCGGCAGATAGCCGAGGTTGTCCGACACCACGTCCAGCAGCCGCAGCCGCGGCAGCGCTTCCGCCGCTGAGAGCAATCCCAGCATGACCTGGTATCGCGCGTAGTGCTCGCAACCGCGCGACAGGTCCTCCGGCCGCAGCTTCCGCCCGCCGCGCGCCGCGGTCAGCATCTCCACCAGCATCTCCCGCAGCCAGTCGCCCACCCAGGCCTCGTTCAGGAACCAGGCGTTGGCGGCGGGGTCGGCGACAAAGGTGAACTCCTGCTGCCGCACGCTGTCGTCGGGCGACGGCGCCACGTACGGCCCGGCGCCGGGCGGCAGCAGCGCCGTGTCGAAGGCGAGCGTCAGCCGGTGGGTGCGGCCCGGCGCCGGGCTGGGATGCGGCACCAGCCGTCCGCGCGCCCAGTTGCTCGGCCCCCGCTCATGCGCCTCCTGCCCGACGCTGCTGCGGGACAGCAGCATGAAGTACGGGAGCGGCACCCAGCGGCCGAGGTGCATGTCGACGGCCTGCCGGGCGCTGACCGGATAGGTTTCCTCGGTTGGCGGCGCGTCGCGGGTCAGCGGGTCCACGGGCTGGCCGGTCTCCGGGTCCGGCTGCAGCTCGTGCAGCCGGGCGCGGACGGCGCCGTGCTCGTCCGGCGGCCCGCCCAGCGGCTCCTCCCAGAACGTGCGGGCCTGCCGGGGCAGCGCGTCCGCGTCCAGGTCCACGTCCCAGAAATGGATGCCGCTGTTGGGGATCAGCGTGATCAGCGGCGTCATGCGCGGGGTGTCCGGTTCGGGATGGTCATCGCTTGAAAATGCCTTCGAATGTCGTGCCGCCGGGGTTGCGGCCCTCGCAATGCGCCTCGGCGTCGCTTACCCGGCGGCACAACAGCTCGTTGTGCCCCATTTGCAAGCCCGGGCCGCTGCACCGCGGGGACTCCGTGACATGCAGGAGATCCCCCTCAAACGCCGCAGCCAGCGGCCCATCGCAGGAGCGGCCATCCTCAAGCGTCTCCGTCTGCCGGCCCACGCCGTGCTCGTCAAAGCACAGCCGCCAACTGCGCAGCCGCACCATACTCTCCCGATCGCGCCCGACCGACATCTGTGTCGCGAGGTTCCAGCAGCCTTTGAGCATGCTGACATCGCGCCGTCCCCACTGGCTTTCCGGCAGCGCGGCCCGCGGCGCTGGGAGGGGCGTCGGCGGCGCCGCGGGAATAGGGCATTGCAACTGCCTGCGCCCGGTTTCCTCCGTCAGCGTCGCCAGCAGGGTGCGCAGCGCCTGCCCGCGGCTGTCCAGCTCCATCTGCCCGCGCATGGCGTCGAGCTGGCCGGGCAC
>CAXUJE010000223.1:0-8847 GCA_964251035.1 uncultured Acetobacteraceae bacterium
GATTTGCATCGCGAAATACGGCAGCCGCAGCAGCGCGATCTGGGTGACGAGCCCGAACGTCGCCTCGGGCTTGGTGGCGGAGCGGCGCAGCAGCTCGATGAAGTCGAACAGCGACACGATGCCGGACAGCGCCGCAAGCATCGCGAGCACGGCCAGCAGGAACTGCCGGGCGATGTAAAGCGACAGCGTGACGGCCACGGTGGGCTCCCTACAGCCCGGCGCGGCTCAGGCCGGCCGTCGCCGGGCGCTGGGTCGCGCGCCGCCCGGCCAGCGCCTGCGGGCCGAGCAGCAGCCAGGCGCAGACGATGCCGGGCAGGGTGGCATGCAGCCAGATCAGCGGGATCAACTCGGTCTGCCGCGCCGCGAGGTTCGCGACGGCGAGTCCGAGCGCCAGCAGCGCCACCACCGTCAGCACGGCCGCCAGCGGGCGCAGGACGTTGCCATGGCGCTGGAACGACCCGGTCAGCACCGAAAGCAGCGCCACCAGCGCGAAGCTCATGGCCGTCAGCGGCGCCGACAGCCGCCGGTGCGCCTCCACCAGCAGCTTGCCCACGTCGCGCGGGCTGACGCTGCTGTCGGGGTGCGTCAGCTCCCCGAGCGACATCTCGGTGGCGTCGCGGTAGCGCTGCTCGCTGTTCTTGCTGTTGCTGGCGAGGTCGATTGAGTTCTCGGCGAACGTCAGGACGTTGAGCCGCCCGTTGCTGCGGTCGATCTCCTGCCGGCTGCCGGCCTCCAGCAGCACGCGCGGACCCAACGGCCCGTTCACCAGCCGCCCGCGCTCCGCCAGGATGGTGGCCCGGCTGTTCTTCTGCCGCTCGTCCTCCACCAGGATGCCGCGCAGCGTGCCGTCGTTGTCGCGGCTCCGCACGTACACCGTCAGGTCGTCGGAGATCGGGGTGAACACGCCCTCCTGCAGCAGGAACGCCGCCAGGCGGTTGCGGATCTCGAACTGCTGCTCGCGGAACGCCGTGTAGCTGACCGGCACCACCAGCACGTCCAGCCAGTAGCACAGCGCCACCACCACCCCGGCCAGGATCAGCGCCGGCCGCGCCAGCGCCATCGGCGACAGCCCGGCCGCCCGCATCACCGTCAGCTCCCGGTCGCCCGCCAGCCGCTGGTACACGAACTGCACCACGACAAAGGTGGTGATCGGCAGGATCACCGCGACGAAGTTCGGGATCAGCAGTCCCGTCAGGTGCAGGAACGTCCCGAACGACAGCCCGCGGTTCACCACCAGCTCGACGAAGCGCAGGCTCTGCGTCAGCCAGATCAGCGCCACCAGCCCTCCGGTCGCCGCCACGAGCGCGGCTGCGAGCTGGCGGAGGACGTAGCGGTCGAGCTGGGACAGGAGGGAGCGTCGCATGGCGCAGGAGTAGAGCAACCGCCGCCGGGGTGGAAGCGCCCGGCGCGGCGCCCCTACGGCAGCACCTTCCCCGGGTTCATCACCCCCAAGGGGTCCAGTGCCGCCTTGATCCGCCGCATCGCGTCCAGCTCCGCGCCTCCGCGCCAGGCCGGCATCATGCCGGGCTTCAGCCGCCCCACCCCGTGCTCCGCCGAGAAGCTGCCGCCGAGCCGTGCCACCACGGCGTTCACCGCCTCCATGATCGCGTGGCTCTGCACGAGGAAGTCAGCCGGGTCCCACCCCTCCGGCTGCTCCAGGTTGAAGTGGATGTTGCCGTCGCCCAGATGCCCGAACGGCACGGCACGGACGCCGGGGATCAGCGCCTCGCACGCCGCCGTCGCCTGCTCGATCAGCGCCGGCACCCGGCTCACCGGCACCGACACGTCGTTCTTCACGCTGGCGCCCTCGCGCTTCTGCGCCTCCGCATGCTCCTCCCGCAGCTTCCAGATCGCCTGGCGCTGCGCCTCGCTGTCGGCCAGCGCCGCGTCCAGCACCAGCCCGTCCTCCAGCGCCCGCTCCAGCACCGTTTCCAGCGATTCCCGCAGCCGGGCGCCGGCGCGCGGCGTCGCCAGCTCCACCAGCGCGTAGTGCGCGGCCGGCTCCGCGAGCGGCAGCGTGGCGCCCGGGATGTGGCGCAGCACGAAGCCCATGCCGGCGTCGGACATGTACTCGAACGCCTGTACGGCGGCCGGGTCATGCCCCTGGAAGCGGCGGCACAGCTCGGACGCGGCGGCGGCGCTCGGCACGGCGCACAGCGCCACCTCGACCTCCACGGGGCGCGGCGCCAGCTTCAGCACGGCGGCGGTGATGATGCCGAGCGTGCCCTCCGCGCCGACGAAAAGTTGGCGCAGGCAGTAGCCGGTGTTGTCCTTGCGGAGCGCCCGCAGCCCGTCCCACACCTGCCCGTCCGGAAGCACGACCTCCAGCCCCAGCACCAGGTCCCGCGCGTTGCCGTAGCGCAGCGTGTTGTTGCCCCCGGCGTTGGCCGACAGGATGCCGCCGACCTGCGCCGTGCCCTCGCTGCTGATCGACAGCGGCAACAGGCACCCGGCCGCCGCCGCCGCGTCCTGCGCCGCGCGCCACGGTACACCCGCCTCCGCCACCACCGTCATGTCCAAGGCGTCAACTGACCGCACCCGGTTCATCCGCGCCAGCGACAGCACGACTTGGCTGCCATCGTCCGATGGCGTGGCGCCGCCGACCATGCTGGTGTTGCCCCCCTGCGGCACCACGGGCACCCGGCGCTCCGCGCACAGCCGGACCACCGCCGCAAGCTCCGAGGTACTCGCCGGGCGCACCACCGCGGGCGTCCGGCCCTGGTACAGCCGGCGCCAGTCCTCGCAGTACGGCGCGGTGTCGGACGCCGCGGTGAGCAGCCCGCGCTCCCCCACGACGGCACGCAGCGCCCCCAGCAGGTCGATGTGGAGATCGGGGGCGATCGACGTGTCGGGCATGGTCCTGGTCCTTGTGGGCTGGCCGGCTGGCGGATGCTAACCTACAACGCGCGATATGGCGAAGCTCGACCCCTTGCGAACCCTCCCGGAGTCCAGCCTCGACCCTGCGCCGCCACTTCCAGCCCCCACGCTCTGCGTCGTGGTCCCCGTGCTGAACGAGCGCGACAACGTCGCCCCCATGGTCGCCCGCCTGCGCACGGCCCTCGACGGCCTCGCCTGGGAAGCGGTGTTCGTCGACGACGACAGCACCGACGGCACCCGCGACGCCGTGGCCGCCGTCGGGCGGGAGGACAGCCGCGTCCGCCTGCTGCACCGCATGAACCGCCGCGGCCTCGCCTCCGCCTTCATCGAGGGCGTCGCCTGCAGCATCGCCCCTTACGTCGCCGCCATCGACGGCGACCAGCAGCACGACGAGTCGCTGCTGCCCCGCATGCTCGACATCCTGCGGTCCGAGCCGGTCGATATCGTCGTCGCCAGCCGCTACGCGCCGGGCGGCGACCTCGGCGACTGGAGCCGCCGTCGGGCCAGCCTGTCCGGCCTCGCCAACCGGGTCGGCCGCCTGGTGCTGCGGACCGAGGTCGCCGATCCCATGAGCGGCTTCTTCATGCTGCCCCGCCCGGTGTTCGACCGCGCCGCCCGGCGCTTATCCGCCATAGGCTTTAAAGTTTTGCTCGACCTGCTGGCCTCGATGCCCGAGTCGCCGCGGGTGCGTGAGCTGCCCTACCGCTTCCGTACCCGCGTCGCGGGCACGAGCAAGCTCGACGCCGGGGTGCTGCTGGATTTCCTGCTGCTGCTGCTGGACAAGCTGCTGGGCGGCCTGCTGCCGGTGCGCTTCGTGCTGTTCGCGGCGATCGGCCTCCTGGGCTTGGGCGCGCACCTCCTGGTGCTGCGGCTCGGGCTGACCCTGGGCGGCCTGTCGTTCGGCGCGGCGCAGGCGGTCGCCACGGCCTGCGCCATCGCCGGCAACTTCACCCTCAACAACCGCTTCACCTTCCGCGACCGCCGCCTGCGCGGCCCGGCGCTCCCGCGCGGCCTCGTGGTGTTCGGGCTGGTCTGCGCCGTGGGGGCATGGGCCAACCTCGGCGTCTCCGCCCTGCTGGTGCAGGCGGGGCACCAGGGCTGGTGGCGGGCCGGGCTGGCAGGGGCGGCGATGAGCCTCGTGTGGAACTACGCCGCCGGCTCGACGCTGACCTGGCGGGCGCGGACGGGTTAGCTCAGGCCATCCTGTCCACGTGCCGGGCCAGCCGGTGCGCCGGCCGTTCGACGATGCGGTAGAACAACCATGCCACGAGCAGGCTGGCGCAAACCCCGATGGCCCAGATAGCCACTGGGGGCAGTTCACGGTGCAGCCCGTGCTGCAGCGCCGCAAGCACGGGCACATGGACCAGATAAAGGCTGAAGGAGATCGTCCCGAGGAAGCGCAATGCCGAATGGCGCAGCGCCCGCCGCAAGGAGCCGGGCTGCAAGGCCAGCCAGATCAGGAGCGCAGAGCCGATGAAGATGGCATAGTCGCTGCCGTCGCGGCAAAGACCCAGCACGGCAAGGAGGCCCAGCACGGTCATCCAGCGGCCTGCCGGCCGTCTCGCAGCGCCGCCGGCCTCAAGCGCCATGCCGAGGACGAACGGCAAAGAGAAATACAGCGTCGCCTTCAAGGTCCCGATCACGGTGTCGCCGACGTACAGGCTCGAACCGTGCACGCCGGCCGCCCAGCTTGACGCCGCCATGGCGGCAAGGACCAGCAGCACCGCGCCCCGGCTCCCAAGCACAGGCGCCGCGAGCACGGCCGGAAGCAGCATCGAGAATCGCCATTCGTGCGCAAGGCTCCACAGCGCATTGTTCAGCGTGAAGCCGTCGCCCAACGCGACCAAGGAGACCTGCGAGGCGGCCGACGCCAATGTCGCTGGACGTTGCCAGACATTCTCCCTCAGCCATTGCCCTTCCATCGGCCAGGCGCCGTCAAAGAACAGCGCGTAGAGGACCAGCGAAAGGGCCACCGAGCCTGCGACGGGCATGCACAAGCGGACCGTGCGCTGCGCGGCCCAGGCGGCCCACGACCGGACGGACAGCACGAAGCCTCGGTCGCGCAGCGCCTTGGTCAGGACGAAGCCGCTCAGCATGAAGAAGAACATCACCGCCGGGCGCCCCGTCCGGATCGGCTGCAGCGGAGTCGCCCCCAGAAACTGGCCGAGTCGTCCGGACAGGAGATCGGCGGACAGCAAGCTGTGGTGCAGCAGCACGACGACGGCCGCGAGGCCGCGCAGCGAGTCGAGTTCCGACAAGCGCCGGCCCGGCGACGCCGCCACGTCCTGCATGCCTGCAACCCCGAAGCGCGCGGAGCCTTCACCTATTGCTACGCTGGGTTGATGTCCTGGCATGACGGGATGATCAGTCGAGACACTGTGACGCCGAGTCATTTGGGCCTGATACACCAGCAGCGCCCAAGACCAACAAGTTTTCCTCGCCTCGGCCTTCACATCTGGAGCAGCGAGAATTTTCGCCCGAACCGTTGTTTTTGGTATCTATATTGCAATAACAGGGTCGCTGCCCCGGGTTTGCATCAACAATCCTTTGCGCTGACCTGCATGCGCGCGGGGTTAGCGGAACGGCAGCGTCAGCCCCGCGCCGCCGCCGTGCCCGGCAACGGCGCCCGGCCCCGCGCCACCTCGCTCACCTTCGTCTCCGGCGCCGGCACCACCCGGCGGACGTACTCGCGCAGGCACACCACCATGGTGAACAGGTACCAGACCAGCGGCTCGAAGCTGATGTCGATGAAGTTGCCGCAGGTCAGCAGCACCGCGATGGTGATCTGCAGCGCCTTGGCCAGGTCATGCGCCCATTCATGGATCGGCTGGAGGGCCGTGAGCCTGATGACGCGCTGCAGCCCCACGAACAGCACGATGATCAGCAGCCCGTACAAGGCCAGGCCGGGATAGCCGTGCTCGCCCAGTACCGCGAAGAAGATGTTGTGGAACGCCCGGCCGCTCTGCTCCGTCGCCGGCACGTTCGGGCCGCTGCTCTCGATGACGATGTGGTCGGTCAGCCACACCCGGAAGCCGCCGCCGAACGGGTGCTGCGCCACGTAGCCGAGCGTCCAGCGCCACACCAGGATGCGCACGTACGCCGAGTTCTCGGTCGCGAAGTCCTCGATGGTGCTGATCCGCTCCGTCCACTTGTCGGACGTCACCGCGAACAGCCCGGCGCCGACCACCGCCGCCGCCAGCAGGAACACGGCCTTGCGCCTCGAGCGCAGGAACATCCCGACCCCCAGCACGCCAAGGCCCACGATGGCCGTCCGCGCGAACGTCCCGATGGACGCGAACAGCCCGCCCAGCGCCGTCCCGAGATACACCACGTCGCGGATGCGCCCCCGGGGCAGCAGCAGCGAGTGCCGGCGCAGCGTCAGCAGCAGCGGCAGGACCATGATGCCGATGGTCGCGACCGCGCTGCTCTCCGATAGCCAGATCACGTTCGAGCCGACCAGGCCGAGCGACTGCCCGTAGCCGCCGCCGGAGATGACCGTCTTCGCCGCCCACGGCAGGATGTGGGCGGACATCGAGAAGATGTAGACGTGCACGAACGCCTCGACCTGCACCCGCGAGCGGATGACGAACGGGATGAATGTCGCGAACATCAACGCCTTGAACGCCACGTTCCACTTCGCCCAGCTTGCCTCCGGTACCGCCGCCCAGGACGTGGTCGCGGTGATCCACAGGCCGATCGCGAGGAACAGCAGCGTCGGCCAGGTGATCCGTGGCGGCGCGCGCCGGTCGAGCAGCAGGTAGGCCGCCACCGCCGCCGCTCCCATGATGAAGGAAACCGGAAGGTAGGACAGCGGCGACCAGCCCAGGTACTGCGGGCCGAACAGGTCCACCCACACGTAGCCCAGCGACAGCACGAACGGCGACATGGTGCCGATCGTGAGGAAGCTCACGTAGGTCAGGACGATGGCGAGGTCGCGCATGTGGGCCTCAGCGCCGCGCTTGCGCGGGACGGCGCGCGTCGCCAGGCGCCGTGCCGGGCAGCGCCTCGGTGGGCGCGGCCTTGGGGAACCACGGCCGCTTCGCGTCCAGCATGGAGGCCCGGACCGCGACATAAACGACCATCGCCAGGCTGAACAGGATGCAGAGATTGTTGATCATCGCGGCCTCACGGACGGCTCGGGCATGGCGGGCACGGTCAAGACGCCGGCGTGCGGTAAACCACGAGCGCGCGGCCGGGCTGCTCGATCTTGCGCAGGATGTCGGGCGGCATCAACCGTGCCGCACCGATCCCGCGCAGCCACGCGCCCAAGGCACGGCGCGGCGGGTCGTAGCGCGCGACCTCCGTCCAGCCGGGGCCGGGCTGGAAGGCCAGCGCCGCCGCGCGCTGCGGGCAGGCGGGGGTGCGCAAACAGGCCTCCGTCGCCCCGGCCTCCTCCGCCACCAGCGCGCCCGGCGGCGGCGGGCCGCTCGCCACGCGGTCCAGCAGGCCCGGCCGAATCAGCAGCGCGCGGGTGCGCCAACCCGTCTCCGCGTCCATGTAGACCGTGCCGGGCGCTCCAGCGATGAACGCCGCCGCGCGCTGCTCGGCGAACACCGGCTCGGTGTTTTCCAGGTAGAGCAGCCCCAGGCAGGACGCGGCGAACCCAGCCCCCAGCAGCGCCGCTGTCCTGGGCCGCGCCCGCGCCAGCTCCGCCCCCGCCACCGAGACCGGCACCGTCGCCATCGCCGCCGTCACCATGAAGTAGCGCGGCACGACGTACAGGATGCCGGCGTTCAGCGCGACGAACAGGAACGACACCACGGCCCCCGCCGTCGCCCAGTCCAGCACCGACCGCGCCGGCGCGTCCAGCGCGCGGGCACGCCGCGCCACGGCATAGGCCGGCACCGCCAGCCAGAACAGCAGGCCGTATTTCTGGCTGACGAACAGCGCCGCAAGCGGCGTCAGGAGCAGCCCGGCCGCCAGCACGCCCTCGCTGTCGAGCGCACCCCTCACCCGCGCCGCCTGCGCCGCGCGGTCCACGTGGTCATGCACCGCCGAGATCCGCAATCGGTACAGCGGGTCGCCGGCCTCCCACGCGAAGTAGCCCATCTGCGCCCCCACCACCGCCGCGAACCCGGCAGCGATCAGCAGGTAGCGCCACCGCGGCATCGCCGGACGCAGCAGGAACATCAGCCCGTACAACGGCACGAGCAGCAGCGTCGTCTCCCGCGTCAGGAACCCAAGCCCGGCCAGCACGCCCGCGCCCAGCAGCAGGCGCCCCGCCTGCGCCCCCGGCCGCCCTGGCTCCCGCGCCAGCATCACCAGCCAGAACGACCCCATGACCAGCGCCATCTCCAGCAGGTCCGGGTTGGCATAGGTCGCCTGCACCGGGAACTGCGGCAGCAGCACGCCGATGGCGGTGAGCAGCGCCGCCGCCGTCCCGCCAAACCAGCGCCGCGCGGCGGCGTAGCCCACCGCCAGGAACGCCACGTAGGCCGCGAGGTCCACCGCCGCCAGCACCGGCACGGAAAACCCGAACAGCCGGATCAGCGCCGCCGTCGGCAGCACCAGCGGGTAGCGCAGCGCCCAATGGGTATGGCCCAGCGCCGGGGCGTGCTCCGCCCAATCCATCGCCGCCCAGGCGTAGTAGGCGTCGTCATGCCCCTGGTAGCCGACCCAGCGCCACCACAGCAGCGCCGCCGCCAGCCCGGCGAGGCCCAGCATGACCACGGCGTGCGCCCACCGGTCCGGGAAGCGGCGCGGCGTCGAGGAGGGTTCCACAATCATTGCGATTTCAAAATTAGCATCGGCTGCCGACCCGGCGCAACTCCCGGGATCAGCGGCCTACGGACGCGGCGCCGCCGCCCGCTGCAATCGGTCGTTGATCGCCAGGCCCAGCCCCTCCATCGGCACCGGCATCGCCGCGATGCCGGACAGACCGAGCCGCACGCCCTCCGCGTCCAGCCAGCGCAGCCCGGCGAACAAGCGGGCGGCGGCCTCCGCCACGTTTCCCGCTGCGCTGAGTTGATA
>CAXUJE010000223.1:8890-9175 GCA_964251035.1 uncultured Acetobacteraceae bacterium
TCGCGCAGGGTAAGCTCGTCCGCCCCGCAGTTCAGCTCGCGCGCGGCGAAGGCGAGGACACGGTCGCGCGTCGCCTCCGCGGCGAGGGGTGTGATGCCGCGCCCGACCGGGCCGATCGCCGCCTCGATGTCCGACACCGCCGTGCCGCCAGGCCGCAGCAGGAATGGGCGCCCGGCCGCGAGGTCGATCACCGTGCTTTCCAGCCCCACCGCGCACGGCCCGCTGTCCAGCACCGCCGCGATCCGCCCGTCCAACCCGGCCAGGACGTGCGCGGCCGTGGTGGGC
>CAXUJE010000224.1:0-9164 GCA_964251035.1 uncultured Acetobacteraceae bacterium
CACCAGCACCATGCCGGCCGCCGTTGCCAGCACGCCGTCAGACCCGGCCTGCAGGCTGATGACCCAGACCAGCCAAGCCGCCGCGCCGTACATCGGGAAGGCCAGCGCGCCCCGCAGCACGTCCATCCAGGGTCCGGGCCGCGGCAGCATGCGCGCGGTGCCGGGCAGCACCGCAAGCAGGACATAAGGCGCGGCCAGGCCCAGCCCCATCGCCAGGAACACCGCAAGCGTCACCGCCGGGGGCGCGGCCAGCGCCGCGGCGATTGCCGCCCCCATGAACGGCGCGGTGCACGGCGTCGCGACCAGCACGGCCAGCAGCCCGGTGAAGAAGCTGCCGGAATGGCCGCCTCGCGCCGCCAAACCCTGGCCGGCCCCGGCCAGCCGCGCCCCGACGCCGAACACGCCCGACAGGTTCAGCCCGACGCCGAACAGCACCCACGCCAGCGCCGCCACGAACGCCGGCGACTGGAACTGGAATCCCCAGCCCACGGCGCCCCCTGCCGCCCGCGCGCCAGCCAGCAGCGCGCCCAGGGCGCTGAACGCCACGAGGACGCCCAGGGTATAGGACAGGGCATGCGCCCGGATCGCCCCGCGCGCCGCGCCGGACATGCGGGCGATGCCCATCGCCTTCATCGCCAGCACCGGGAACACGCAGGGCATCAGGTTCAGGATCAGCCCGCCGAGTGCGGCCAGCAACAGCGTCCGGAGCAGCGGCGCGGCGGGCGCGGCCGCCGGCCCGGGCGCGGCGTCCACCTGCAGGGCGCTTTCCTGTCCGCCGGAGTCTTGCAGCACGACGACGCCGCCCAGGTCCGACCGCGCATTGAATCCGGGCGCCGTTTTCAGCGCCAGGGTGACCCGCCCCTCACGCACGGTGAGCGCCTGGGGCGCCGCCGGTTCGATGGCGTCCGCCGCGGCCGGGAAGAACCAGGCGTCGCGCACCGTGGCCGAGGACAGCCCGGCCCCGGCAAGCGACAAAGTGCCGTCGGAGGCGATCCGCGCTTCAAACGGCGACGGGCGCGGGGCGCTGGCGGCCGCAGCGGCGAACAGCGTCGCCTCGGCGGACGGGGCCGGGGCGCCGGGCGGCAGGTCCAGGGTGAAATGGCCCTCCTCCGGCACGCAGATGCGCTCGCACACCAGCCAGTTGGCCGCCGCCTCGATCCGCAACGGCCCTGTTCTTGGCATGAGAGCGCCGGGCGTGACCGTGAGCGGCAGCAGCACCTCGCCCGTGTAGCCGTAAGTCATCAGCGGACCCTCCGGCATGCGGCGCGGCGCTGGCCAACTGATCGGCCCGGCGCTGGCGCCGTCCGGCAAGGTCAGCGTCAGCTCGGGCGGCGTCCCGGCGTCCCCGGGGTTCTGCCAATACGTATGCCAGCCCGGCGCAATCCGCAGCCGCAGCCCCACATGCAACGGCGTGCCCGGCGTTGCCGCGTCCGTGTCGGACACCAGCGTGGCCGTCAGCCGCGGACTCGTCACGGCGGCGCTCTCCAGCGCACGCGCGGACGGCGCGAGCGTCACGGCCACCGCAAGAACCATTCCGGCACGGATCATCCAGCCCTCCCCGCCACCATCTGGCATCGCCTACACTTATAAGAAGCAGCCCCCCGATCCGCCACAAGGTCCGCCCATGCTCCCTGCCCTTCCCGTCGCCGAGGTGCTGCCAGCCCTGCTGGAGGCCTTGGCGCGCCGGCCCAACGCCGTGCTGGCCGCGCCGCCCGGCGCGGGCAAGACGACGACGGTGCCGCTGGCGCTGATGGACGCCGCCTGGCGCGGCGACGGGCGCATCCTGGTGCTGGAGCCGCGCCGCCTCGCCGCCCGCGCCGCCGCTGCCCGCATGGCGTCGCTGATCGGGGAGGCAGTCGGGCAGACCGTCGGCTACCGCACCCGGCTCGATAGCGCCGTGTCCGACGCGACGCGGATCGAGGTCATCACCGAGGGCCTGCTGGTCCGCCGCCTGCTCGGCGACCCGGCGCTGGACGGCGTCGCCGCCGTGCTGCTGGACGAGGTGCACGAGCGCGCGGTGGAGGCCGACCTCGCCTTGGCGCTGTGCCTCGATTTGCAGCGCGTGCTGCGGCCGGAGCTGCGGCTGCTCGCCATGTCGGCGACGCTGGACGGCGCGCGGCTGTCCGGCTTGATGGACGCCCTGGTGATCGAGAGCGCCGGGCGCATGTTCCCGGTCGAGGTGCGCCATGCCGCCCGCGACGTGGCGGACGTGCGCGACCTGCCGGAGGCGATGGCCCGCGCCGTCCGGGCGGCGCTGGGGGAGCATGAGGGTGATATCCTGGCGTTCCTGCCCGGCATGGGGGAGATCCGCCGGGCGGAGTCGGCGCTTGCCGGGTGCGGCGCGCTGGTGCTGCCGCTGCACGGCGACCTGCCGCCTGGGCAGCAGGACCTGGCGCTGCGCCCCGCCGAGGGCCGCCGGGTGGTGCTGGCGACCAGCATCGCCGAGACCTCGCTGACCGTGCCCGGCGTGCGGACCGTGGTGGACGGCGGCTGGCGGCGCGCGCCGCGGCTCGACCCGGCGACCGGCCTCACCCGGCTCGCCACGCTCCGCATCAGCCGCGCCGCCGCCGACCAGCGGGCTGGCCGCGCCGGGCGGGAAGCACCGGGGGTGGCGACCCGGCTATGGACCCCGGCGCTGCACCGCGGCCTGCCGCCCTATGACCGTCCGGCGATCCTGGAGGCCGAGCTGTCCAGGCTGCTGCTCGACTGCGCCGCCTGGGGCACGGCGCCGGGCAGCCTGCCATTCCCCGACCCGCCGCCTGCGGGGGCGCTGGCCGCGGCGGGGACGTTGCTGACCGGATTGGGCGCGATGGACGCGGCCGGGCGCATCACGCCGCAAGGGAGGCGCATGGCCGCGCTCGGCGCGCACCCCCGGCTGGCGGCGATGATGCTGTCGGCCGATGGGCCGGGCCAGGCGGCGCTGGCGGCGGACCTCGCGGCGCTGCTGGAGGAACGTGACCCGCTGCGGGGCCGCGACGCGCCGGCGGACCTGCAACTGCGGCTCGATGCGCTGGCTGGCGGGGGCGGCGACGTGGACCGCGGCGCGGTCAGCCGCATCCGGCAGCAGTCCGGGGCCTACCGCCGCCGCCTCGGCACGGAGGCGGGGGCCGCCGGCGATCCCGGGCCGCTGCTGGCGGCGGCGTTCCCGGACCGCATCGCGCAGCGGCGGGGCGAGCCGGGGTCGTTCCGGCTGTCCGGCGGCGGCGGCGCCCGGCTGCCACGCAACGACCGACTGGCCGACGCGCCGCTGCTGGCGGTCGGCAGCCTCGACCTCAAGGCCTCCGCCCGCATCCGACTCGCGGCCCCCCTCGACCCGGCCGCCCTGCCGCCCAGCGTCGCGGCGCAAGTCACCGAAACCGTCGAAAGCGGCTTCGACCCGGCCTTCGGCGCGGTGCTGTCCCGCCGCCTGGACAGCCTGCCCTGGACCGACGCCGCCCGGCAGGTGCTGTCCCGCCGCCGGCGGCGGCTGGGGGCGCTGGTGCTGGAGGACCGCACCGTGGCCGCCGATCCCGAAGCGACAGCCGCCGTGCTGGCGGAGGCGGTCAGCCGCCGCCTGGACAGCCTGCCCTGGACCGACGCCGCCCGGCAGTTGCAGGCCCGCGCCGCGCGGCTGCGGGAACTGGACCCGGACACCCCGGACCTGTCCGACGCTGGGCTGGCCGCGGGCGTCGGGGAGTGGCTGGCGCCGCATCTGCTGGGGCTGTCACGCTTGGCGGACGTGGCGGGCCTTGACCTGCATGGCATCCTGCGCGGCCTGCTGGGCGGGCAGCGGGCGGCGCGGCTGGACCGGGATTTGCCGACGCATTTGGCGCTGCCGGGCGGACGGGCCGCGGTGGACTATGCGCAGCCGGTGCCGCTGGCGAGCGCGCGGGCGCAGGCGTTCTACGGCCTCGCGGCGACGCCGACCCTTGCGGGCGGGCAGGTGAGGCTGCAACTGGCGCTGCTGTCCCCGGCGGGCCGGCCGATCGCGATCACCGGGGACCTCGCAGGCTTCTGGCGCGGCGCCTGGGCCGACGCCCGTAAGGATATGCGCGGCCGTTACCCCCGGCATGACTGGCCGGAGCGTCCATCCGGCGATTGAGCTTTCGCAATGGGCGTTTTCACCCCATCTTAGCCTTACATTCGTCTTTTCCGTCTTTCAAGGAGCCTCGATCCATGAAACCCGGCCTTCGCGCTGTCCTGGCTGCGACGGCGCTCGTGCTGTCCGGCTGCTCGAACTACCCGGCTCGGGCCGAGTCGCTCGGCCCCCTGCGCACCGCAGGCAACGCTCCGGCGAGCTTCGCGCCGCTGGTGAAGCGCGTGGTGCCGGCCGTGGTCAACATCGCGGTGACGGAGGGGCGCAGCCCGACCGACGTGGCCGCCGCGATCCCGCCCGAGCTGCGCGGCACGCCGTTCGAGCGGCAGTTCCGCGAGCGGTTCCGCGGGCGGCGGGAGCAGGTGCTGGGCGCAGGCTCAGGCTTCATCATCGACCCGAACGGGCTGATCGTCACCAACAACCACGTCGTCGGCCGCGCCGACCGCATCACCGTGGCGCTGGCGGACGGGACGGAGCTGCCGGCGCGGCTGATCGGCTCGGACGACCTGACGGACATCGCGGTGATCCGGGTCAGCAGCCCCACCCCCCTTCCTTACGTAAAGTGGGGCGACAGCCGCGCGGTCGAGGTGGGCGACTGGATTCTCGCCGCCGGCAACCCGTTCGGGCTGGGCAGCTCGGTCACGGCGGGGATCGTGTCGGCGCGCGGGCGGGACATCGGCGCCGGGCCGTTCGACGACTTCCTGCAGATCGACGCGCCGATCAACCCCGGCAACTCCGGAGGGCCGACCTTCAACCTGGATGGCGAGGTGATCGCGGTGAACACCGCCATCGTCTCGCCCACCGGCGGGTCGGTCGGCATCGGCTTCGCGGTGCCGAGCGAGATCGCGACGCGGATCGTGTCGGATTTGCGGGACAAAGGCCGGATCGACCGCGGCTGGCTCGGCGTGTCCGTGCAGGACGCGCCGGGCCGGGTCGCGAACAGCGGCGTGGAGATCGCGGGGATCGACCGCACCGGCCCCGCGGCGCGCGCCGGGTTGCGGCCGGGCGACGTGGTGATGGCCGTCAATGGCGACCGGGTGGACAGCGCCCGCGGCCTGATCCGCGCCGTTGCCGCCGCCCAGCCCGGCAGCGCCGTCAAGCTGTCCGTGCGCCGCAGCGGGCAAAACTTCGAACTGCCGGTCACCGTCGGCCGCCGCGCCCAGGAGGCGCCGAGCTGAACCATGCGCATCCTGGTGGTCGAGGACGATACGGACGTGGCGGGCTTCGTGATGAAGGGGCTGCGGGAGGCCGGGCACGAGACGGCGCAGGCCGGCAACGGCGCTGACGGCTTGTCGCTCGCAAACCGGGAGCCGTTCGACGCCATCATCCTGGACCGCATGCTGCCCGGCGGAATGGACGGCCTGGGGGTGCTGCAAACGCTCCGCGCGCAGGACAACCAGACCCCGGTGCTGTTCCTGTCGGCCATGGTCGGCGTGGATGACCGGGTGCGCGGCCTGCAGGCCGGCGGCGACGACTACTTGACCAAGCCGTTCGCGTTCAGCGAGCTGCTCGCCCGGGTCGAGGCGCTGATGCGCCGGGGCCGTGCGGCGCAGGGTGCTGTGCGGCTCACGGTCGGCGACCTGGAAATGGACCTGCTGTCCCGCACGGTGCGCCGCCGCGGGCGGAAGATCGACTTGCAGCCGCGGGAGTTCCGCCTGCTGGAGTTCCTGATGCGGCATGCCGGGCAGGTGGTGACGCGGACCATGCTTTTGGAAGGCGTCTGGGATTATCATTTCGATCCTCAAACCAATGTGATCGACGTGCACGTGTCCCGGCTGCGCCAAAAGATCGACAAGCCGTTCGACGCGGCTTCCATCCAGACCGTCCGAAGCGCCGGCTACGTGCTGCGCGGCGAATAGGCGCTTTGAGACTCAACGCTGCCGCGCTGCGCCACCTGCTCCGCTCTGCAGGCGTCCGCCTGGCGCTGGCCTATGCCGGGCTGTTCGCCTTGAGCGTGGCGACGCTGATGCTGCTCCTGTGGTGGGCCACGATCGGCTTGCTGGACGCCCAGGTGGACGCCGCCATCCGCGCCGACGCGCAGGTGCTGTCCAAGCGGTGGCAGGACGGCGGCAACGCGGCGCTGCTGGCGAACATCGAGGCCCGCCTGGCCGGCGATGCCGACGATGACGGCGTTTACCTCGTGCTCGACCCGTCGGGCCAGCGCCTGGGCGGCAACCTCCCGGCGTGGCCGGCGGAGGTGGCGCAGGAGGGCATCGTCTATGAGCTGCCGACCCAGCATCACGGCGAGGCCAGCCTGGCCCGGCTCCGCCGCTTCGCGTTGCCCGACGGCACCGCGCTGCTGGTCGGGCGCGACGTGCAGGCCCGCGCCGCGCTGCAGCGCCTGCTGACGGACATGATGGCCTGGGCGCTGGTGCCGATCGGCATCCTGGGCCTGGCGGGGGCGCTCACGGTGCGGCGGATGTTCACGCGCATGATGGGGCATGTCACGAAGACAACGGCGGCGATCTCGGCCGGCGAGCTGCCGCCGCGCATCGGGCTGTCGGGCCGGGGCGACGAGTTCGACCGGCTGGCGGCGACGTTCAACGACATGCTGGACCGCATCAGCCGGCTGATGGGCGGCGTGCGCCAGGTGTCCGACGCCATCGCGCATGACCTGCGCACCCCGATCACCCGCGCCCGCGCCCGGCTGGAGGACGCGGCGGCGCATGCCGGAAGCACGGCCGAGCTTCGCGCCGCGGTGGAGCGCGCGGTCATGGACCTCGACGGCGTCACCGCGGTGTTCCAGGCGCTGCTGCGCATCGCGGAGATCGAGGCCGGCGCCGGGCGCTATGCCTTCGCGGCGCTGGATGTCGGCCCGTTGCTGGCGGACCTGGCCGAACTCTACAGCGCGGTCGCGGAGGAGCGCGGGCTGGCGCTGGCCTTGCAGGCCGCCAAGCCGCTGCCGGTCTGGGGCGACCGGGAGCTGATCCAGCAGGCGGTGGCGAACCTGCTGGACAACGCGATCAAGTTCTCGCCGGCCGGGGGCACGGTCACGCTGCGGGCGCGCCGCGTCCCCGGCGCGTGGCCGGAGTCGCTGGAAATCGCGGTGCTCGACGGAGGGCCGGGCATCCCGCCCTTGGACCAGGCCCGCGCGGCCGACCGGTTCTTCCGGGGGGAGGCGGCGCGCAACACGCCGGGATACGGCCTGGGGCTGACGCTGGTGCGGGCGGTGGCGGAGCTGCACGGCGGCGCCCTGCGCCTCCTGGACGCATCGCCGGGGCTGCAGGCGCTGCTGACGCTGCCGGCCAGCCGGCAGTCGTCCTTCTACATCTCAGAGGCCCGGAAGCGCGGTTTCGCGCCGGAAGGTGACCACCAGAACGTCCCGGTGGGCGGGCTGCTCCGGATCTAGCGGCTGCACGGGCGTCACGCCGTGGAACACCCGGTGGTCGTCCACCAGCGCCGCGTCCATCGGCGCCTCCAGGGTGAAGCTGCCGAGCAGCGTGCGGTCCAGGCCGTGGATGCTGGTGGTGCCCGACGCGATGTTGACCCGGCCGACCATCAGCACCAGCACCCAATCCACGCCGTCCTGGTGCATGCCCTCGGGCGTCGGCTGGCCAGCCTGGCCGGGACGCGCCTCAATGCGGAACTGGTGCGCCTCGACGTGCCAGGCGGGCGCGGGGGTCAGGCCGTCGAACAAGGCATGGCAGGTGCGCAGGACCGCCCCGAACGCGGCGGACCCGGCGGCGGCGGAGGTCACCGGGTCGAACCAGCGGGCGATGCCGCCGTTCAGCGCGTTGTAGTCGCGGCTCTGGTAATGCGGCTGGTCCGGCTTGCGCGCGACGCCCGCCCGGCTCACCAGGAACGCGGCATGCCGGCGCTTCCGGTAGCGGCCCCCGTCGGCCATGTAGGTGTCGAGGCCCAGGTCGTCCCAGGTGCGGGCGAAGCCGTCCCAATCGGACAGCCCGGCTGCCCGCAACGCCTCGGCCATTGCCGGCGCCTGCACGAAGGCGTAGCCGCGGCCGCGCAGCGCCGCCGTCCAGGAAGCGAAACAGGGATCGATGCTATCGATGCTCATGCCACCTTTTCCTGAACCGGGGCCACCGGGGCTGGGTCTGTCGTCAAGCCGGGCGCCGGCGCGGGCGGCGCGCTCAGCACGCGATATGAGGTGAGCGGGCTCTCGATCGCAAGCTCGTCGAAGCGCAGCTTCACCCGGCGGTTCAGCTCGCGGCTCACCGACCAGCGGCTGGCGGGCTGCGTCTTCATCCGTACGCGCAGCACCCAGGCCGAATCGACGAACTTCTCGACGCCCATGACGTCCAGCTCCTCCAGCACCAGCGAGGCCCATTTCGGGTCGCGCCGCATCTCGGCCGCTAAGTCGCACACCACTGGGATGACCTGGGCCGGCTCCTCGTTCAGGCCCACGCTGATGTCGAGCACCGCGTAGCCGTAGTCGCGGGTCTGGTTGGTGACGGTCGTCACCGCGCTGAACGGGACGATGTGGACGGAGCCGTCGAGCGCGCGCAGGCGGATGGTGCGGATCGACAGCGCCTCGACCGTGCCGGTCAGGCCGCCGAGCGTCACGATGTCGCCGACCTGCATCGTGTTCTCCAGCAGCAGGAACAATCCAGTGATCAGGTCCTGCACCAGCTTCTGCGACCCGAAGCCGACCGCGATGCCGATCACCCCGGCACCGGCCAGCAGCGGCGCGACGTTGACGCCAAGCTCGCTCAGCACGACCAGCGCGACCACCAGCAGGATGGCGACCAGCAGCAGCGTGCGGAGCATCGGCAGCAGCGTGCGCAGCCGCCCGGCGCGCGCCAGGTGCGCCTCCGCCGACAAGCGCGCGAGGTGCTGGGCGATCGCGGCGTTCGCGCCCTCCCAGACCAGCACCGCGAGCGCGACCGTGACGACGATCACCGTGACCGCCGACGCCACGCGCCCGCCCAGGCCGTTGCGCAGCAGCCAGTCCACCGGGCCGAGGTTCCACGCCTCAAGCAGTCCCAGGATCGTGGCGACGACCAGCACTGCCATGATGGCGGCGCGCAGCAGGGGTTGGTACAGCGCGGCGCGCTCGGCCAGTCCCGGGTGGCGGGTCAGCAGCGCCGGGTTGAAGCGCAGCGCGCGGTCGAGGCTGCCGATCAGCACGACC
>CAXUJE010000225.1:0-9160 GCA_964251035.1 uncultured Acetobacteraceae bacterium
CCCCACCACCCCTCGCGCCGCAGCGCCCGCCGCTGCCCCGGCGCACCGTGCGGCCACGGCTTACACCCGAGCGCGCGGCCAAAGAGCCGGCTTCGGAAGCGGCCCAGCCCAGCCCGATGCCGGCATCATCCGCTTCACCCTCTGCTCCCGCGGCATCCTCACCCTCTCCGGCCGCGGCGTCCGCCCCCACGGCCGTAAGCCCGACCTGGCAAGGCCAGCTCGGCGCCTGGCTGCAGGCGCACAAGACCTACCCCGAGGCGGCGCGCGAACACGGCGAGGAAGGAACCGCGGCCGTGACCTTCACCGTCGCCCGCGATGGCCGCGTGCTGGCCGTCAGCCTGCTGCGCGGCACCGGCTCGGCATCACTCGACACGGCAGCCATTGCCTTGCTGCGCGACGCGCGCGTGCCGTCCTTTCCGGCTGCCATGCCGCAGGCTGAAGTCACCGTCACCCTCAATCTCCGCTATGCGCTGGAGCACTGACCCGTTCTTGCTGCCCCGGTGCTCAGCGCCGGGCGGGATCAGGGAAAGCGGCTTCGTCGCTGGACGGCGCCGGTACAGGGTCGGGCACCTTGACCAGCCCGGCCAAGCCGTCGAGGTCCGCCCTGACCGCCTTGGCAGCACGCCGCTCGATCTCGCGGTAGCGGGCCAGCACCTCCGTCCCGAGCGGCGTCAGGACAGCGCCCCCGTACCCACGGCCGCCGATGCTCGTCGCGACCACCGGCCCGCAGAACGTGGCGTTCAGCTCGTCAACCAGGCTACGCGCCTTCTTGTAGCTCATTCCCAGCGCCCGGCCCGCACCGGCGATCGAGCCGACCTCGCCCACCATCGCCAGGAAGTCCGCCTTGCCCGGCCCCATGGCCGCCGACGGGCCGAGCAGCAGGCGCAGGTAGAGCCTGGCGGAAGGCTGAGGCAGGTCGGTGGTGGGCGGCTCGCTCATCGGCGCAGCATAGCGGATGCGGCGGTCATCCGTCGTGGTGCCGCATGCCTCACGCGAGGAGGACAGGCGCGACGAGAGGCTTGGCAGGTGACGGGGCCGACGACCGCTGGACGCTGCGTGCCGCCGACCGCGCGCGGCTCGGCAACAAGAGCGGCAACACGCGCCTGGGTTTTGCCGTACTGCTCAAGCTGTTCCAGGCTGAAGAACGCTTCCCACGCCGTCCCGAGGACGTGCCGCTGGCCGCGGTGGAAGCCGTCGCGGCCCAGGTCGGCGTACGTGCGGCAGCGTGGCGCGGCTATGACTGGCACGGCCGCGCGATCCGCTATCACGCGTCCAGAGCCGTGCCGCGCTTCCTTTCGCGAGGCCACGGACGAGGACGCAATGGCCCTGGCCCGCTGGCTGACCGACCAGGCGCTCGCCCTGGGAACGCCGGCAAGACCGGCTGCTGGCCGCGGCGCGCGAGCGCTGCCGTGCATTGAAACTGGAACCGCCCTCGCCCGAGCGCCTGGAGCGCCTGGTGCGTTCCGCCCTGCGCCAGCAGGAAGAAGCGTTCTGCGCCGGCGTGCTCGCGTGCCCGCCGTCCGAAACCGCCGCCGGGCTCGACGCCCTACTCCGCTTGCCTGTTCCCGGCGATGCAGAAGGCGGCGGCGTGAATGGCCGCGACCCGCCTCTATTGCTCGTGCTGCGCGCCGGCGCCGGCCGGGCCAGCCTCAAAAGCGTGGACGAGAAAGCCGCCAAGCTCCGGCGCATCCGCGCGCTGGCGTCGCCCGGCGACCTGTTCGACGGCGTGCCCGCGCGCGTACTGCTCGCCTACTGCCGCCGGGTCGGCGTCGAGGAGCCGCACGAGCTGCGCCAGCATCCGGACCCAATCCGCCTCTTGCTGCTCGCCGCCTTTTGCCACGTGCGCGGGCGCGAGATCGCTGACAGCCTCACCGACCTGCTCATCGCCATTGTGCACCGCATCGGCGTCCGGGCCGAAAAGCGGGTCGAAGGCGAGTTGGTCGCCGACCTCAAGCGCGTCGCCGGCAAGCCCGCGCTGCTGTTCAAGCTGGCCGCCGCCAGCGTCGCCCGCCCGGACGGTGCCGTGCGCGACGTAATCTTCCCCGCCATGGGTGAGCAGATCCTGTACGACCTAATCGCCGAGGGCGAGGCCACGGGGCCGATCTACCGCTCCTACTACCGCCGGATGTTGCCCTTGGTGCTGGACGCGCTCGCCTTCCGCTCCAACAACCAGGCGCACCGGACGGTGCTCGACGCCCGACGCGACGAGCAGTATGCCGCCCTCAGCCTGCCGCGGCACGCCTAGGCGTTCATCAAGCGGGTGCGGGCGGAGATGACGGACGCCCTTGGCACGCTTGCTATACGTCCGGCGCCGCTTCATCACGCGGGATGCCCTGGGCGAAGCCATCGCTGCAGTTGTGAGCGCGACGTTGCGCGCCCGCCACCCCGGCATCGGGGGCGAAGGCACCACAGCGTGCGCCGTCGACAGCAAGCAGTTCGGGGCGTGGGACCGAAACCTGATGACGGAGTGGCACGCCCGATATGGCGGGAGGGGTGTCATGGTTTATTGGCCTGTCGAGAGGAAGTCGCTGTGCATCCACTCGCAGCTCAAGACCGTCTCCTCGTCGGAGGCCGCCGCCATGATCGAGGGCGTTCTGCGCCACTGCATCCACATGGAGGTGGACCGCACCTACGTCGATTCTCATGGACAGTCCAAGGTTGCCTTCAGTTTTTGCAAGTTCCTCGGCTTCCAACTTCTGCCGCGGCTGAAGGGTATCCATCGCCAGCGGCTCTACCGTCTCATCACAGGAGCGCCCGACGCCTACCCGGTCTTGCAGCCGGTCCTCACGCGCCCGACCGACTGGGCGCTGATCGCCCAGCAATACGACCAGATGGTCCGCTATGCGACCGCGCTCCGGCTCGGCACCGCGACCGCGGCCGCGGCCGCGGCCGACATCCTGCGCCGCTTCACCCGCGCCAACCTGCAGCACCTACGTATCCGGGCGCTGGTCGAGCTGGGCAAAGCTCTCCGGACGACTTTCGTCTGCCGCTATCTGTCCGACATCCGCCTCCGGCGCGAGATCCACGAGGAACTGAACGTGGTCAAAAACTGGAATTCGGCCAACGGCTTCATCCTCTACGGCCGTGGCGGCGAGATCGCGACCAACCGCATCGAGGACCAGGAAGCGACCGTGCTGAGCCTGCACCTGCTCCAGGGTTGTCTCGTTTACGTCAAAACGCTCATGATCCAGCGCACTCCCCTTGCGTCACCGCAACCCGGCCATTGCTAGACCGGCGATGGCTGGCAGGATCGTGCCTTGAACAGGCGTTGGCTTGTGGTGAACTTCGCTATATACTTTCGGGCATGACGAGGCAGTCTTGGGTCGTGCCGGACGGCAGCGTTGGGCAATAGGCTTAAGCTACATGGTCGACAAAGCCCTCAGCGATATCGCCAAGGAAATCGCGATCCGTCCGCATTACGACAACTGGATCGGCGGCAAGTGGGTGCCGGCTGTCCGCGGCCAGCACTTCGACAACATCTCGCCGATCAACGGCCGGGTCATCTGCACGATCGCCCGCTCGACGGCCGAGGACGTGGAGCTGGCGCTGGATGCCGCGCATGCCGCACGCGAGGCTTGGGGCCGCACGTCGCCTGCCGAGCGGTCGAACATGCTGAACAAGATCGCCGACCGGATCGAGAGCCGGCTCAGCACGCTCGCCTTGGTGGAGGCCATCGACAACGGCAAGCCGATCCGCGAGACGACGCTGGCCGACATGCCGTTGGTAGTCGACCACTTCCGCTACTTCGCAGGCGTCATCCGCGCACAGGAGGGCGGCATCAGCGAGATCGACCACGACACGGTTGCCTACCACTTCCACGAGCCGCTGGGCGTCGTCGCGCAGATCATCCCGTGGAACTTCCCGATCCTGATGGCGACCTGGAAGCTGGCGCCAGCGCTGGCCGCCGGCAACTGCGTGGTGATCAAGCCCGCCGAGCAGACGCCGATGGGCCTGGCCGTGCTGATGGACATGCTGGCCGACATCCTGCCGCCCGGCGTCATCAACGTCGTGCAGGGGTTCGGCGTCGAGGCCGGCAAGCCGCTGGCGCAGTCGAAGCGCGTCGCCAAGGTGGCCTTCACCGGCGAGACCACGACCGGCCGCCTCATCATGCAGTATGCGTCCGAGAACATCATCCCGGTGACGCTGGAGCTGGGCGGCAAGTCGCCGAACATCTTCTTCAAGGACGTGATGGCGGAGGACGACGAGTTCCTCGACAAGGCGCTCGAAGGCTTCGCCATGTTCGCGCTGAACCAGGGCGAGGTCTGCACCTGCCCGAGCCGGGCGCTGGTGCACGAAAGCATCTACGACCGCTTCATGGAGCGCGCCGTGGCCCGGGTGGGCAAGATCGTCCAGGGCAACCCGCTGGACATGGCGACGATGGTCGGCGCGCAGGCGTCCAACGACCAGCTTGAGAAGATCCTGTCCTACTTCGACATCGGCAGGCAGGAGGGTGCGAAAGCCTTGATCGGCGGCGCCCGCGCCCAGCTCGGCGGCGACCTGGATGGCGGATATTACGTGCAGCCGACGATCCTGGAGGGCCACAACAAGATGCGGGTGTTCCAGGAGGAGATCTTCGGCCCCGTCGTGTCCGTGACCCGGTTCAAGGACGACGAGGAGGCGCTGTCGATCGCCAACGACACGCTGTATGGGCTTGGCGCCGGCGTGTGGTCGCGCGATGGCAACCGGGCCTACCGCTTCGGCCGCGCCGTGCAGGCCGGGCGGGTCTGGACCAACTGCTACCACCTGTATCCCGCGCACGCCGCGTTCGGCGGCTACAAGGCATCCGGCATCGGGCGCGAGAACCATAAGATGATGCTCGACCATTATCAGCAGACCAAGAACATGCTGGTCAGCTACAGCCCGAAGGCGATGGGCTTCTAGCCGGCAGGCGCCGGGGGACGGCAGGAACGTCTTGCCGTCCTCGGTGGCAGGGGGATCGAATGGTCGAACGGGTGTTGGTGACGCCGGAGGCGTCCGCGGTGCTGGCCAAGCTGCGGGCGCTGCATGGCGCGGTGATGTTCCACCAATCTGGTGGCTGCTGCGATGGCAGCTCGCCGATGTGCTACCCGCTCCATGAGTTCAAGGTCGGCGCCCAGGACGTGCGGCTCGGCACGATCGACGACGCCCCGTTCTACATGGGCGCGGCGCAGTTCGAGCACTGGCAGCATACCCAGCTCATCATCGACGTGGTGCCGGGCCGCGGCTCCGGCTTTTCGCTGGAAGCGCCGGAGGGCGTGCGGTTCCTGACCCGCAGCCGCGTGTTCACCGACGAGGAAGCGGCCGAGCTGAAGCATGGCGGCCCGCCAGCCCGCGGCAACTGACGACAACGAGGAGCGAGCTGATGGCGCCAAAGACCTTGCGCGACGTGTCCGGCCTGGGCACGCAACCCCCGGCGCTGCGCGACGCGGCGTTGGTGATGATCGACTGCCAGAACACCTACCGGGAGGGCGTCATGCAGCTCGCAGGCGTCGAGGCCGCCTTGGCCGAGGCACGGCGCTTGCTGGAGCGCGCCCGGGCCGCCGGCGTGCCGGTGTTCCACATCCGGCATGACACCGGCGCCGGCTCGCCCTACGACCTTTCGCAGCGGATCGGCCAGATCAGCGACGAGGTCGCGCCCCGGGTCGGCGAGCCGGTGGTCACCAAGCACTACCCCAATTCGTTCGTGCAAACTGACCTTGAGGACCAGCTACGGGCGTCGGGCGTGACCGACGTGATCCTCGCCGGGTTCATGACGCATATATGCATCAACTCGACGGCGCGCGGCGCCTTCAACCTGGGCTTCCGTCCGACGGTGGTTGCCGCTGCCACAGCCACGTGCGACCTGCCGGACTCTGACGGCGGGATCGTTCATGCCCCGGCGTTGCAGGTCGCGAGCCTCGCAGGCCTGCGCGACTTGTTCGCCGTGATCGTCCGTACGTCGGATGAGATCACCGGATAGGGATGGAACGGCTCGCAACTGTGAAGCGGCCATAGGGGACGCGGGCGTTGGCACCGCGTTGCCTGTGCCGTGTCAGCGCAGGAGTACAGCATGATCAAAGCCATCGGATACGCCGCCAAGCACTCGTTCAGCCGTCTCAGGCCGTTCGAGTTCGAGCGCCAGGAGGCAGGGCCGAACGAGGTCGAGATCGAGGTCCAGTACTGCGGCGTCTGCCATTCCGATATTCACCAGGTGAAGAACGACTGGTCCAACACCGTCTATCCCTGCGTGCCCGGCCATGAGGTCGTCGGGCGCGTGACGAAGGCCGGGCCAGGCGTCACCCGGCATGCCGTCGGCGACCTGGTCGGCGTCGGCTGCATGATCGAGAGCTGCCGCCATTGCGAGCCGTGCCACTCGGGCGACCAGAACTATTGCGAGGGGCCGAACAGTTGGCTCGCGACTTACAACGGCCCGATGGTGCCGGCGAAGATGGCGCCGGACGGGCGCAACATGTACGAGCGTGACAACACCTTCGGCGGGTATTCGGACACGCTCGTCGTCAACGAGGATTTCGCGCTCAAGATTCCGGCGAAGCTGAAGCCCGAGGTCGCGGCGCCCATCCTATGCGCCGGCGTCACGACCTACTCGCCGATGAAGCACTGGGGCGTGAAGGCGGGCGACAAGGTCGGCGTGATCGGCTTTGGCGGCCTCGGCGACATGGCCGCCAAGCTTGCCCACGCGATGGGCGCGGAGGTGACCATCTTCACCCGGACGAAGGAGAAGCTCGAGGAAGCGGCACGCCTGGGCGTCGCGGGTGTCCTGGAAAGCGACGCCGACGCGATGAAGCCGCTGAAGTCGTCGTTCGACTTCATGCTATCCACGATTCCCGAGAAACACGACCTCAGCCCGTTCATCGACTTGCTGAAGCGCGACTGCACGGTCGTCGTGGTCGGCGCGCTGGAGCCGATGGCGCCCGTGAACAACCAGCAAATGGCGTCCCACCGCAAGAGCATCGCTGGGTCGCTGATCGGCAACCTCGCCGACACCCAGGAGGTGCTGGACTTCTGCGCCGAGCATGGCATCGGGCCAGATATCCAGGTCATCGCTATTCAGGACATCAATGACGCCTACAGGAAAGTGGAGAAGGGCGACGTCCGCTTCCGCTATGTCATCGACATGGCGACGCTGAAGCACGAGAAGGCAGCCTGAGCATCGGGGCCGATACGTTGAAGGCGTTGTGGTCCGGGGGAAATGTCAAAAACCTGGGGTGCTACGACGCGATCTGGATTGGCTGGTGGCCGAAGCCTCCGTCCAGCACTGCGGCCCTGACCTGGACGCGCGGTGGGCGCCACGGGGCGATCAGCACATCTGCCGGCACTTGTTCATGCGTGCGTTCGCCAACTGATTGACGGTGCCCTCAGCCCTTGAAGTCAAGATCGGCCTGCCAGCCCGGGAGCGCTGGCCGTAGTCGATCAAGACGCCCTCGTTGTTCTCGATGTCACGCGCAACTCCGTGCAACCCGCGGCCAGGCACCTGGCCTTCTTCGACGGCGGGTTCGTTCAGCACGGTGGCGTCCTTGGCCCGGCTTGCGATCCGGTCCAAGGCCTTCTCGCACGCCTTGTCGTGGTGGCCGGCCCCGGGCAGATGCCGTGATCGTTCCCCATCGACCTGCGCGTGGTCGAGTGGGGCGACGAGCCAAATGCGGCGGCTCGCCAGGAGCGCCAGGCCAGGGCAAGCGGAAACACCTAGGCCGGCCTGTCGCCCGTCACGCGCCAGATCACATCGCCCACATCGTCCGCCATCAGCAAAGAGCGGCGGTCTGCGCCGAGCGCCACCCCGACCGGCCGCCCGTAGGACACGCGTTCGTCGGGACTGAGGAACCCCGACAGGATGTCGCGCGGCGGACCGGACGGACGCCCACCCTCGAACGGCACAAAGACAAGCTTGTAGCCGCTCAGCTTGCTGCGGTTCCACGACCCGTGCTGACCGACCGCCATGCCGTCCGGAAAGCCCGGCAGCGTGCCCGCCGGAACCCAACACAAGCCCAACGACGCGGTATGCCCACCCAGCGCGTAGTCCGGCGTCAACGCGCCTGCGACCGCTCTCGCGTCCTGCGGCACTCGGTCGTCCACGGTCTGGCCCCAGTAGCAACAGGGCCAGCCATAGAAGCCCCCGTCGCGCACCGACGTCAGGTAATCGGGCGGCGTCTCGTCGCCGAGGCCGTCGCGCTCGTTGACGACCGTCCAAAGGACGCCGCTCGACGGCTCCCACGCCAGGCCCACCGGGTTGCGCAGGCCGCTGGCGAACATGCGGCTGCTGCCCGTCGCAAGGTCAAGCTCATAGATGGCGGCGCGCCCCTCCTCGGCATCCAAGCCCTCGTCGCCGATGTTGCTGAGCGAGCCGACGCCGGCATATAGCTTCTGGCCGTCGGGGCTTGGCAGAAGGCTGCGTGTCCAATGGCCGCCGGGCTTGAAGTCGACCAGCTTCCGGCCGGGCGCCGTGATCCGGTCCGCTCCCTCGGCATAGGGAAAAACCACGACGCCATCGGTGTTGCCCACGTAGAAATTGGTGCCGAGGGCGGCCATGCCGAAGGGCTGGTTCAATCCTTCCATGAACACGTCCTGGGTTTCGGCCACGCCGTCGCCGTCCGTGTCGCGCAGCAGGGTGATGCGGTTGGCGCTTTCGCCCATCGCCGCGGCGCGCCGCATCGTGCTGACCATGGCGTAGTCGAACACGCTCTTGGCGGGCCGGCTTTTTTCCGTGGCCTCGGCAACCAAGACGTCACCGCCCGGCAGCACGAGGAGCCAGCGCGGATGCTTGAGGCCCGAAGCGAACGCATGGACCTTGAGGCCTGGTGCCGCGATGGGCGTCTGCCCGGGGCTCCATCCCCGTGCTGTCGGCATCTTCAGCGTCGGAATGCTGCCCTGCGGCTTCGCTTCCGGAATGGCCGGAGCACCTCCCCAAGCCGGTTCAGGCGTCCCATGCTTCAGCCGCCGCATCGCCAGCGCCCCGCCGCCGACCAGCGATACGCCCCGCGCAAAAATACCCGAGAAGCTCAAAACGCTGCACTCCCTGCAAACATGCACGGTAGCTGAGGACGCTCTGGCTTGGAACTGCCTGCGCGTGAGGATCGGCGCTCGGCTCTGACTCAATCCTTGCAATTCGGCGGCAAGTGCCGAGTAGGCGTCATAAGACGTACCAAGGAGCGCTGGTCTTGAACCTCGGAACATTTGGCGCTTGGTG